>NZ_CP040899.1:2512454-2826511 GCF_006349365.1 Georgenia wutianyii
TCGACGGCGGCGTCCCAGTCGGCGCCCTCGGGCGCGTGGGGACGGCCCTTGAGGTAGGCGAAGGTCGTCTCGTCGGGGGCGATCATGCCGGCGCGGGCGCCCGCCTCGATGGACATGTTGCAGATGGTCATCCGCGCCTCCATCGACAGGGAGCGGATGGCCTCGCCGCGGTACTCCAGGACGTAGCCCTGGCCGCCGCCGGTGCCGATCTTGGCGATGATCGCGAGGATGATGTCCTTGGCGGTCGTGCCCTCGGGCAGCGTGCCGTCGACGTTGATCGCCATCGTCTTGAACGGCTGGAGCGGCAGGGTCTGGGTCGCGAGGACGTGCTCGACCTCGCTCGTGCCGATGCCGAAGGCGAGCGCGCCGAACGCGCCGTGGGTGCTCGTGTGGGAGTCACCGCACACGACGGTGAGGCCGGGCATCGTCAGCCCGAGCTGCGGCCCGACGACGTGGACGATGCCCTGGTCGGCGTCGCCCAGGGAGTGGATCCGGACGCCGAACTCCGCCGCGTTGCGGCGCAGGGTCTCGATCTGCGTGCGGCTCGTGCGGTCCGCGATGGGCAGGTCGATGTCGAGCGTCGGGGTGTTGTGGTCCTCGGTCGCTATCGTGAGGTCCGGTCGGCGCACCTGACGCCCCGCCAGCCGCAGGCCCTCGAACGCCTGGGGGCTGGTCACCTCGTGGACGAGGTGAAGGTCGATGTAGAGGAGGTCGGGAGCCCCGTCACTGCCTTCGCGCACGACGTGCGCGTCCCACACCTTCTCCGCCAGGGTGCCGCTCATGTTCCACCTCTCGGTGCGGCGGTAGCCGCGTCCGTCTCGTCGTGATCTACGGCCTTGTCGGCCGGTTGGGCTTGCATCTCATCCACTGAGATGCCAATATCGCCACATGGACAACTCTAGCGGAGTCGGCGTCCTTGACAAGGCCGCCACGGTTCTGGGAGCCCTCGAGGCAGGCCCCGCCACACTCGCGCAGCTCGTCGCTGCCACCCATCTGGCCCGTCCCACCGCCCATCGGCTGGCCGTCGCCCTCGAGTTCCACCGCTTCGTCGCGAGGGACATGCAGGGCCGGTTCATCCTCGGGCCGCGACTGAACGAGCTCGCCTCGGCCGCCGGCGAGGACCGTCTCCTCGCGGCCGCAGGCCCCGTGCTCACCGCGGTCCGCGACCACACCGGGGAGTCGGTACAGCTCTACCGGCGCCAGGGCGACCAGCGCATCTGCGTCGCCGCCGCCGAGCGGCAGATGGGCCTGCGCGACTCGATCCCGGTGGGCGCAACGCTCACCATGCTCGCCGGCTCCGCGGCGCAGGTGCTCCTCGCCTGGGAGGAGCCCGACCGCCTCCACCGCGGCCTGCAGGGTGCGACCTTCACCGCGACCGTCCTCTCCGGCGTCCGCCGGCGCGGCTGGGCGCAGTCGGTCGGCGAGCGCGAGCCGGGCGTCGCCTCGGTCTCGGCGCCGGTGCGCGGCCCGTCCGGGCGCGTGCTCGCCGCCGTCTCGGTCTCCGGACCGATCGAGCGGATGGGCCGCCAGCCGGGCCGGCTGCACGCCGGGGCCGTCGTCTCCGCGGCGAACCGCCTCACCGAGGTGCTGCGCCGCACCGAGGACACCCACGAGGGCTGACCCCGATCTACGCGAGCGCGGGTGAAACTGCCGAGCGCGGGTGGCGCCCCACCCGCGCTCGGCAGCATCACCCGCGCTCGCTGCTGCCATCAGACGCGAGGAGGTCGGCGACGACGCCAGACTTCGCCTGCGTGTACTCGTCCCACCCGTGCGCGGAGCTGGCGGCGCGCTCCTTGACGGCGAGGTAGGCGCGGCGGGCCCCCGCGTCCTCGCGCAGCAGGTCGCGGAAGGCGACCCGCCTGTCCCAGGCGCGCCCGCCGTGCTCGACGACGTGGACCACCACCTCCCGCCGGGCGCGGCTCGAGGAGCTGAGCCAGCAGTGGTGGTCGCGCTGCCCCTCGAGGTCGAACCCCGCCGCGACCAGCCGCCGGGCCGTGGGCACGACGTCGGGCGCGGCGACACCGACGAGGACGTCGACGACGTCCTTCGCCGGGAGACCTGGCACGGCGGTGGAACCCATGTGCTCCACGTGCGCCTCCGGTACCAGCGCCTCGAGACGTGCGGCCACTGCGGCGAACCGCCGGCCCCACTCCTCGAACCGGCTCGGCACCAGCGTGACGCTCTCCCCGGGCTGCATCGCCCGATCCTCCCACCGCCGCCGTGCCTCGAGTGCGGGTGATCGTCGCGAGTGCGGGCGACGCCGTACCCGCGGTCGCCACGATGACCCGCGCTCGCGTCTGCGAGGACCGGAAACCGCCCACGGTGGCGGCCGCGGTCTGGAACGCTGCCGTTGTGCGCCCGGTGTCGAGCAGTGCCGTAGCAGCGATCGTCGCTCTCGCCCTCGTCGGGTGCGCGCCCGACGAGCCGCCGCCGACGACGGTCGCGAGCGCCGTCGTCCCCACCGAGCCGGCCCGGTACGCGCTGTGCGCCGAGCTCCCGGCACAGCCGCAGCCCATGCCCGTCGAACGCTTCGACGGCTGGTGGAACGCCGACCCGACGAGCGGGCAGGCAGCCCTCGACCCGGCGGAGTGGCCCGACCCGCGGATGCGGGAGCACCCCCGGGTCGCCGTCGTCGACACCCAGTCGGGTGGCTGGACGACGTGGGACCGGACCATCTGCGGGCAGAGCGACGAGTTCAGCCCAGTGATCGAGAAGGGCTGGCCGGACCTGAGCTACGTCGTCGTCGACCTGGACACCGGCGAGGTGCTCGAGTCGGCCCCGATCGCGGACGTCGACGGCGGCGCGGGCCTCCGCACGACCTCGACGGCGAGCGCCGACATCGAGGCCAACGGCTGGGACGTCCTCGGAGCCGACGAGGCGGCACCCTACGCCGCGCTGGTGCGCGAGGACGACCCCTGGCCCGGCCTGAGGTTCGTCCACGCCGCCAAGGTCACGCCCACCGCGGTGGGCGGCGTCTACGAGTCGGCGGACGGCGTGGGGTTCACCTTCCGCCTGCAGCGGGAGGAACGCATGGGCGACGGCGGCCTGGCAGGCCGCGAGCCGCGCCCGTTGCAGATCGACGGCGCCGAGGGCTGGACGTACGCCGGGGCGTCGTGGGCCTTCGTCGCCGACGCCGTCACGCCGGGCTGCAGCGCCTCGGTCCACGCCGTGCCGGTGAGCACCGACGTCCCGCCGTGGCCCGAGGGCTACGACGACTACCTCGCCGGGACAGTCCTGCCGCGGCTCCTCCAGGCCTGCTAGACCTCGGACGCGATCTCCTCGCGGGACCGTTGCCCACCACCTCGCCGCAGCCGGCACTCCGGGCACTCGGGGCAGCCCACCTGCGACACTGGCCACATGCACAAGAACCTCCTCGGCCCCGAGCCGACCTACCTGCCCGAGGACCACCCCGACCTCGCCGCCCGCGCCGCCGTCGAGAAGGGTGAGGACGTCCGCACGGTCGCCGCCCGCCTGCCCGCCGCGAGCTGGGCCTGGGCCGAGCTGGCCCGTGAGTCGCTCGCCGAGCAGGACCCGGTGGCCGCCTACGCCTACGCCCGCACCGGCTACCACCGCGGCCTGGACGCGCTGCGCCGCGCCGGGTGGCGGGGCCAGGGGCCGATCCCCGCCGACCACGTCCCGAACCAGGGCTTCCTCGCCGCGCTCGAGGCGCTGGGCGACGCCGCCGAGGCCATCGGGGAGGACGAGGAGGCCGAGCGCTGCCGCACGTTCCTCACCGAGGCCACGGCCTGAGCCTCCGGGCGCCTGCGTTCCCCGGACGCGGGCGCCCACCTTTTGGACAAGCCTTTTCAAAACCCGTCGACTGCGCCATCCTCACCACACGTGCGCTCGGAACGGCCCGTGCGCACGTGCTCGAGCGGCCCTCCACCGCTCGCCTCCGCAGGTAGAGAAAGGCCTCCGCATGCGTCCCCTCCTTCGCGCTGCCCTGACGACGGCCACGGCCCTCGTGCTCGCCGCGCCGCTCGGCGTCCTGCCCGCGACGGGGTCCCCCGCCCTGGCCCCAGCAGTGGCGCGGCCGGCTCCGGCACCCCGCCCGGCGCCGGCGGGTGCGACGTTCCACCTCGCCGACGACGCGCTGTCCCGGACGACCAACGTCTTCACCTACGGCCGTCCCGGCGACGAGGTGCTCGTCGGCGACTGGGACGGCAACGGCACCGACACCCTCGCCGTGCGCCGCGGGAACGCCGTCCACGTCTCGAACTCCCTGCGCGGCGGCGCCGCGGACGTCGTCGTCACCTACGGCCGGCCTGGTGACGGGATTCTCGTCGGCGACTGGGACGGTGACGGCGAGGACACCCTCGCGGTCCGCCGCGGGGCGACGTACCACATCCGCAACTCCCTCTCCTCGGGCCCGGCCGACGTCGTCGTCACCTTCGGACGGCCCACGGACACCGTGCTCGTCGGCGACTGGGACGGCAACGGCACCGACACCCTCGCCGTGCGCCGCGGCGCCCACTACTTCCTCAGCGAGACCTTGCGCAGCGGCCCGGCAGACCTCGAGGTCTGCTACGGCCGTGAGGGCGACGGCGCCGTCGTCGGCGACTGGACCGGCTCCGGCGCCGACACCCTGGGCGTGCGGCGCGGCGCCGAGTACCACCTCGCCCACGGGCTGCGCCCGGGCCAGGCGGACCGCGTCGCCGTCTACGGGCGGCCCGGGGACACCGTCCTCGTCGGCGACTGGGACGGCAACGGGGTGGACTCCCTCGCGGTGCGCCGCACCTCCGGCACCGCGCCTGCCCCGCAGCCCGCGCCGCAGCCCGGCCCGGTCGTCCCCGGCGATCCCCAGGGGCCGACCGACCCGGTGGACCCCGAGCAGCCGGAGGCGGTCTTCGACGAGCCGCTCGCCATCCCGCCGCTCGCCGACTCCGTCGTCGACGAGGACGGCACGCGCGTCTTCCGACTGACCGCGCAGGAGGGCTCGACGTCCTTCCGCGACGGCGTCGACACCGAGACGTGGGGCTTCAACGGCGACTTCCTCGGCCCGACACTGCGGGCCCGGCGCGGTGAGCAGGTGGCCGTGGAGGTCACCAACACGCTGGGGGAGTCGACGAGCGTCCACTGGCACGGCATGCACCTGCCCCCGGAGATGGACGGCGGCCCTCACCAGGAGGTGGCGGCCGGCGGGACCTGGCGGCCCACGTGGCTCATCGACCAGCCCGCCGCCACGCTCTGGTACCACCCCCACCCGCACGGACGCACCGAGAAGCACGTCTACCTCGGCATGTCGGGCATGTTCATCCTCGACGACGACGAGGCGGACGCCGCCGGGCTGCCCAGCGAGTACGGCGTCGACGACATCCCCGTCATCGTCCAGGACAAGTCCTTCACCGAGGACGGCCAGCTCACCATGGCCTCACGCGTCCCGAGCGGCGTCATGGGCGAGACGATCATGGTCAACGGCACCATCGGTGCGGTCCAGGAGGTGAGCACCGAGCTCGTGCGGCTGCGCGTCCTCAACGGCTCGACGCTGCGCACCTACAACTTCGGCTTCGACGACGACCGCACCTTCCAGCTCGTCGGCACCGACGGCGGGCTGCTCGCCGCCCCGCACACGACCACCCGGATCCAGCTCTCCCCCGGTGAGCGGGCCGAGATCGTCGTCGCGATGGAGGCCGGCTCGGAGACGATGCTCCGCTCCTACCCCCAGCAGCTGGGCGTCATCAACGACGCCCAGGGGTACGGCGCCTTCGACACCCTCGACATCCTCCGGCTGGTCGCCGCGGACGACCTCGCGCCGTCGGGGGCCGTCCCGGACGTGCTGCCGGACTACGGCCGGCTCGACGAGGCCGACGTCGCCACCACCCGCACCTTCGTCATGAAGAACCTGCGGATGAACGGCCAGTTCATGGACATGAACCGGATCGACGAGGTCGTCACCGTGGACACCACCGAGGTGTGGGTGGTGCGCAACGAGGACCCGATGCCGCACAACTTCCACATCCACGACGTCCAGTTCGAGGTGCTCTCCGTCGACGGCGCGCCCCCGCCGCCGGAGCTGTCTGGCCGCAAGGACACGATCTACACCGAGCCGGGCCGCGAGTACCGCCTCATCATGCGCTTCGAGCACTACGCCAACCCCGAGATGCCGTACATGTACCACTGCCACCTGCTGCGCCACGAGGACTTCGGGCTGATGGGCCAGTTCGTCGTCGTCGAGCCCGGCACCGAGCCGCCGACGACGCTGCCGGAGGACGGCCACCACGACCACTGACCCCCTCCCGCGGCGGGGCTCCTCCGGCTAGCGTCGTACGCAGCACCGCAGCCTGGAGGAGCCCCGCCATGAGCACAGCCCACCCGCTCCCGCCCCTCGCCGAGCACGTCGTGTGCGCGACGTGCGGTGTCGAGCACGGCGACCGTCCGCTGCCCGACGTGTGCCTCCTGTGCGCCGACGAGCGCCAGTGGGTGCCCCGGGTCGGCCAGGTCTGGACGACGGTCGGCCGGCTCGCTGAGGAGGGCAGCACCGTCCGCATCGAGGAGCTCGAGCCGGGCCTCGTCGGCCTCACGGCCCGGCCGCGGGTGGGCATCGGGCAGACCGCGACGCTCGTCCTCACCGACGCCGGCAACGTCCTGTTCGACGTGCCCGCCTTCATCGACGACGCCACCGTGGAGGCGGTCGCCGGGCTCGGCGGGATCGCCGCCGTGGTCGCGAGCCACCCGCACATGTACGGGGTGCAGTCGCTGTACAGCCGGGCGTTCGGCGATGCGCCCGTCCTCGTCGCGCGCGCCGACGCGGGGTTCCTCCCGCTGCGGGTGCCGGCGGTGCGGCTGTGGGAGACGGCGCACGAGGTCGTGCCCGGGGTGTGGCTGGAGCAGGTCGGCGGGCACTTCCCGGGCAGCACCGTCGCGCACCTCACCGGCGCGGACGGCCGCGGGGTGCTGCTCGCGGGGGACGCGATCTTCCCCGGTCCGGAGGGGTGGTCGGTGAGCTTCCTGCGCAGCTACCCGAACCGCATCCCGCTCTCGGGGGCCGTCGTGCGGCGGATCGTCGAACAGGTGGGCCGGCTGAGCTTCGACCGGCTCTACGGCAACCTCGGGGGCGCGGTGCCGGAGCGTGCCCAGGAGGTGGTCCAGGAGTCCGCGCGGCGGTACGTGGCCTGGGTCACGGGCGAGCACGACGACCTCACCTGACCGGGACGGCACCTGACCCAGGACGCGCGAAAGGCCCCCATCCCGTGAGGGATGGGGGCCTTTCTCATGTAGCCCCGACCGGATTCGAACCGGCGCCGCCGCCTTGAGAGGGCGGTGTCCTAGGCCGCTAGACGACGGGGCCTCCTGCGCTTCTTGCCTGGTCAGAGTTTATCGGATCTCCCGACTCGCTCCAAACCGCTGGGGTACCAGGACTCGAACCTAGACTAACTGAACCAGAATCAGTCGTGCTGCCAATTACACCATACCCCATGGGGTATTCCGTCCGCCCGGAGGTGAACGTCGTACCGGGCGGTAACATTACCCGGCCCTCCCCCTGGAGCCAAAGCCGGGAGCGGTGGGGGTGGTCACACTCGCCCCTCACGGGCCCTCGAGCAGCCCGAGGTCCAGGGCTCGCAGGACCGCCCTCGTGCGGTCGCGGACCCCGAGCTTGACGAACACCGCGGACAGGTAGTTCTTCACCGTGCCGGGCGCGAGGAACAGTGCCCCGGAGATCTCGGTGTTGGAGTAGCCGGCGGCCACGAGCCGCAGGACGTCGAGCTCCCTGGGGGTCAGCGGCTCAGGCGCAGCAAGGCCTTCGACCCCCGAGCGCTCGCGCCGGACCGCCCGGAAGAGCCGGTCGGTGAGGCCCGGCTGGAGCAGTGTGCCGCCCCCTGCCAGGACGGTGATCGCCGAGACGAGCTGGTCGAGCGTCACGTCCTTGAGGAGGTAGCCGCGGGCGCCGGCGCGCAGCGCGCGGAGCACGAGCTCGTCGTCGTCGAAGGTCGTGAGGACGAGGACCGGGAGACGGAGATCACGCTCCCGGAGCTCCTCGAGGACGGCGATCCCGTCCCGTCTGGGCATGCGCAGGTCCAGGAGGAGCACGTCGACGTCACCCGCGGCGACGATCGCGAGGGCGTCCTCACCGTCCTCCCCCTCGCCTGTGACGTTGATCTCCTCGCTCAGCGAGAGGAGGCCGACGATGCCCTGGCGGACGAGCGTCTGGTCGTCGACGACGGCGACCCGGATCACGGCGCGACCCGCCCGACGTCGCGCCCCGCGCCGGCCCGCCCGACGGTGAGGGCACGCGCACCGGGGCGCACCTCGCCCGGCGCGCGCGGCACCGTGACGGTCACGGTGAAACCCTCCCCGGGCGCCGACTCGACCGCCACCCGCCCGCCGAGCGCCCCGACACGCTCGGCCATCCCGGTGAGCCCGTTGCCCGGCACGACCGCCGGGCTCCCCCGCCCGTCGTCGTGGGCGCGCACGGTGAGCGCGCCGTCGTCGTCCTGGACGACCGCCACGTCCAGCCGCCGCGCGCCCGCGTGGCGCAGCGTGTTCGTCGCGATCTCCTGGACCGCGCGGCCCACGGCCAGCGCGACGTCCTGCGCGGGCGGCTCGGGCACCTCGACGGCGAGCGCGACCTCCAGCCCGGGCAGGTCCCCGAGCAGCTCGCGCAGCGTCTCCGCGAGCCGGTGCGGCTCCTCGCGCAGCGCGCTCACCGTCGCGCGCACCTCCCCGAGCAGGTCCTTGGCGACGGCGCGGGCGCGCGCGACGTGCCGCGCCGCCTCCCCCTCGGCGAGGTGCCCGGCGATCTCCAGCTCCAGGGCGAGCGCGGTGAGCTGGTGCCCCACGCCGTCGTGCAGGTCGCGGGCGATGCGCAGCCGCTCTGCGTCGCGGCTCGACGCGGAGAGCAGGGCGGTCGCTGCCCGCAGCTCCGCGTGCGCCGCCCGCAGCTCCTCGTGGGTGGCGCGCAGGCGGCTGTGGGCCCGGTCGAGCTCGGCGCGGCCAGCCGCCTCACGCTCCGCGATGGTGATGACGGCGACGGCGAAGGCCTGGAAGGAGGCGAACGTGCCGGTGAGCGCGAGGACGATGCCGACGTCCGCGCCGCCGAGCACCATCCCCACGGCGACGGCCACGGACTGCACTGCGACGAGGGCGACGAGCCCGCCGCGCCCCACGACCGTCGTCCACGACGCCGCGGTGACGACGAAGAGGGTCGCCATCCAGCTGAGGCCGGGCGCGAGGAACCACACCGCGAGGCCGAGCAGGAGCAGCAGCGGCGCGGCCGGCACCCGCGGCAGGAGCGGACGGCGCACGAGCAGCTCGGCGTCCAGGACGTAGACGAGGACGTAGCCGGCGAGGGCCAGCGACCACGCCGTGAGGGTCGCCGGGGCGGGCTGCCACGCGCCCGTCGCCACCGAGACGAGGGCCGCACCGCCCGCGACCAGCACGGCGGCGAGGCCGGTGAGCGCGCTCGAGCGCGCGTCCGTGGCGTTCGTCACACGGCGATCGTAGAGGGCGGGCCGCACGCGCCGGGGGTGCCATTGGTCATTGCCCGGATGCGGACCTTCCGGCACCACCGCCGGCGGCGCCGTCTCCCTAGCGTCGTCGTCACCAGGAAGGAGCCCGATGATGACCGTTCTCTCGATGACCGACGTCCACAAGCGCTACGGGCCCACGGCCGCGCTGGCCGGGGCCGACCTCGCCGTCCACCGCGGGGAGGTCGTCGCCCTGCTCGGCCCCAACGGCGCCGGCAAGACGACGATGTTCGAGCTGCTGCTCGGCCTCGTGCGGCCCACCTCCGGGCGGGTGCGGGTGCTCGGCGCGGCACCGGGCACGTCCCGGCACCGGGTGGGGGCGATGCTCCAGTCCGCCGGCCTGCCCGAGCAGGTGACCGTCGCCGAGCTCGTCGAGCTCGTCGGCCGGTCCTACCCCCGCCCCCTGCCGACGCCGCAGGTGCTCGAGCGCACCGCCCTCACCGACCGTGCCCGGCGCACCGTCACCGCGCTGTCCGGCGGCGAGCGCCAGCGGCTGCTGCTCGCCATGGCGCTCGTCGGCGCCCCCGAGCTGCTGCTCCTCGACGAGCCGACCGCGGCGATGGACGTCGCCTCGCGGCGGGCGTTCTGGCGGCTCACCCGCGCGAGTGTCGCCGAGGGCGCGACCGTCCTGTTCGCCACCCACGACCTCCTCGAGGCCGAGGCGGTGGCCGACCGCGTCGTCGTCGTCGCCCGGGGGCGCGTGATCGCCGACGCCCCACCCCACGAGCTCGCCGAGCACGACCACCTCGAGGAGGTCTTCCTCGCCCTCACCGAGGAGTCACCCACCGTCGAAGGAGCCTGGCCATGACCCTCACCGTCCCCAACCGCGGCGCCGGGGCCACCGCCCGCCTCGTGCGCTGGCACACGACCGTCCAGCTGCGGTCCTCGTTCCGCAGCGCGGAGTTCGCCGTCGGCGCCATGGCGGTGCCGGTCATCCTCTACGCGATGTTCGGGCTGCCGCGCACCGGCAGCCTGCTGCCCGGCGGCACGCCCGTAACGCTGGCGATGCTCGTGTCGATCGCCTGCTACGGCGTCGTCTCCCTCGCGATCTTCACCTTCGGGGAGGACATCGCCAAGGAGCGCGGCCGCGGCTGGCCGCGCACGCTCGCCGCGACCCCGCTGCCCCGCTGGGTCGACCTCACCGGCAGGTCGCTCACCGCCGTCGTCCACGCGGCGCTCGTCGTCGGGGCGATGGCCGCGGCGGCGGTGCTCCTGGGGGACGTGCGGCTGCCCGCGGGGACGTGGCTCGTCCTCGTGGCCACGCTCGTCGGCGGGGTGCTGGCCTTCGCGCCGCTCGGCTTCGCGATCGCCTACCTCGCCCGGCCGCGGGCGGCCACCGTCATCGCCAACCTCGTCTTCCTGCCGCTGAGCTTCGCGTCGGGGTTCTTCTTCCCGCTCTCGGAGCTGCCCGACGTCCTCGCCCGGGTCGCGCCGTGGCTGCCCACCTACCACTTCGGGCAGCTCGCCTACCGCACGGTGCTGCCCGCCGAGGACCTCACGTCCTGGACGGGACTGGCGGTGCAGCCGGCGTGGGTGCACGTGGCCTGGCTCGTGGGCTCGGCCGTCGTGCTCGGGTCGGTCGCGCTCCTCGCGGCGCGGCGCGAGGCGGTGACCCGGCGGGGATGAGCCTCACTCCCCGAGGTAGGTGCCCATGCTCCACAGGTTGCCGTCGTTGTCGCGCACGGCGAAGGTCGCGGGGTCGTAGTCCGTGGCGTGGAGCGGGGTGAGGACCTCGACGCCGGCCGCCTGGGCGCGCTGCCAGGCGGCCTCGACGCCGGCGGCGTCCGGAGCGACGACGTACACGCCGGCGGCCCCGAGGGCGCCCCAGTCCCCCGTCTTGCCGCGGGAGCCGAACATGACGCCGCCGTCGCCGTCGGGCCGGCGGGCCTCCCCGTGGACGACTGTGCCGTCGTCCTCGCGGTGCAGGGCCGTGACGACGAAGCCGAGGACGTCGGTGAGGAAGCGGGTGCCGGCGTCGACGTCGGTGAAGCCCACGCTCGGCCAGACGGCGGGGCGGGGTGCGGGAAGGTCGTGGGTGCTCATGGGACCGATGGTCGCGCGGGGCGCCCGGCGGCGTCTTGGACGAATGGGAGCTCCTCGCGCAGCCACGCGGTGATGCTCGTGCCGGTGAGGGAGCGCCACTCCCGGGCAAGGTGCGGCTGGTCGGCATATCCGCAGGCGACGGCGAGGTCGGCGAGGGGCACGGGCCGGGCGCGCAGGGTGTGCTGGGCGCGTTCGAAGCGCACGACGCGCGCCGCCTCCTTCGGCGTGAGGCCGGTGGCTGCCCGGAAGCGCTCACCGAGGTGGCGGCGTCCCCAGCCCACGTGCGCGGCGACTGCCGCCACCGGCGCCGTCCCGTGGCTCACGAGGATGAGGCGCCACGCCTCGGCGACCTCCGCGGCCACGCCCGCCGGGCCGGGCTCCGCTCCCCACCGCCGGGCCGCCAGGCGCTCGAGGAGGACGGTGTCGAGCAGCCGGAAGCGCTCGTCCCACCCGCCCGCGGCGCGGAGACGCTCGACCATCCGGGCTGCCCGGGCGCCGAGGACGTCGGCGAGGTCGACCGCGCGGTCCCGCAGCTCCCCGCCGGGGACGCCGAGGAGCACGCGCGAGCCGAGCGGGGTCAGCCCGTACTGCAGGCCCTCCTGGGGACCCGAGGCGTCGATGAGCGCAGGGCGGGTGTGCAGGCCGCCGGCCACGCCGTGCGCGCTCACCGGTTCGCCCATCCCGCTGACCATGAGCGGGGCGAGGAGCTCGACGACGAGCGTGAGGTGACGGGAGGGCAGCCCCCTGTGCACCCCCGTCGGGAAGGCAGGGGCACGGTAGCCGACCGCCGAGGACACCAGTGGCCGCAGCGGCGCCGGCGGGACGTGCGTCACGAGCCCGGACACCCCTCCATGGTGCCCCGCCCCCGCCCCACCGTCGAGGGTGCCCGGTGCCCTGCTGCCCACCCGCCCTCTCCGCGCACAGTGCCTGTGCCTTGACCCGGCACAGGGCGCGGGCCGGTACCCACGACGCGCTGACCCCCGTCCTGCTCGGCAGCGGCCGGGAGGTCGCGGCACCCTGACGTCGGGAAAACCGGTGCACCGGGCGCACACGCCGGGCACCCTGTGGTCGTGAGCACCCACGAGCTGCCCGCGGTCGGAGCCCCCGCGAAGCGCGCGCTCACGCAGGCCGGCGTGAGGACGCTCGAGGACGTCGCCGCGTGGTCGGAGGACAACCTGCTCGCCCTGCACGGCGTCGGACCACGTGCCGTCCGGATCCTGCGCGAAGCCCTCGCCGAGCACGACCTCTCCCTCGCCGACTGACCCCACCCCAGCCCTCCAAGCACCTCACCCTCCCCCAGCCCCCACCCGCGGCAGCCGACTTCCGCACGACAGCCGACTTCCGCTCACCCGGCTCGAGACGGCGTCCACCAGCACAAGGTGTGGACTCATCGACCTCTGAGGTCCACGAGTCCACACTCAAGCGTCCGAGTCGCCGAGCAGGGAGCGTCAGGGGCGGGGACGAACGGGCACAACTCCGCTCTCACGCAGAAGTCGGCTCTCGCGCACAAGTCCGCTCTCGCGCAAAAGTCGGCTCTCGCGCAGAAGTCGGCTCTCGCGGGAGAAGCGGGCTGGTGGGCGGGGCACGGTGGGCAGGCGGGCGGACGGGTTGACAAGGTCTCCCGGGCGGTGCCAGGATCCCGGCAGTCGGAATCGTTTCCAAGGCCGCCAGGACGCGGTTGGAAACGATTCCGGATCAGCAACGGTGCACAGCCAATGGAGGTGACTCGACGGTGACGTCCCAACGCGCGACCCTCATCCAGGTCGCCGAGCTCGCCGGGGTCTCCCTCGCGTCGACGTCGCGGGCGCTGCACGGCACGGGCGCCAGCCCGGCCATGGTCGAGCGGGTCCGCGCCGCGGCCGCCGAGCTCGGCTACAGCCCTCAGATGATGGGCCGCTCGCTGCGCATGAAGCGCACCTTCCAGGTGGCCTTCGCCGTCGCGGACATCGGCAACCCGGTCTACACCGAGATGCTCACCGCCCTGCACGGCGTGCTCGCCCCCCACGGCTACCGCGTCGTCGTCATGTCGACAGGCGACTCCCTGTCCTCCACCATCGACCTCGTCCGCAGCCTCGACGGCGGGTTCGTCGACGGGATGATCATCAGCCCGCTGCGCCTCGACGACACCTTCGTCAGCGCCGTGGAGAAGGCGGCGGTGCCGGTCGTCGTCATCGGCCGCTCGCTCGCCGAGCACGGCATCGACTCCGTCTCCACCGACTCCGCCGGCGGCATCGCGCTGGCCGTCGAGCACCTCGTCGCGACCGGACGACGGCGCATCGGGTTCCTCAACGGCCCGCTCGACACCACCCCGGGTGAGGCCCGGCAGCGCGGCTTCGACGCCGCGACCGCATCCCCGTCCTTCGGGACGGAGGTCGCCGGCACCCAGGTCGCGGACGACTTCACCGTCGCCGCGGGCGTCGCGGCCGCCCACCGGCTGCTGGACTCCGCTCCCGACGCCGTCGTCGCCGCCAACGACCTCCTCGCCATCGGCGCCATCCGCGCCGCGGGCGAGCGGGGGCTCACGGTGCCCGGCGACCTCGCCGTCACCGGCATGGACGACACCGAGCTCGGCCGGGTCTTCCAGCCGAGCCTCACCAGCGTCTCCCTCGGGTCCGGCCGCCGTGGCCGGCTCGCCGCCGAGCTCATGCTCGGCCTGCTCGACGACGACGCCGAGCGGGGCCGCTTCCTGCTCGTCGGACCCGAGCTCATGGTGCGCGAGTCCTCGGTGGACACCCGGCGCCACCCCACCACCACCGACAAGGAGGACGCATGACGGCACCCACCCTCGCCGCGGGGGCCAACCCGCGCGTGCCCGCACCCCGCCCGAGCCGGGGCTCGGGCCGGCGGCGCAGCGGGCTCGAGCGCGCCAGGCGACGTGAGGCCGCGGCCCTCGTCATCCCGTCGCTCATCCCGATCCTCGTCCTCAGCGTCGCGCCGCTCATCATCGGCGTGGCCCTCGCGTTCACCGACGCGCGCCTCGTGCGCAACCCGGAGTACACGTTCGTCGGGGTCGACAACTTCAGCCGCCTCGCGGCGAACTCCTTCTTCTGGGACTCCTTCCGCATCGGCATGGTCTGGGCGGTGTCGGTGACGCTGCTCCAGCTGCTCGCCGCGCTCGGACTCGCGCTGCTGCTCAACTCCGGGCTGCGCTTGCAGGGCCTGACCCGGGTGCTCGCCCTCATCCCGTGGGCGATGCCCCCGGTGGTCGTGGCGATCATGTGGCAGATGATCTACTCGCCCAACGCCGGGCCGCTCAACGCCGCGCTCGGCGCGGTGGGCCTGCCGGACGACATCAACTGGCTGGCCGACTTCTCCACCGCACTGCCGGCGGTCATCGTCGTCGGCGTGTGGGTCGGCATGCCGCAGACCACCGTCACCCTCCTCGCCGGCCTCCAGCAGATCCCGGGCGAGCTCAACGAGGCGGCGTCGATGGACGGCGCCAGCGCCTGGCAGCGGTTCACCGCCGTCACGTGGCCGAGCCTGCGGCCCATCGTCACCTCGATCACGTCGCTGAACTTCATCTGGAACTTCAACTCCTTCTCCCTGGTCTACGTCCTCACCGAGGGCGGACCGGGCGGCCGGACGATGCTCCCGATGCTCTTCACCTACCTCGAGGCCTTCAAGAACCGGAACATCGGCTACGCCGCGGCGATGGGCGTCGTCCTCGTCGTCGTCGTCGTCATCCTCCTCACCGTCTACCTGTGGTCGCAGTTCCGCGAGGACCGCACCGGGAAGAAGGGCTGAACGCGTGCGCACCCTCATCCGTCCCGCCCAGTACGCGGCGCTGGTCGCCTACATCGTTTTCCTCGGGTTCCCACTGCTGTGGCTCATGTCGGCCTCGCTGAAGTCCTCCGGTGAGCTCAACTCGCTGTCGATCAGCCTCATCCCGCAGGAGTGGCACTGGGAGAACTACTCCCAGGCGCTCGCCCGCCAGGGCCTGGTCCGGTCCGCGGCGAACAGCACCGCGGTCGCCCTCGTCTCCACGGTGCTCGTCATCGTCATCGCGATGCCGGCCGCCTACGTCCTCGCGCGGCTCAAGGGCAAGGTCCGCGCCGCCGGGATCGGCTGGATCCTGGTGAGCCAGGTGTTCCCGGTCATCCTCATCATCCTGCCGCTGTTCCTCATCCTGCGGACCCTGGGCCTCACCGACAGCCTCGTCGGCCTCACCCTCGTCCACACGACCTACACGCTGCCCTTCGCGCTGTGGATGCTCCAGGGCTACGTCACGGGCATCCCCACGGACCTCGAGGAGGCGGGCTCGATGGACGGCGCGCCCCGCGTGCGGGTGCTGCGCTCGATCGTCTTCCCCCTCCTGCTGCCCGGCGTCGTCGCCACAGCGATGTTCTCCTTCGTCTCCTCGTGGAACGAGTTCTTCTTCGCCCTCGTCCTGCTCCAGTCCCCGGAGAACTACACCCTGCCCATCACGCTGAAGATGTTCATCGGCGGGGAGGGCAAGGTCGCGCTCGGCCCGCTGGCGGCCGGCTCGGTGCTCGCCGCGATCCCGAGCATCGTCTTCTTCTCGATCATGCAGCGAAAGCTCACCGGCGGACTCCTCGCCGGTGCCGTCAAGGGCTGACCCCGAACCTTCCTCCCCATCCCACCCCTGAAAGGTCAACCACATGAAGATCCGTGGAGCTTCCACAGTCGCATGCCTCACGATCGCCGCGCTCACCCTCGCCGCCTGCGGCGGCGGGGACGAGGACGGCAGCGCGGACGGCCCGGTGACCCTCACCTTCCAGTCGCTCTCCGACCAGCCGGCCGCCATCGCGGCCACCGAGGCCATCGTCGCCGAGTGGAACGAGGCCAACCCCGACGTCCAGGTCGAGATCGTCCCCGCGGGCTGGGACGGCATCTACGACAAGCTCATCACCCAGTTCAACGGCGGCGCCGCACCGGACGTCATCCACTACGAGGCCGCGAGCATCGTCCCCTTCGCGGCCGACGGCTACCTCGCCGACCTCTCGGAGTACATGTCCGACGAGCGCCGCGAGGACATCCCCGAGGGCATCCTCGACGCCGTGACCGTCGACGGCGAGGTCATCGCCTACCCCACCGAGCTGCAGTCCTACATGGTCTTCGCGAACACCGCGATGCTCGAGGCGGCGGGCGTGGAGATCCCCTCCGGCGAGACGATGACGTGGGACGAGCTGCGCGAGCTGGCGCAGGCGACGACGACCGACGGCGTCCACGGGCTGGGCTGGGGCCTGGCGAGCCCGACCGCGGCGTTCATGTCCTTCGCCCCGGGCTTCGGCGGGACCTTCTTCGAGGGCACCGGCGCCGACGCGTCGCTCACCATCGGCGAGGGTGAGCTGTCCGTGCCCGAGCTCGTCCACACGATGGCGTTCGAGGACCAGACGATCCTGCCGGTCACCCTCACCCAGTCCGGCTCGGAGACCCTCGCCTCCTTCTACGGCGAGCAGATCGCGATGACGATCCAGGGCTCCTTCCAGGCCGCGAACATCGCCACCGACGCCCCCGAGGGCCTCGAGTGGACCGTGCTGCCCCCGCTCGCCGGCCCCGACGGCGCCGGGCAGGCCGCCAACCCGCAGACGCTGTCGGTGAACATCGACTCCGAGCACGTCGAGGAGTCCGCGGCGTTCATCGAGTTCTTCACCGAGACGGAGAACCTCGCGGCCCTCAACGAGGCCGACGCCCTCATCCCGGCCACGACGTCCGCGCAGGAGCTCATGGCCGAGCAGCTCGGTGACGAGAACGGCTGGGCGACCATCCTGTCCTCCGGCCAGCACCTCGTCTCGGCGCCGTACCTCTTCGTCGACGCCTACGCGCAGTGGAAGGACACCGTGGCGACCCCCGCCTTCCAGCGCTACCTCGCGCAGGAGATCGACGCCGACGGCCTCGCCGGCCAGCTCGAGGACGGCTGGGCCGAGATCACCGGCTGAACCGACGCCCGCGGTGGTGGCCTGGCGCCACCACCGCGGGCCACCACCGCATCACCGCACCGGACCGTAGGACGAACGAACGAGCAGGGAGCAGATCCGTGAGCTGGCTGGACGACCGATGCATGGCGGTGATCACCGGCGCCGCCGTCGGAGACGCCCTGGGGGGAGCCACCGAGGGGTGGACCCCGGAGCAGATCGAGGAGCGGCACGGTGGCCGGGTGCGGGGCATCGTCGGCCCCTGGTACGAGAACTGGCGTACCGCGCGCCCGATCGCGCCGTACCACAAGGGTGACGGGCACATCACCGACGACACCCTCATGACGCGGGCGCTCGTCGAGGTCTACGCCAAGCGGCGGGCGCACCTCGACGCGTACGCCGTCGCCGAGGACCTCGTCCCGCTGATGATCGGTGAGCCGCGCTGGATCCCCGAGCTGGAGGACGAGGCGCTCATCCTCCAGCGGGTCTTCCTCGCCGAGAAGTGGATCGTCGCCCGCCTGCACTACGGGCACGTCGACCCGCGCGAGGCGGGCGTGGGCAACGTCGTCAACTGCGGTGCCGCGATGTACATGGCGCCCGTCGGCCTGGCCAACGCCGGGGACCCGCGGGCCGCCTACGCCGAGGCGATCGACGTCGCCGGGGCGCACCAGTCGAGCTACGGCCGGGAGGCGGCGGGCGTGTTCGCGGCGATGGTCGCGGCCGCCGTCGCCCCCGGCGCGAGTGTCGACGACGTCGTCCGGGCGGCCCTGGACGTCGCCCACGACGGGACGGCGGACGCGCTGCGGGCCGTCGTCGACGCCGTCGCCGGGCGCGAGGTCCCCGCCGACGACGACGGCGAGCGCGAGCTGGCCCGCGTCGTGCGCGAGGCCGTGGCCCCCTACGACTCGGTGGGCCCGGAGTACCGGCAGATGTCGATGGACGCCCGCCGGCCCTCCCGCACGAAGTCCATCGAGGAGCTGCCCGCGGCGCTCGGCTTCGTCCTCGGCCACCGCGGCGACTTCCGCGGCGCCGTGCTCGGCGCGGTGAACTACGGCCGCGACGCCGACTCGATCGCCGTCATGGCCGGCGCCGTGTGCGCGGGACTCGGCGGCACCGAGGTCGTGCCCACCGAGTGGCTGGACGAGATCGAGCGCGCGAGCCGCACGGACGTGCGGGCCACCGGCCGACTCATGGCCGACGCCGCCCGGGACATCCTGCGCGCCGACGCCGAGCGTGCCCGCGCCCGGGCCGAGGCGCTCGCCGGGCTCGCCGAGGTGCCGGCATGAGGCTGACCTGGGCCCAGCCCGAGGACCTCCTCGCCCACGAGCTCGTCCAGGCGGCCGCCGAGGGCACGGACGTCTCCGGCGTCCGCGCCCGGTGGGTGGCCGCGGGCGGGGACCCGGTGCCCGCCGTGAGCGGCGCCGGGCCCGTGCCCGCTCCCCCGGCGCTGCGGCAGCTCGCCCGCGACCTGCTCGCCGAGCTCGCCGCGACGCCCGCTCCGCCCGCCCCCGCCGAGCCGGACGGCTGGGAGGAGATCGTCGCGCTCCTGCCGTCGGCGCCGCAGCTGCCCGGGCTGCCCAGCCAGGACGCCTACCGCGAGCGGGTGCTCGGTGCGTGGACCGGCCGCGCCGCCGGCTGCCTGCTCGGCAAGCCGGTGGAGAAGGTCCCGCGGCAGGGCATCGAGGAGATCCTCCGGTCCACCGGTCGCTGGCCGCTGGACCGCTGGTTCACCGCGGTGGGCCTGCCCGAGGACGTCGCCGCCCGCTGGCCGTGGAACCGCCGCTCGGCCCCGACGTCGCTGGAGGAGAACATCTCCGGCATGCCGGAGGACGACGACCTCAACTACCCGATCCTCGCGCTGCTCCTCCTCGAGCGGCACGGCCACGCCTTCACCACCGAGGACGTCGCCCAGCTGTGGCTCGACCACCTGCCGGCCGGGCGGGTGTTCACCGCCGAGCGCGCCGCCTACCGCAACATCCTCGACGCCCGCCCGGTCCCGGAGACCGCCACCCACCTCAACCCGTTCCGCGAGTGGATCGGCGCGCTCATCCGCACCGACCTCCTCGGCTGGGTGCTGCCCGGCGACGTCCGCGGCGCGGCCCGCCTCGCGTGGGCGGACGCCCGCCTCAGCCACACCCGCAACGGCCTGTACGGCGCCATGTGGGCGGCGGCGCTCGGCGCCGCGACGACGGTCTGCACGAGCGTGGAGGACGTGCTCGACGCCGCCGACGCCGTCGTCCCGCCGGGCAGCCGGCTGGCCGACGCCGTCCGGCTCGGGCGCGAGCTCGGCGCCGCGTGCGACGGCAGCGAGCCGGCCGTGCGCGAGGCGCTGGACCGGCTGCACGCCGCCTACGGCGACCTCCACTGGGTGCACGTCCTCAACAACGCCGCGACCATCGCCTTCGCGCTCACGGCGGGCCGCGGCGACTTCGGCCGCAGCGTCTGCCTCGCCGTGACGGCAGGCTGGGACACCGACTCCGCGGGCGCCACGGTGGGCGCCGTCGTCGGCGGGCTGCTCGGCGTCCCGGGCATCGGGGAGCAGTGGACCGGCCCGCTGGAGGGCCGCATCGCCACCTCGCTGCCCGGCGGCGAGCAGCGCATCGCCGACCTCGCCGACCGCACCGTGGCCCTGGCCGCCTCCCTCACCGCGGAGGTGGCCCGATGAGCGTGACGCCGCGCGGGAAGGTCGTCGTCGTCGGCTCGGCGAACGTCGACCTCGTCGTGCCCGTCCCCCGCCACCCCGGTGGCGGGGAGACGGTCCTCGGCGGGTCGCTCGCCCGCCACCCGGGCGGCAAGGGCGCCAACCAGGCCGTCGCCGCCGCGCGCGCCGGCGGGGCGGACACGACCTTCCTCGGCGCCCTCGGCCAGGACGAGTCCGCCGACCTGCTCCGCGCCTCGCTCGAGGGCGCGGGGGTGCGCACCGACCTCCTCGCGCGGGTGGCCGAGCCCACCGGCACCGCCCTCATCACCGTCTCCCCCGACGGCGAGAACGCGATCGTCGTCGCCCCCGGGGCGAACTCCCTCGTCGCCGTCGGGCCCGAGCAGGCCGAGCGCCTCGCCGCCGCCGACGTCGTCCTCGCCCAGCTGGAGATCCCGGTCGAGGCCGTCGCCGCCGCGGCCGCGGCCCGCCGCCCCGGCGCGCTCCTCGTGCTCAACGCGGCCCCCTCGCGCGACCTGCCCGCGGACCTGTGGCCCGCCGTGGACGTCCTCGTCGTCAACGAGCACGAGGCCGCCGACCTCACGGGCGACGACGACGCCGAGCCCTCCGCGCTCGCCCGCCTGCTCCTCGAGCGGGTCCCGGCCGTGGTCATCACCCTCGGCGGCGCGGGCAGCCTCGTCGCCGAGCGCGGCGGCGAGCCGGTCGCCGTGCCCGCGTTCCCCGTCGACCCGGTCGACACGACGGGCGCCGGCGACACCTTCTGCGGCGTGCTCGCCGCCTCCCTCGCCCAGGGCTCCACGCTCGTGGACGCCGCCCGGCTCGCCGCCGCGGCAGGTGCGCTGGCGACCACCGCGCCGGGCGCCCAGGAGTCCGTCCCCACCGCGACGGCCGTCGCGGACCTCGTGCAGCGACACCGCTGAGAGAAAGGCGTCATGTACACGTTCGACCCGCTCGTCCCGCGCCCCATCGACCGGCCCACCGAGGTCCCGCTCGGCGGTCTCACCGCCGAGCAGCACGCGGCGCTGGACGAGGCGAAGATCTTCGTCGGCCCCGCCGACCCGGCCGACCGCCCGGCGTGGCGCGAGACGCTGGACCGCTGGCGGGAGGACGCCCGGGTGCGGCACGGGTACGTGGGCAGCGCCTACGCCCGGCCGCAGGCGGCGTGGGCGGCGCGCTGCCACACGGTCGCTCAGGTGTGGCTGTGGGACGAGCTGCTCTACTCCTTCGAGGAGCACCGCTTCACCCCCGAGCGCTTCCTCGCCGACGCCCGCGAGCGCTTCGGCGGGCTCGACGCCGTCGTGCTCTGGCACGCCTACCCGGTCATCGGGATCGACGACCGCAACCAGTGGGACTACTACCGCGACGTCCCCGGGATCGTCGAGCTCGTGCGCGACCTGCACGAGGCCGGGCTGCACGTCTTCGTCGACTACAACCCGTGGGACACCGGCACCCGCCGTGGGAACGACGACGTCACCGAGCTCGCCGACGTCGTCTCCTGGCTCGGCGCCGACGGCGTCTTCCTCGACACCCTGAAGAAGGCCGAGCCCGAGCTCGTCGCCCGCCTGGAGGAGGCCCGGCCGGGCATCGTCCTGGAGGGCGAGTCGAAGCTGCCGGTCGAGCGGATCGAGGACCACTCCTCCTCGTGGGCGCAGTTCTTCGCCGACTCCCCCGTGCCGGGCGTGCTGCGCGCGCACTGGTACGAGCGGCGCCACATGCAGCACCACGTCCGCCGCTGGCACCGCGACCACTCCGAGGAGCTGCAGTCCGCGTGGCTCAACGGCGTGGGCGTCATGGTGTGGGAGGTCGTCTTCGGCGTGTGGGTCGGGTGGACGGCGCGCGACGCCGCGACCGTGGCGCGGATGGTCGCCGTCCAGCGCGCCGCCGGGGACGTCCTCCTCGACGGCGAGTGGACCCCGCTCGCCGAGCTCACGCCCGCCGCGGAGGCCGCGCGGGTCTACGCCTCCCGCTGGGAGCTCGGCGGCCTCACCCTGTGGACCCTGGTCAACCGGGGCACCGAGGACTGGACCGGGCAGGTCGTGGCGCCCGGCGCCGGAGGCCGCTTCGTCGCGCTCACCGACGGCGGGGCGGACACCACCGAGGTCACCGTGCCCGGCCGCGGCGTCGCCGCGCTGCTCCACCTCGCCGAGGGCACGCCCGAGCCGGAGTGGCTCGCCCCGCTCCTCACCGAGCTCGCCCGGCGCCCGCACGACCCCGACGCCCGCTTCCCCCACCGCCTCGCCCACCGCCTCCCCCCAGCCACCCCCACCCCCACCCCCGGCACCACCCCCACCCCCACCGACAGCGGACTTCCGCACGACAGCCGAGTTCTGCACGACAGCCGAGTTCTGCGCGACAGCGGAGTTCCGCACGGCGCGGAGCCCGACGCCGTCGTCGTGCCCGCCGGGGAGCACGTCCTCACCGTGCGCCACCGCGCGCGGGAGACGGGCATGTACCAGGGAGCGCCGTACGTCGACGAGTGGAAGCCGCTGCCCCCACGCCTGCACGACGCGCGCACCCTCCAGCGCGAGACCGCCCTGCCCGTGCCGGTCGCCGTCGCCGTGAGCGAGGTGACGAACGCGCAGTTCGCCGAGTTCCTCGCCGCGACCGGCTACCGGCCCGCGTACGCGCACCGGTTCCTCGCGCACTGGGTCGACGGACGGCCCGCGCCCGGGACCGAGGACGAGCCCGTCACCCACGTCGACCTCGACGACGCCCGCGCCTACTGCGCGTGGCGCGGCGGACGCCTGCCCACCGAGGACGAGTGGCAGCTCGCGGGCGAGACCGGCGAGCTGCACCGCGGCACCCCCGCGGTGTGGAACTGGACCGAGAGCGAGCACAGCGACGGCCGCACCCGGTTCGTCATGCTCAAGGGCGGCAGCGACTACCGCGCCGAGGGCTCGGACTGGTACGTGGAGGGCGGGGTGCACGCCCCGGACCACTCCCTCAAGCTCCTCCTGCCCGGGCTCGGGCTCGCCAGAGCCGCGACCGTCGGCTTCCGCTGCGCATGGGACGAGGTGGCCCGATGACCGTCTCCCGGGACGCCGCCGCCGGGCCGCTCCACGGCCTTCGCGTCGTCGACGCCTCCACGCTCTTCGCCGGCCCGATGGCCGCGATGCACCTCGGTGACCTCGGCGCCGACGTCGTCAAGGTCGAGCACCCGGCCAAGCCGGACCCCTCCCGCGGGCACGGCGCCGCGAAGGACGGCGTCAACCTCTGGTGGAAGACGCTGGGCCGCAACAAGCGGACGGTGACGGCGAACCTCGGCAGCGAGGGCGGTCGCGAGGTGTTCCTCGCGCTGGCCGCGGAGGCCGACGTCGTCATCGAGAACTTCCGTCCGGGCACCCTCGAGCGGTGGGGGCTCGGCTACGAGGAGCTCTCTGCCGCCAACCCGCGCCTCGTGCTCGCCCGGGTGAGCGGGTTCGGCCAGGTCGGCCCGTACCGGACCCGGCCCGGCTTCGGCACGCTCGCCGAGGCGATGAGCGGCTTCGCCGCGATGACCGGGGAGCCGGACGGTCCCCCGACGCTGCCGCCGTTCGGCCTGGCCGACGGCGTCGCCTCGCTGGCCACGGCGTTCGCCGTCATGGTCGCCCTCCAGGCGCGTGAGCGCACCGGACGGGGCCAGGTCGTCGACCTCGCGATCATCGAGCCGATCCTCGCGATGCTCGGCCCGCAGATCACCCGGTGGGACCAGCTGCGCACCGTGCAGCCGCGCACCGGCAACCGCTCGGCGAACAACGCCCCGCGCAACACCTACCGCACCCGCGACGGCCAGTGGGTCGCGGTCTCCACCTCCGCCCAGTCGATCGCCGAGCGGGTCATGCGGCTCGTCGGACGGCCCGAGCTCATCGACGAGCCGTGGTTCGCGCGCGGCGCGGACCGGGCACGGCACGCCGACGTCCTCGACGAGGCGGTCGGCGGGTGGATCGCCGAGCGCACCCGGGACGAGGTCGTCGCCGCCTTCGAGGAGGCCCAGGCGGCCGTCGCCCCGATCTACGACGCGCAGGACATCGTCGCCGACCCGCAGTTCCAGGCGCTGGGCACCATCCACGAGATCGAGGACCCGGAGCTCGGGCCGATGCTCATGCAGGGCCCGCTCTTCCGGCTCTCCGACGCCGAGGGCGTCATCCGCTTCACCGGCCGCCCGCACGGCGCGGACACCGATGAGGTGCTCGGCGAGCTCGGCTTCACCCCCGAGCGGATCGCCGGGCTGCGCGCGGAGGGGGCGGTATGACCGACCTCGCGCCGCTCACGCTGCTCTACGTCCCCGGTGACCGGCCCGACCGGGTGGCCAAGGCGCTGGCCTCGGCGGCCGACGCCGTCGTCGTCGACCTCGAGGACGCCGTCGCCCCCGCCGCCAAGGCTGCGGCGCGTCAGCACGTCGCCCGGCTCCTCGCCGACCTCCCGGCCGGCCGCCGGGTGCAGGTCCGGGTCAACGCGGCGGGCACCCCCTGGCACGAGGAGGACGTCGCCGCCGTCGCCGCCCTGCCCGCCGCCGTCGGTCTGCGACTGCCCAAGGCCCAGGACCCCGACGCCGTCGCGGCGCTCGCGGACCGGGTCGCCGGGCGTGGGCTGCACCTGCTCGTCGAGTCGGCGCTCGGTGTCGAGCGCGCCTTCGCGCTCGCCTCGACGCCGGGCACCGCCTCGATCGGGCTCGGGGAGGCGGACCTGCGCTCGGAGCTGCGGGTGGACGACGACGCCGGGCTCACCTGGGCGCGCAGCCGCGTCGTCGTCGCCGCGCGGGCCGCCGGGCTGCCCTCCCCGGCGATGTCGGTCTACCCGCACGTCCGAGACCTCGCCGGGCTCGCCGAGTCCTGCCGGGCAGGACGCCGGCTCGGGTTCAGCGGGCGGGCCGCGATCCACCCTGCGCAGCTCGAGCCGATCCGCGCGGCGTTCCTGCCGAGCGAGCAGGAGGTCGAGCGGGCGCGCACCGTCGTCGAGCGCGTGACGGGGGCGGCCGCGGTGGGCACGGGTGCCCTCGCGCTGCCCGACGGCACCTTCCTCGACGTCGCCATGGTCGAGCGCGCCCGCGCGACGATCGCCCTCGCCGAGCAGCACGGCACGACCTGACCGCCCCGTCTCCCGGCCCTTTCGCCGGACCCTGTCGCGGGCGAGGACGCCCGCGGTCACCACTCACCGAGGAGTACCGATGACACCACCCCGCCCCTCCCGGCGACTCGCCGTCGCGGCGGCCGTCGCCGTCGTGGCGACCGCCGGGGTCTCCCTCTCGCTGCCCGCGCTCGCGGCCGAGACCGGGACGCTCGTCGATGCCCGCGCCACCGGCACCGCCGCCGGACCGGTCGACTACACGGTCTACCTGCCCCCGGGCTACGACGACAGCACCGACCGCTACCCCACCGTCTACCTCCTCCACGGCCGCGGCGACACGCAGGCGGCCTGGCAGCGGGTGGCCGGGGACCTCGACGACCTCATCGTCTCCGGTGAGCTCCAGCCGGTCATCGCCGTCATGCCCGACGCGCCGTGGAACGACCGCGGCAGCTGGTACACCGACTCGCTGTACACCGGGGACGCCCCCTCCGGCCCGGGCGTGCCGGTGGAGACGGCCCTGGCCGAGGACCTCGTCGCGCACGTCGACGCCACCTACCGCACGGTCGCGCACCGCGAGGCACGCGCCGTCGGCGGGTACTCGATGGGTGGGGCGGGTGCGCTGCGGCTCGCCCTGGCCCACCAGGAGGACTTCTCGGCGGGCATCGTGCTCAGCCCGGCCGCGTACGTGCCCCAGCCCCCCGCCGACTCCTCGGTCCGCGACTACGGTGGCTACGGCGTCGGCGACTCGCTGTTCGACGCCGACCGGTACACCGAGCTGTCCTACCCGGCCGCGCTCGAGGCCCTCGACCCGGCGCTGCCCGTCCACCTGTTCGTCGCCGTCGGTGACGACGAGTGGCCCAACCCGGACCCGGCCGAGGCGCGCCACGACATCGACTTCGAGTCCGCCCAGCTCTACAACACCGCGCGGCGCGTGCCGGGCGTGACGGCGGAGCTGCGGATCATGGACGGCGGCCACGACTGGGACGTGTGGCAGCCCGCCTTCCGCGAGGCGATCCTCGACGTCGGCCAGCGGCTGCGCACCCAGCCCGCCGCCGGCTGGGACGCCGAGCTGCTCGGCTCCGCAGGTGACGACCGCGCGGGCGGGATCGTCGAGACGGCCGACGGCGGGACCGTCCTCGCCCTCAACCTCGCCGGCGCCTGGGACGGCTACGAGCCGGCCGGCGCGATGGACACCCTCGTCGTCCGCCGGGCGGCGGACGGCACGGAGACGTGGCGCCACGCCGTCGCGACGGCGGCGAACGACCGCGCCTACGGCGTCGTCCCGGGCGCCGACGGCGGCGTCGTCGTCGCCGGGTACACGCGCGGCACCCTGGCCACCGGGCTCACGGACACGCACGACGACGCGTACGTCGTCGGCATCGACTCCGACGGACAGCGCACGTGGACGCTGGAGACTGGCTCCCCCACGGCCGCCGACCGCCTCTACGCGGTCGCCCCGGACGGCGCGGGCGGCGCGTACGTCGCGGGGTACACGAGCGGCAGCTTCGCCGGGGCGCCGCACGCCGGGGACAAGGACGCCGTCCTCGCCCGGGTCTCGTCCGACGGTGACCTGCTGTGGAGCGAGCAGCTCGGCGGCTCAGGTGAGGACAAGGCGATGGCGGTCACGGCCACCGCGGACGGCGGCGTCGTGGTCGGCGGGATGACGAGTGCGGGACTGCCCGGGCTCGACCACCTCGGCTCCGGCGACGGGTGGGTCGCGAAGTACGACGCCGCGGGCGCGCAGCAGTGGATCCACCCGGTCTCCAGCGACCAGAACGACCTCGTGAGCGGCCTGGTGCCGCTGGCGGACGGCTCGGTGCTCGCCGTCGGGCACACCCGGGGGACCATCGGTGCCGCGACGCTGGGCGACAACGACATCGTCGTGCGGTCCTTCACGGTCGACGGCGCCGAGCGCTGGACCCTCCAGACCGGCACGTCCACCGACGACCGCGGCGTCACCGGCGTCCCGACGGCCGACGGCGGTGCGCTCGTCCTCGCGACCACCTACGGCGCGATGGGCGAGCCGCACGGCGGCGTCGACGTCGTCGCGCTGCCCGTGTCCTCGGACGGGGCGCCCGGCGAGCCGGTGCAGGTGGGCTCGCGCGAGCGCGACGGCGCGGACGAGTGGGACGAGGCGAACCTCTACGCGGCCACCGGGGCGGAGGGCACCTGGGTCACCGGGCTGACGTTCGGGGCGCCGCAGGGCGCGCTGAACGCCGGCGCGGGCGACGTCTTCGTCATGCGGCTCCCCGCCTCCCCCGGCGAGGAGCCGACGGAGGAGCCCACCGCAGAGCCGACCGGTGAGCCGACGAGTGAGCCGACCGCCGGGCCGACGACGGAACCGACGGTCGGACCAACCGACGCGCCGGCCACCGACGACCCTGCCTCGCCGGGTGACGGCGCTGCCGCGTCGGCCGCTCCGGGCGCGGGGGCAGGCGGCTCAGGCCTGCCGGCGACCGGCGTCGCCGTGACCGGCGCCCTCGTGGCTGCCGTGCTCCTCGCCCTCACAGGCGCCGTCCTCGTCGCCCGCCGCCGCACGACCGCCTAGGAGGAAGTCGGCTCTCGCGGGTGGCCGCCCACCCACCCGCGAGAGCCGACTTCGTGCCGACAGCAGACTTCCGCACGACAGCCGACTTCCGCACGACAGCCGAGTTCGTGCCGACAGCCGACTTCCGCACGACAGCCGAGTTCGTGCCGACAGCAGACTTCCGCACGACAGCCGAGTTCGTGCCGACAGCAGACTTCCGCGCGACAGCCGACTTGTGGGCGACAGCCGGCTCTCAGGCTCCCTGGTTGCGCGGGTGCTGCCGTGCCTGCCGCTCGTTACCGCGCCGGTAGTTCCCGGTCAGCCGAGCCATGAGCTCCTGCGCGTCCTGGGCCTCGACGTCGTCGAGGAAGTCCGCCGCGCGTCGGCCACGCAACGTCGTGGCGACCTTGCCGTGGTGGGTGATGACGACGTCGCCACCACGGACGACGTAGGCGAATCCGCTCGGTCCTGGCACGACGTCACCATAGGGGCAGGCGCTCGGCGATGACGAGCAGATTTTGATCCCCCGGCGGGGAACACGCTCCTGTCGGAGCCCTGCCTGCCCAGCGGGCAGAGGGGAGCTCACGACCGGGAGGTACGGCCGATCATCAGTGCGCGGAATCCGGCTGTCGTGCGTAGCACGGCGGTCGCGGGCAACTCCGCTCTCGCGCAAGTCCGCTCTCACGCAACTCCGCTCTCGCACGCAAGTCCGCTCTCGCACGCAAGTCGGCTCTCGCACGCAACGCCGCTCTCGCACGCAAGTCCGCTCTCGCGCGCAACTCCGCTCTCGCACGCAACTCCGCTCTCGCACGCAAGCCCGCTCTCGCACGCAAGTCCGCTCTCGCGCGCAAGTCGGCTCTCGCGCGCAAGTCCGCTCTCGCGCGCAAGTCCGCTCTCGCACGCAACTCCGCTCTCGCACGCAAGCCCGCTCTCGCACGCAAGCCCGCTCTCGCACGCAACTCCGCTCTCGCACGCAAGCCCGCTCTCGCACGCAAGTCCGCTCTCGCACGCAACTCCGCTCTCGCGCGCAACTCCGCTCTCGCGTGGGAGGGGGCGGGCAGGGGGCGGGCGGGTGCGGGTCGGTCCCGTCCCGCTGCGAGCGGGACGGGACCGGCAGGTGTGTCAGGCGCGCGGCCCGCCGGACGAGTCCTCGACGGTCGGGGATTCCGTGGTGCCCTGCGGACCATCACCGGAGCGGTCACGGTCACCCGGCCGCTCGCCCTCAGGGCCTCCGTCCCTCGGGCCGCCGTGGCCGGCGAAGCCCTGCTCGACCGCCTCCGTGATCTGCTCCTCGAGCGTCGCGGCGCGCTCGTCGGCGTCGGCCTGCGTGAGCCGGCCGTCGGCCACGGCCTCGTCCAGCCGCTCGGTCGCGGCGGCCACGAGGGCGTCGACGAGCTCGGCCGTCCCCACGCCCTGCTCCTCGGCGACGTCCGCCAGGGTGGAGCCGTCCGCGAGCTCCTCGCGCAGCTCCTCGGCGGTCAGGCCGAGCTTCTCAGCGGCGGCGTCCAGTGAGACGCCCCCGCCCCCTCCGCCGCCGCGTCCGTGGTCACGCGGGCCGTCCTGCTCCCCCAGGGCCTCGGCGACGGCGTCGGCCGCGTCCTGCGTGAGGGTGCCGTCCTCCACGAGGTCGGCGAGGGCCTCACGCAGGTGGTCCTCACGATTACCGTGGACCGTCTGCTCCTGCTTGGCCGCGCCGTCGTCCGTGTCGGGCTGCCCACTCGCGGGCAGCAGCGCCGCGCCGGCGAGGGCGATCGCCGCGACGCCGCCGGCGCCCAGCATGCCGAGCTTGGTGGTCCTACGCATGTGTCTGTCTCCGTTCGTCGGGGTGGGAGGGGTGGTGCCCCGTTGCCCCTACTCTCCGCAACGATCCTGGGACGACACTTGAACGAGGCTGTGTGCCGGACACAGACTCCGGCCGCTCCCGGTGCGGCCCCCGCGGCCGAACGGTTGGTCGCCGGGCTACTGCGCGCTGCGCAGGCTCCGCAGCGCGATGACGGCAGCCACGACCATGAGGACGATGCCGATCGCGGAGGTGAGGACGACGCCGGAGTCGAAGGCGTGCCGGGCCGACTCGAGCAGCTGCTCCGCGAGGGTCGGCGGCAGGCCCACGGCCACCTCGGTCGCCCCGCCGAGGGTCTCCCCCGCCGCACGCGCGTCGTCGGCCGGGATGCCGTCGGGAACGACGACGCCGCTGCGGTAGACGGCGGTGAGGATGCTGCCGAGGACGGCGGTGCCGAGCACGGCGCCGAGCTCGTAGGCCGTCTCGGAGACCGCCGACGCAGCACCGGCCTTGGCGGCGGGAACGCTGGAGAGGATGAGGTCGTTGGAGATCGTCTCCGCCGAGCCCACGCCGGCGCCGAGGATGACGAAGGCGAGCATGAGCCCGAGGTCGGACCCGGCCTGCCCGCTCGCGAGGACCACCCCGTACCCGACGGCGTTGAGGAGCAGGCCGCCGGCGACCACCTTCGCCGGGGAGACGCGGCGCACGACGCGCACGACGGCGAGCCCGGCGATGATCGTCACGACCAGCCCGGGCAGGAGGAAGAGTCCGGCCTCGACCGGGCCACGGCCGCTCACGAGCTGCAGGTGCTGGGCGACGAAGAAGAGGAACCCGACCATCGAGAAGACGCTGAGCAGGTTCGCCGCGACCGAGCCGCTGAAGACGGGGTTGGTGAAGAGCCGGACGTCGAGCAGCGGCACCTCGCGGCGCAGCTGGCGGCGCACGAAGAGGGAGCCGACGGCCAGGCCGAGGAGGATCGGGACCACGCTGCCCGGGCCCACGCCCGACTCGGCGATCTTCTTGATCCCGTAGACGAGCGGCACCATCGCCCCGAGGGAGAGCGCGATGCTCACCGGGTCCACCGGGCCGGGGTCGGGGTCACGGGACTCGGGCACGAGGATCGGGCCGAGGACGAGGAGCGGCACGAGGACGGGGACGGCGAGGAGGAAGACCGAGCCCCACCAGTAGTGCTCGAGGAGGAAGCCGCCGACGATCGGCCCGAGCGCGGCGCCGCCGGAGAAGCCCGCCGCCCAGACCGCGATCGCGGTCCGCCGCTCGTGGGGGTCGACGAAGATGTTGCGGATGAGGGACAGCGTCGCGGGCATGAGCATCGCGCCGAAGAACCCGAGCGCGGCACGCGCGGCGATGAGCAGCCCCGCGGTCGGGGCGAACGCCGCGACCGCGGAGACCGCCGCGAAGCCGGTGGCGCCGATGAGCAGGAGGCGTCGGCGCCCGAGCCGGTCGCCGAGGCTGCCCATGGGCACGAGGAGCCCGGCGAGCACGAGCGGGTAGGCGTCGACGATCCAGAGCAGCTCGGTGCCGCCCGGACGCAGGGACTCCGAGATCGACGGGACGGCGAAGCTCAGCACCGTGTTGTCGACGGCGACGAGCAGCACCGGCAGCATGAGGACGACGAGCGCCGCCCACGGGCGGGCGGCGGGCGAGCGCTGCGAGTCGGTTCGGTCGGACATGGTCGAGGCCAAGGTCGGTGCTCCGGCGGGACTTCGGGACGGACGGGACGACGCGTGCGGCGCCGACCGCCCACTGTACCGTCTGGACGGTTCGGAGTGACTGTGGGTAGCGTCTCCCGCATGACGGCACGCGACAAGGTCCTCGACGCCTTCGAGGAGCTCCTCATCAGCGAGGGCGCCCGGGCCGCCACCCTCGATGCCGTCGCCGCCCGCGCGAGCGTCTCCAAGGGCGGCCTGCTCTACCACTTCCCGAGCAAGGACGCGCTCGTCGACGGCCTGCTCGAGCGCCTCACGCGCCTCGCCGCGGCCGACACCGAGGCGATGGCCGCCGACCCGCGTGGGCCCTCGGCCTACTACGTCGACTCCTCGGTCGCCGACGGCTCCGCGCTCGACCGCGCGATGGTGGCGGCCGTCCGCCTGGCCCAGGAGGCCGACACCCGGGCACGCGAGGCCCTCCACGCAGCCCACCACGCCTGGTTCTCCCTCATCCTCGAGGAGGTCGGGGACCGCGCGATCGCCCGCGCGATCGTCCTGCTCGGGGACGGCCTCTACTACAACGCCGTCCTCACGGCCGGGGGCATCGCCTCCGACGACGTCGCCGGCACCCGCCCCCAGGACCGGGCCGAGCTGCTCGCGGTCGTCGCGCTGCTCAAGGAACAGGCGGCAGCCCGCCGCTGAGCCCGCTCCCGGCCGTGGACGGCCCTGCCGCGCCCGGCGCGGTGCCGCACAATGGCCGGCGAGACCCCGTCCCGAGGAGCGCCCCGATGTCCCTGACCGTCGCCGTCGTCCAGCTCGCGCCGACCGAGGACAAGGCCGCGAACCTCGCGACGATCGAGCGGCTGCTGCGCCGCGCCCGGGAGCGTGGCACGCGGCTCGCCGTGCTGCCGGAGTTCTCCGTCTTCACCGCCTCGGCGATGGACGAGCGCTTCGTCGACAGCGCCGAGCCACTCGACGGCCCGGCCGTCACCCGCCTGGCCGCACTCTCGGCCGAGCTCGGTCTCGCCGTCGTCGCCGGGGTCAACGAGACCGCGGACGGCGGCCGGATCCACAACACCCTCGTCGGCATCGACGGCGGCGAGGTCAGGGCCACCTACCGCAAGGTCCACCTGTACGACGCGTTCGGCTACCGCGAGTCCGACCGGGTCCTCGCGGCCGACCTCGCGCCACCGGCGCTGCTGGAGGTCGACGGCTTCACCGTCGGCATGCAGACCTGCTACGACCTGCGCTTCCCCGAGTCCACGCGGGTGCTCGTCGACGCCGGCGCGGACGTCGTCGCCCTGCCCGCGCAGTGGGTGCCCGGCCCGCTCAAGGAGTACCACTGGACCACCCTGCTGCGGGCGCGGGCGATCGAGAACACCGCCTACGTCCTCGCCGCGGACCAGTGCGCGCCGACCGGCGCCGGGCACAGCACGGTCCTGGACCCGATGGGCGTGGCCCTGGCCGGTGTGGGCGAGGCCGAAGGACTGGCGACGGCGGTCCTGGAGCGGGAGCGCCTGGAGCAGGTCCGCGCGACGAACCCGGCGCTGACCCTGCGGCGCTACGCCGTCGTGCCCAAGGAGCGCTAGCCCCGCCCGGGTCGCCCGGACGACTGTGCGCCCGCCCGCACCACCGTGCGCCCGGTGGAACGGGGGCACGGTGAGCGGAGCGGGCGCACAGTGGCGCAGCGCGGGTCAGGCCAACGCGCGCCTGCGCACCGCGAGCAGCACAGCGCCCGCGAGCAGCAGCACCCCGACCACCCCGGCCGCGGGTGCGAGCGCGGCGCCCGTCGCGGGCAACCGGTCCGGCCCGGCGCCCGACGCCGGCGCACCGGCGGTCGGCCCCGGCTCCGCCGGCGCGGGCTCGGCCGTGGCCGGCTCCTCGGTCGGCTCCTCGCTGGGCTCCGGGCCCGCCGTGGGCTCGTCCGTCGGCACCTCGGCCGGCGGGTCCGCCGGCGCCGGGAGCGCCAGCGCGACGACCGGCTCGAGCTCGGTCTCGAACAGGCGCGGCCAGGGCAGCGCGACGTGCGTCGAGACGAGGTCCCCGATCGTCGCGCTCACCCCGTCCACGCCGGGCAGGACGACGACGTCGCGGCCGGCGAAGTGCGTCGCGTGGAACTCCTCGGTGAGCGGGACGAGCCGCTCGGCGACGAACGCCTCCATGACGACGGCCTGCTCGTCGGTGAGGCCGAAGACGTTCCACCCGCCGGCCTGCGCGGCGGCGTAGGCCGCGGGCTGGACGTCGTTCTTCCAGCGGTCGTCGAGCACGAACCGGTGCAGGAGGTAGCTCACGTGGACCTGCGCCTGCTCCAGCGCCTCCTCCGCGGTGACGTCGGCGGGCAGGCTCTCGAGGTAGGACCACCGGGCGAACCCGTGGCCGGTGGCGATGCCGAGCGCGTTGCCGGCGGTGTTCCACGCCGAGTAGGCGAGCAGCGAGGCGAGCTCGACCGACTCCTCCAGCCGGTCGGTGAGCGCCCGCTCGGCCCGGTTGACCTCGAGCGCGTCGAGGACGATGACGTCCTCCCCCGCTGCCTGCAGCTCGGCGACGCGGGCGACGAACGCGTCGAGGTCGGCCGCGCGGTCACCGCCCTCGGCCGTGGGCGTGTTGACCATGAGCCGGATGTCGGGGTCCTGCGTGACGACCGTGCCGCCGGCGGCCACGACGTGCCGCTCGATGTTCTCCTCGTACGTCGTGTCCTCGAACGGCGCGACCCAGTCGGCGCCCGGGATGCCGGAGTACTCCACGGCCACCGTCGGGCTCGTCCCGTTGCGCTGCTGGACGAACCGGCTCACGAGCGTCGCGTCGACCTCGTCGGCGCCGGGGAAGATCTGGACGACGTCCTGCACGCCGAGCTCGGCGACCAGCGCGCGCAGCTCCTCGCGCTCGGCCCGGTGCAGACCGTGGGGGGCGGCGTCGTCCTGGGCGAGGACGAGGTGGTCGACCACGCCCTCGGCGGCCCACTCGACGAGCATCCGGTTGATCTGGTGGTTGCGCTCGCGCGCCGCCACGTAGTCGGCGAGCACGTCGTCGGGGATCTGGGCGCGGATCGCCTCCAGGTCCGCCCGCAGCTCCTCGTGGCCGAGGTTCTCCACCCGGTCGGTGAGGATCGCCCACTGCTGGATGAGCGTGTAGTACAGCTCGGCGTTCTCCCCGAGGGCCGACAGCGCGAGGCGCTGGATCGTGTCGTAGACGAAGATCGGCGTCCCGGGGTTCTGCTCGCGCAGCTCGCGGAGCACCGAGACCCGCTCGCGGGCCTCCTCGGCCGTGGCGGCCACGCCGGTGCGCGAAGCGATGAGCCCGCCGTAGGCGAGCATGCTCACCGAGACGACGTAGCCGTCGGCGTCGTCCTGCTCGAGCAGCCACTGCCCGACGGCGTCGCCGTCACCCGGCGTGGTGAAGGTGCCGATGAGCTCGTCGGGCGGGAAGAGGGTGGCGACGTCCGCCGTCGCCGCCGTCATCTGCGGGAAGTAGACGTTCGCCGGCCGGTCGTCGAGCGGGACGACGACGAGCGTGGCCTCGTCGTCCGGCACGGGCGCGGCGCCCGCGGGCACCGCGAGGGCGGTGGTCGCGAGCGCCGCGGTGGCCAGGGCGGCCAGGGCACGGCTGGTGGTTCGGTGGGTCATGCAGGGGTCCTCACGTCGTCGTGGGTGGGTGCCTCAGCCCTTGAGGCCGGTCTGGGCCAGGCCCTGGATGAACTGGCGCTGGGCGAAGATGAAGACGACGAGCACCGGGATCACCGTGAGCGTCGTCGCGGCGAGCTGGACGTTCCAGATCGGGCCGCCGTAGGCGTCGACGTACTGCGTCAGCGCCTGGGGAAGGGTGAAGTTCTCCCGGCTGGAGAGGAACACGATCGGCTCGAGGTACATGTTCCAGGACTTGAGGAACATGAAGATCGCGACCGCGGCCACCGCCGGGCGGGCGAGCGGGAAGGCGATCCGCCAGAAGATGCCGAACCGGCTCAGGCCGTCCATCCGCCCGGCCTCCTCCAGCTCACCCGGCAGGCCGAGGAAGAACTGGCGCATGATGAACGTCGCCAGCACGCTCGGCGCCCCGAGGATCGGGATGACGATGAGCGGCCAGTGCGTGTCGATGAGCCCGAGGGTGTTGACCATCCGGAACAGCGGCACGATCGTCACCTCGATCGGCACGAGCAGCCCGATGAGCACGACGACGAACAGCAGGTTCGCGCCCGGGAAGCGCACCCGGGCGAACGCGTAGCCGGCCATCGAGGAGAAGAGGATCGTGCCCACCGTGACGAGGGCGGCGATGTACAGGCTGTTCCAGTACTGCTGGGCGAACGGCTGGAGCTCGAAGACCTGCCGGTAGGGCTCGAGCGAGGGGCTCGCGGGCCACAGGGTGGGCGGCACGCGCAGGATCTCGCTCGTCGTCTTCATGCTCGACGTCGCCATCCACCACGTCGGGAAGAGGAACGGCACGGAGGCGACCGCCATGACGGCGACCAGCACCCAGCGCCAGGGGCGGCGGCGCACACGGCTCGCCCGCGGGGCGGAGTCCGGCCCGGGGGCGAACGTCGTCTCCCCGACGGCCTTGTCGACGACGTCAGACTTCATGGAACACCCACCGCTTCCGGGTCTGCCACTGAACGAGCGTCAGGGCGAGCACGATGACGAACAGCAGGACGGCGATCGCGCTCGCGTAGCCGAACTGGTTGAACTCGAAGGCCTGGCGGTACAGGTAGTAGACGAGCACCGTCGTCGAGTTGCCCGGCCCGCCGTTGGTGAGGACGTCGATGAGCGCGAACGTCTCCAGCGAGCCGACGATCGTGAGGATCGAGACGAGCAGCACGGTCGGGGAGATCATCGGCATGACGATCGACCAGAACCGGCGCCAGGGCCCCGCGCCGTCGAGCCTCGCGGCCTCCTGGATCTCCTCGGGCACGCCCTGGAGCGCGGAGAGGAACAGGATCATGTTGAGCCCGACGTTCTTGAAGACCTGGACGACGACGACGGCGACCATCGCCGTGACGTTCCCGCGCAGCCAGTTCGGCCCGTCGACGCCGAAGAGCCCGACGAAGGAGTTGATGCCGCCGTCGGCCTGGAGCAGGAAGCCCCACACGATCGTCCACGCCACGAGGGACACGACGACCGGGGAGAAGAACGCGACCCGGAAGAACGTCGTGCCCGGCAGCTTCTGGTTGAGCAGCACGGCGAGGAACAGCGCGAGGCTGATGTTGAGGACGACGACGCCGAGGGAGAACCATCCGCTGGCGACGAGCGAGTCGTGCAGGGAGGAGTCCTCGAGCATCCGCTCGTAGTTCGCAGCACCGGCGAAGGTGAACGTGCCGGCGAGGACGTTCCACTCGTGCAGCGAGTACCAGATCACCGCGATGAGCGGGCCGACGACGAACAGCAGGCTGCCCGCGATGACCGGCGCGGTGAACGCGTAACCCCAGGCGGCGTCCCGCCGCCGCCAGGCGGACCGGCGCTGCCGGCCCGCCTGGCTTCCGGTGATGACCGACATCAGCCCTCGAGGAGGGGTTCGATCGTCGAGCAGAGGTCCCCGAGCACGGTCTCGACGTCTGCGGACGGGTTCCACAGCGAGTCGAGCTCGCCGCGCACGGCGGCGTCGAGCTGGGCGAAGTTGCTGTGCGCGGGCTTCACCTGGGCGCCGACGATGCTGCTGATGACGGCGCTCTCGAGCTGCTCGGGCGACAGCAGCGGGTTGGCGGCGCCGAGGACGTCGGCGGTGAGGAGGGACTCACGCGGCGGCGGGAAGTAGGCGGCGAGCTTCTCCGCGCTCTCCGGGCTGGTGAAGTAGGCGAGGAAGTCGGCCGCGATCTCGGGGTTCGCGCCGTTCTCCAGCACGCCGATGCCGGCCTGGCCGATGACGCTCTGCTGACCGGCGGGGCCGGCCGGGAGCGGCACGACGTCCCACTCGAAGGAGCCGTCGAGGGAGGACGCGCGGGAGATCTGGGTGATCGTCATCGTCACGTCGCCGGCGAAGAAGTCCGCGGCGGTGCCCGGGCCGGGCATGGCGCCCTGGGTGAAGACGGCGTCGTGGAACCAGGTCATCACGTCGACCATGGCCGGGTCGGTGAAGGTGCACTGGGTGCCGTCGGCCGACCACGGGGTGGCCTCCCAGCCGCCCCAGATGGTGGCGAGGTTGCCCCAGGCGGAGTAGTCGAAGTCGCGCACGACGAGCCCCGCCCCGCCGAGCGCCTCGGCGCTGGCCGCCGAGATGTCGCGGGCGGCGTCGAAGGTCCACCCGCCCTCGGCGAGCAGGTCGGCCGGGTTGGCCTGGCCGGACTCGGCGATGCGGTCGGTGTTGACGAACACGACGAACGGGGAGTTGGAGAACGGGTAGGCGAACAGGCCGTCGCCGTCGGACCACAGGTCGAGGGAGGAGTCGAGCAGGTCGTCGTAGGCGTAGCCCTCGGCGCCCTCGAGCGCCGGCTTGATGTCGGCCAGCGCCCCGCTCGAGACGAACTCCGGCGCCGTGTTCTCGAAGATCCACGCGAGGTCGGGCGGGTTGCCGCCGGCGAGCTGGGTGGTGAGCGTCGTCGTGTAGTCCTCGAAGGGCAGCGGCTCGAAGGTGACGCTGGCGACGGTCTCGGGGTTCGCCTCGACGTACTCGGCGGCGATCTCGTCGAAGAGCGCGAGCTGGCTCTCGTCGGCGGTCCAGACGGTCATGCGCAGGTCGACGGGGGCGTCCGGGGTGGCCTCGGAGGCGCCGTCGTCGCCCGCGCCGCAGGCGGCGAGGGAGCCCACGCCGAGCGTGAGGACGGCGAGGGTGGTGATCAGAGTTCGACGGTGAACCATCTTCTCTCCTTCTGTACGGGGTTGGCCGAGCACCGGGCGGCGTCGGCGGAGGGGGTGACGGGCCGGGTCAGTAGCCGTAGACGCCGTCCGGCCAGTGGAGCTCGACGCCGTCGGCGATGAGCCGCGACTGGAGCTGGTCCACGAGCGCGGGCTCGGCGTGGACCTGGTGGGGAGTCGTACGGTCCTGCAGGGAGGTCGCGGCGAGGACGCCCGCGACCTCGCCGATGTTCCACTCGACCGGGTGGAGGCGGTAGCAGCCGTTGGTGATGTGGGTGGTGCCGATGTTCTTGGCCGCGGCCAGCAGGTTGGTGACCCGCTGGGGGATGAGGGCGCCGAGCGGGATCTCGAAGGGCGCCGAGCCGACGTCGACGTAGTTGTCGCCGCCGGTGGAGGGGTGCAGGTCGATGCGGTACATGCCCACGCCCACGCTGTCGGGGTAGCGGCGCGAACCCTGGTCGCCGCGGATCGCGAGGGAGACGTCCTGCTCGCGGATGGTCTCCAGGGCGCGGATGCGGCGGCCCTCGCGGTGGTAGGGGGCCATCGCCAGGCCGTCCTCGGTGCCCATGACGTCCGGGCGCAGGCGCAGGCCGGGCCAGCCGGTGCCGCCGTCGGGACGGGGTGCCTCGGTCTGCATCCAGTAGAGCATCGAGAGGCTGAGCTGGCGGGCGTCCTCGAGCCGGGCGGCGGCGACGTCGTCGTCCACGTCGATGACGGGACCCTCGAAGTAGTCGATGCTCGGCCAGTTGACCAGCGTGATGTCGCTGTCGTAGGTGCCGGGCTCGAAGAGGTCCTTGGCGGCGATGCGCCGGAAGGTCCACAGGTTCCCGTCACCCGGGTTGAGGCTCTGGTCGGCGAAGACCGACAGCGGCTCGTCGCCCGGGTTGGGCTCGAAGTGCCGCTCGACGATCTCCAGCGTGCGGGGGTGCGGGGCGGTCCAGCTCACGAGGTTGGCGCCCCAGAAGTCGGGCCGCACCGAGCGCCAGTGGTCGTACTGGGCCGGCCGCTCGATGGTGTTGTCCTCCCCCTCGACGTGGTCGAGGGCGAAGCAGATGGACAGCGCCTGGACGTTCTCCGGCTGGGCCTCGGCGGGCGCACTGGGCTCGCCGGTCTCGGCCGAGGACTCGAAGCCGGTGACGTACTCGGTGCCGGACAGGGGCAGCAGCTCCCCGGTCTCCGTGGCGTCCAGGACGTAGTCGGCGCCGATGGTGGTCCGCTCCCCCGTGCGCAGGTCCTCGAGGGTGACGGCGCGGATCGCGTCGCCGTCCATCTCGCAGGCGACGGGGCGGCGGTGCATGAGGATGCGCAGCCGTCCGCCGGAGACGTAGGGGGCGAGCATCTCGTCGATGACGGCGACGGCCACGCGCGGCTCGTGGCACAGCTTGCTCACCCAGCCGGCGCCGGGGTTGAGGTCGTGCTTGCGGCGGGCCGCCTCCTTGAGGGGGTAGGTGCGGCGGTAGTAGTCCCGGATGCCGTCGCGGAAGCGCCGGTAGGAGGCGGTGCAGCCGAAGTCCTCGATCCACGGGTGCTCGTCCGGCGGGACCGCCTGGGACGTCGACTGACCGCCGAGCCAGGCGAACTCCTCGGTGAGGACGACGTGCGCGCCGTGCCGGAGCGCGCCGAGGGCCGCGGCGACGCCGCCGAGACCTCCGCCGACGACGAGTACCTGGGTGCGAAGTTCCACCAGCTATGCCTTTCTGTTGGGCTCGGGCCGGGTGTCCGGCGCGGGGCACGGGGCGACGGTCGCCCCGTCGACGAGGGTGCAGGGGATGGAGACCTGGAGGTCGTCCGGGTCGGCGGGCTCCGCCGCCAGCTGGCGCAGGACGATGCGCAGCGCGTGCGCTCCCATCTCCCAGCGCGGGATGAGGAAGCCGGTCCAGTCGACGTCCTCGCCGTCGGGACGCTCGGGGTCCCCGAGGCGGGCGATGGACAGGTCGCGCGGGACGTCCAGGCCACGGGCGAGCGCGGCGCGGCGCAGCGGGGCGGCGAGGTCGGAGGTGACGACGGCGGCGGTCACTCCCCCGCCCTCGAGCGCGTCGAGGAGCTGGCCGGAGGTGAGGTCCGGCGCGTCGAAGGTCACCGGCTGCAGCCCGGCGGAGGACATCGCGTCGCGGTAGCCGCGGGCACGGTCCTCGATCGACTCGTGGCCGGTGAACTCGTTGACGAGCGCGATGCGTCGGTGGCCGAGGGCGAGCAGCCGCTCGACGACGGCGCCGGTCGCCTCCCCGTACGCGGCGGCCGCGTAGGGTGCCTGACCACCCGGGGCCTCGCGGCGCCCGACGAAGGCGAAGGGGAAGTCCTGGCGCAGGAGCTCGGTGAGGTCCTCCGGGTAGCTGCCGCGCCCGAGGAGCACGCAGCCGTCGGCCACGCGCAGGCGGGCGACCCGCCCGGTGGAGACGAGGCTCTTGCCCACGCGCCCGGACATCGAGGTGAACATGAGGAGGTCGACGCCGGAGCGCTCGGCCTCGTCCTCGACGCCCTCCATGAACGGGTAGTAGAAGTCGGCCGCCGCGTGGGGGAAGACCGGCTCGTAGGTGTAGATCCCGACGATCGAGCTGCGCCCGCCGGCGAGCCGCTGGGCGCTGGGGTTGGCCGCGTACCCGGTGACGGCGATCGCGTCGAGCACCTTGTCGCGGACCTCGGCGCTCACCCGGCGCTGGGCCACGCCCGTGCCGTTGAGGACCATCGACACCGTGGTCTGGCTGACGCCCGCGAGGCGCGCCACATCGGCCTGCGTCGCGCGCCGTCCCTTGACCACCATGTCGTCTCCTTCGACCTCGTGCTGCGCAAGAGAATCGGGTTTTGCGTAAAACCACAACCTCGCCACAGGCGCCGGGTCATGCGCACAACGTGATGATCCGTCCGACCGCTGTTCGCCCGGTGGCCGAAACCCTTGTTGTTTTGCGTATGACGCAGTTCGATGCCGAGCACACCGACGAGGTCCGTGAAGGCGCGGACCCGGACAGGAGAGGACCCGATGAGAACGAGAACACGGGGGACGCTCGCGCTCGCCGTCACCGCAGCGCTGGCCATGGGAGTGGTCGCCGGCGGCTCCGCGACCGCCGCCCCACCGACGGTGGTGGGCGCCGCTGTGAGCGAGGCGCCGACCCAGGAGGACCTCCCGGTCTTCCAGTACCAGGGCATCATCACCGACAAGGAGACGATGTCGTACAACCCGACCGACGAGTACATCTTCCCCAGCGTCTTCCACGCCGGGGCCCACCTGGAGGACCCCCTCGCCGAGTGGTACCTCTACCTCGGCCCGCACGACGCCCCGGGCGGCATCGTCCTCATGTACGCCGACTCACTCGCCGGCCCGTGGACGGAGCACGAGGGCGGACCGGTCATCGCCAACGAGTGGGACGACCACTACTCGGTCTCCCACGTGGCCACTGCCGAACCCTTCTGGCACCCGGAGGAGGACCGGCTCTACGTCTACTTCCACGGGGAGAACACGACGACGCGGTACGCGACGTCCTCGGACGGCGTCCACTTCGACTACGGCGGTGTCGCCGTGACGACCGCCCAGGGCGGGGAGGGGATCACCGAGACCTCCTACGCGCGGGTCTTCGAGCACCCCGACGCGACCTCGCCCTATGCGTACGCGATGTTCTACATGGACAACACGACGCAGGACATCCGGCGTATCCGCGTCGCGGAGTCCTACGACGGTCGCGAGTGGGACGTGCGCCCCGAGCCGCTCGTCGTCCCCGGAGCCGCCGAGGGCCAGAACGTCTCGAGCGCGAACCTCTGGGAGTGGGAGGGGCAGCTGTACGTCATCTACCACGCGTCGTCGGGCAAGATCCACGCTCGCACCGTCGATGACGCGCTCACCGAGACCGGCCCGACCTGGACCCTTCACGAGGCGAGCGGCGTCGGGGACGACACAGGTCGCGTGGCGGCGCCGGACATCGTCACGGACGAGACCGGCACCTACCTGTTCTACGAGTCCGGCGACCGGCTCGGCGCGACGATCAAGTACGCCAAGCTCGACCCCGACGCCGTGCGGGAACCCGCTCCCGGCGTCGACCCCGACCCGCTGCGCCGGCAGTGCAGCGGCGCCGCGTCCGACGAGTTCGACGCGACAGCCCTCGACCCGGAGCTGTGGTCAGCCGGCGAGCGGACGGAGGCGAGCCGCCACGAGCTGAGGGACGGCTCGCTCGTCCTGCCGACCTACCGCGCGGGCGTCAACGGGGCCCCGCTGCTCCTCCAGGAGCTGCCCGACGGCCCGTGGGAGGTGACGACCGAGGTGAGCGTCGCGCCGACGGAGCCGTTCCAGCAGGCCGGCCTCCTGCTCTACGCCGACGACGCCAACTACGCCAAGCTCGACCTCGTCCACGGCTCGGCGGGCCTGCGTCTGGAGTACATCCTGCGGACGAACGGGAGCGACCGGAACACCGGCTTCGACTCCGTCACCCCGGGCGACCGGGTCGGTGACCAGCTGTGGCTCAGGCTCACCAGCGACGGCGACACCGCCCTCGCGTCCGTCTCCTTCGACGGCGAGACCTTCGAGCCGTGGGGCCGGCCGGTGGACCTCGACCGGCTCTCCCCCACGGCGATCGGCCCCTTCGCCATGAGGGGGGCCACTGCTGCCCCGGAGATCGAGGCCTCCTTCGCGTGGCTGCGGTGGACCCCGACCGCCGCGGAGCAGACCGCCTGCGACGAGGAGCTCACCGTGCCCGAGGCGCCGGCCGACGACGAGTCCGCCGCCCCCGGCCGAGCCGTCCTGCGCACGACGAGCGGCTGGGCGCACGGCCTCCACGACGGGAGCTTCGAGGTGCTCCTCGACCTGTGGTGGGGCACCAACGGCAGCGTCTTCGCGCTCTACGAGAACGGCCGCCTCATCGCCGTCGAGGAGCTCGCGCTGCGCACGCCGCACGCCCAGTCGCTCCGCGTCCCGGTCACCGGGCGGCCGGACGGGACGTACGTGTACAGCGGTGTGCTCCTCAACTCCCGGGGGGCGACGGAGACGGCACCGGTCACCGTCGTCGTCGACGACGCGGCCCCTGGTACTCCCGTGCTCAGCCACGACAACTGGGACGGGGACGGCGCGTTCACCGTGACCGCGAACCTGTGGTGGGGGACGAATGCGACGTCCTACCGGATCCTCGAGGACGGGGTGGTGGTCGCCGAGGGGGCGCTCACGGCCGCGACGCCCGGTGCCCAGCAGGCGACGGCGACGGTGACCGGCCGAGCACCGGGCAGCCACACGTACGTGGCCGAGCTGACCAACGCGGCCGGGAGGACGGTGAGCGCGCCGCTCGCGGTGCCCGTCCGCCGGTAGCCCGGCACTGTGCGCCCGTTCCCTGCACCGTGCGCCCCGTCCAGCGGGCGCACGGTGCGAGGAACGGGCGCACGGTCGGCGCGAGGAGGCCGGCCGGCTCAGGTCCGCCAGGGGATGCCGAGGATCGTGTCCGGCGGCGGGCCGAGCTCGTCCGGCGGGACGTGCGGGGGCCGCTCGCCGGGCCACCGCGGGCCGACCCAGATCCGCCACAGCCCCTCGTGCTCCAGGAGCCGCCCGACGGCGGTCAGGGAGGCGGGGCGGGCGGCGGCGAGCTGGCTGCGCAGCTCCGGCGCGTGCTCGGCCGGGACGAAGCCGACGATGACGTTGTGCCACAGCACGACGACGCGCCCCTCGGCGCCGTCCTGGAGCAGCAGCTCGGCGCGGGTCTCCCCCGGTGCGCGGGACGTGCGCCGGGCCTCGTCGACGGACCGCTGGAGGGCCCGCGCCTCGGCGCACCAGAACCCCTCGGGCACGTCAGCGGGCACCGGGGGTGGTGTGCGGCGGAAGAGGCTCACCCGCACATCATCCCCGGTGCCCGCGGAATCTTGCTCAGCGGCCCCCGCGCCGCTTGCTCAGCAGGTCGAAGGCCACGGCCACGAGGAGCACCAGCCCCTTGATCACCTGCTGCCAGGCCGGGTCGACCGCCATGATCGACAGGCCCATGTTGAGCACGCCCATGATGAGCGCACCGACGATGGCGCCGGAGATCTTGCCGACGCCGCCGCTCACCGCTGTGCCACCGATGAACGCCGCCGCGATCGCGTCGAGCTCGAACATGTTGCCCGCGGCCGCGACACCGGCACCCGCGCGCGAGGTCGTCACGACGCCGGCCAGTGCCGCCAGCATGCCCATGTTGACGAAGACCATGAAGTCCACGCGCTTGGTGTTGATGCCGGAGAGCATCGCGGCCTGGAGGTTGCCACCGACGGCGTAGATGTGCCGGCCGAACACCGTCCGGTTCATCACGAAGGAGTAGATGATCACCAGCACGCCGATGATCACGAGGACGATCGGGGTGCCGCCCGCGCTCCGCGCGAGCAGGTAGGTGATGAACGCGATCAGCCCCGAGGACACCACGAGACGCCCGAGGAACGCCACGAACGGCTCCACCGCGAGGTCGTGCTTGCGCTTGGCGACCCGGCTGCGCACCTGCCCGATGACCACGCCCGCGATGGCGAAGGCGCCGATGAGCAGGGTGACGACGTCGAGGTTGGCGACGTAGCCCAGGACGTCGGGCAGCGAGCCGTTGGAGATGGCGTTGAACGGTCGCGGCAGGCCGGCCACCGTCGTCCCGACGAGGACGATCGCCAGCCCGCGGAAGATGAGCATTCCGGCGAGCGTGACGATGAACGCCGGGATGCCGACGTAGGCGACCCAGAAGCCCTGCCAGCACCCGATGAGGGCGCCGAGGACGAGCGCAGCGACGACGGCGAGCAGCCACGGCACGTCGTAGCTGTTCATGAGGATCGCCGTCACGCCACCGACGAAGGCCACGACCGAACCGACCGACAGGTCGATGTGCCTGGCCACGATCACCATGACCATGCCGATCGCCAGGATCATCACGTAGGCGTTCTGCTGGATGAGGCTGGCGACGTTGTTCGGGACCAGCAGCAGCCCGTCGGTGAGGATCTGGAAAAGGACGACGATGGCGACGAGCGCGATCATGATCCCGTACTGCCGGACGTTCCGGCTGAGGTACTGCGTCAGCTCGCTCATCGCGAGACACCTTCCCTGTCCATGGTCATGAGCTGCATGAGCCGCTCCTGAGTGGCTTCCTCGCGGGGCACGACACCCGTGATCCGCCCTTCGCTCATCGCGTAGATGCGGTCACAGATGCCGAGCAGCTCGGGTAGTTCGGAGGAGATGACGAGCACGCCCTTGCCCGCGGCGGCGAGCTCGTTGATCACCTGGTAGATCTCGTACTTCGCCCCGACGTCGATGCCGCGGGTCGGCTCGTCGAGGATGAGGACCTCAGGCCCGGTGTAGATCCACTTGCTCAGCGCGACCTTCTGCTGGTTGCCTCCGGACAGCTGCCCGACGATCGACTGCACCGTCGGGGTCTTGATCCGCAGGTCCCGGCGGTACCCGTCGGCCACCGCCGTCTCCTTGTTCTGGTCGATGACGCCGAGCTGTGCCAGCGCCTGGAGGTTGGCGACCGACACGTTCCGGCAGACGTCCTGGATGAGGTTGAGGCCGAATCGCTTGCGGTCCTCCGAGGCGTAGGCGATGCCGTGGCGGATCGCGTGCGCGACCGTCGTCGCCTTGACCTCCTCCCCGCGGACGAAGAGGTGGCCGTCGACGAGCGTGCCGTAGGCGCGGCCGAACACGGACATGGCGAGCTCCGTGCGCCCGGCGCCGATGAGCCCGGCGAGGCCGACGACCTCGCCGCGGCGCACGTCCAGGGAGGCACCGTCGACGACGAGGCGGTTTTGGTCGATGGGGTGGCGCACGGTCCAGCCCTCGACCCGCAGCACCTCCTCACCGATCCGGGGGGTGCGCTCGGGGTACCGGTGCTCGAGCTCGCGGCCGACCATGAGGCGGATGATCTCGTCCTCGGTCACCGGCTCCGGGCCGTGCATGTCGAGGGTCTTGATCGTGGAGCCGTCGCGCAGGACGGTGACGGAGTCGGCGATGGCCCCGATCTCGTTGAGCTTGTGGGAGATCATGATCATCGTCATCCCCTGCTCCTTCAGCTGTCGCATGAGCTGGAGCAGGTGGGCGCTGTCCTCGTCGTTCAGGGCCGCTGTGGGCTCGTCGAGGATGAGGAGGCGCACCTCCTTGGACAACGCCTTGGCGATCTCCACGAGCTGCTGGTGGCCGACGCCGAGGTCGACGATCTTGTCGTCCGGCTCGGCCGCGAGACCGACGCGAGCCATGAGCTTGGCGGCCTCGCTGTTCGTCGTGTTCCAGTCGATGACGCCCACGCGGGACCGCTCGTTGCCCAGGAAGATGTTCTCCGCGACCGAGAGGTACGGGCTGAGCGCGAGCTCCTGGTGGATGATGACGATCCCGCGCTGCTCGCTGTCGCGGATGGAGCGGAACTCGCAGGGTTCTCCCGCGAACAGGATCTCGCCGTCGTAGCTCCCGTGGGGGTAGACGCCGGACAGGACGTTCATCAGCGTCGACTTGCCGGCGCCGTTCTCGCCGACGATCGCGTGGACCTCGCCGCGCTTGACGACCAGGTCGACGTCCGTGAGCGCCTTGACGCCCGGGAACGTCTTGGTGATGCTCCGCATCTCGAGGATGGGTGGTTCTGTGACCATGACAGTCCTTGGGGTCGACGGCGTCCGCCCCGCCCAGTCCGGGACGGGGCGGACGCCAAGGGGGTCAGAGCCCGAGCTCTTCCGCGGTGTAGAACTGCGACTCGACGAGCGCGGACTCGACGGTGTCGGACGTGACGACCTGCGGGGCCAGGAGGTAGGCCGGCACGACCTTCACGCCGTTGTCGTAGGTCTCGGTGTCGTTGACCTCGACCTCCTCACCGGAGGTGATCTGGTCGATCATCGTGGCGACCTGGTCACCGAGGCTGCGGGTGTCCTTCCAGACCGTCATCGACTGCATGCCCTCGAGCATGTTCTTGACGTTGGCGAGGTCCGCGTCCTGGCCGGTGACGATCGGCCAGTTCTCCCCCGGCGTGTAGCCGGCGGCGTCGAGGGCCTGCTCGATGCCCAGGGCGAGCGAGTCGTTCGGGGACAGGACGACGTCGACCTCGTCGTTGGCGTAGAAGGAGTTCAGCCGGTTCTCCATCTCGGACTGGGCCGTCTGCGAGCTCCAGCCCTGGATGCCGATGGAGGTCCACTCGTCGTTGGTCGCCGGCGCCTTGCCGGAGGGCACGACCAGCTGCCCGGACTCGATGTACGGGCTGAGCACGTCCCAGGCCCCGGAGAAGAAGAACGCCGCGTTGTTGTCGTCCGGCGAGCCGGCGAACGGCTCGAGGTTGAACGGGCCCGCCTCGCCGTCCTCCAGGCCGAGCTGCTCGACGATGTACTCGCCCTGGAGCTGGCCGACCTCGTAGTTGTCGAAGGTCGCGTAGTAGTCGACGTTCTCGCTGCCGTTGATGAGGCGGTCGTAGGCGATGACGGTGGTGCCGGCTGCCTCGGCCTGCTCGAGCACCGGCCCGAGGGCGGTGCCGTCGATCGAGGCGACGACGAGGATGTCGGCGCCCTGGTTGATCATGTTCTGCAGCTGGGTGATCTGCTGGTCGACCTCGTTGTCCGCGTACTGCAGGGAGGTCTCGTAGCCGCGCTCCTTAAGCAGCGACTCGAGGTGGGTGCCGTCGTTGTTCCAGCGCTCGAGGGAGCGGGTGGGCATGGCGATGCCGATCAGCTCACCACCACCCTCGGCCTGCTCGGTCGAGCCGGCGGCAGTGTCGCCCTCGTTCTCGGGGGTCCGCTCGGAGGAACAGGCGGCGCTCGTGAGCACGAGCGCGAAGCCTGCGAGAGCGGCGGCCACCCTGGTGGTTCTGGTCGACATGGAGCATGCCCTTCTCGTTGGAGTCGTCAGTGTCTCCGCCCTCTCGACCTCGTCGCGGTCGCTGAGGGTGGGGGCTGGGCCGCGACGCGACCCGCTTTGTTGTGTGGAACAACTTACCCCGCCGTCGATCCGGACGTTGCCCAGACGTCCCACGTCATCCTCCTTGAGGAGGAGTAGAATTCGGCGCCTCTTGCCCGGCCCGACGTCGCCGCGGCGGGGTGGACGGGTCAGTCGATGACGTGGACGGAGGTCGCCTCGTCCGGCGGGCGCTGCCGCTCGACGCCGACGGTCACCTGGGTGAGCAGTGCGGCGACGGCCCCGACGGCGACGAGCACCGGCGCGGCGACAGCCGCGACCGCAGTCACCGCGACACCCGCGGTGAGGGGAATCTCCAGCAGCGTCTCCCCCGCCTCGTTCTTGATGAACACGCGGCGCACGTTGCCCTCTCGGACCAGCTCGCGGACCTTCGTCACCAGGTTGTCCCCGGAGACCTTGAACTCCTCGTACCACGTCCTGCTGTCGCCGGACTCGCTCATCGCTACCCCCTGCTTCGACTGGTGGGGCCAGGATGACAGACACCCCCGACACCGGGACCCCGTTTGCCCGTCCACGTCCCGGGACGTCCCAGGACGAGCCGCCCGCGGACCGCGTACGCCGCGAACGGACGCCGCGCACCCTCCGTGCGCCGAGAGCTGGACCGTGCACCGTGCACGATCCAGCTCTCGGCGGGAAGGGGGGATCAGGGGCGGCTACAGCTCGGCGCGGAGCCTGCGCAGGCGGGTGAGCGTCGCGTCCTTGCCGAGGATCTCCATCGACTCGAACAGCGGCGGGGAGACCCGCCGGCCGGTGACGGCCACCCGCAGCGGGGCGAACGCGAAGCGCGGCTTGATGCCCATCTCGTCCACGAGCACGGCGCGCAGCGCCTCCTGCTGGGACTCCGGGGAGAAGTCCGCGAGCCCGGAGAGCACCTCGATCGACCGGTCGAGCACGTCGGCAGCCTCGGGCCGCAGCGCCCCGCGGGCGTCCTCCTCGACCTGCACCGCGTCGTCCTCCACGAACAGGAACCCGAGCATGCCGGGTGCCTCGCCCAGGAGGGTCATGCGCTCCTGGACCAGCGGCGCGGCCACGGTGAGCAGCTCCTGGTGCTCCGGGGAGAGGTCGGCGAAGGAGTCCGCGGGCACGGCGCCGGCGGCGTGGAGGTAGGGCACCAGCCGCGCGCGGAAGTCCTCGGGCGTGAGGAGGCGCAGGTGCGTCGCGTTGATCGCCTCGGCCTTCTTGAGGTCGAAGCGCGCCGGGTTGGGGTTGACGTCGGCGACGTCGAACGCGGCGACCATCTCCTCGCGGGAGAAGATGTCGTTGTCCGGGGAGATCGCCCAGCCGAGCAGCGCGAGGTAGTTGAGCAGGCCCTCGGGGGTGAAGCCGCGCTCGCGGTGGAGGAAGAGGTTGGACTCCGGGTCGCGCTTGGACAGCTTCTTGTTCCCCTCCCCCATGACGTAGGGCAGGTGGCCGAACTTCGGCATCACCGAGGCGACGCCGATGTCCAGCAGGGCGCGGTAGAGCACCACCTGGCGCGGGGTGGAGGACAGCAGGTCCTCACCGCGCAGCACGTGGGTGATGTTCATCAGCGCGTCGTCCACCGGGTTGACCAGCGTGTACAGCGGCTGGCCGTTGGCCCGGACGATGACGAAGTCCGGCACCGAGCCGGCCTTGAAGGTGATCTCCCCGCGGACGACGTCGGTGAAGGTGACGTCCTCGTCGGGCATCCGGATGCGCAGCACGGGCTCGCGGCCCTCGGCGCGGTAGGCGGCCTTCTGCTCCTCGGTGAGCGTGCGGTCGTACCCGTCGTAGCCGAGCTTGGGGTCACGGCCGGCGGCGCGGTGGCGCGCCTCGATCTCGTCCGGGGTGGAGAAGGACTCGTAGGCGTGGCCCGCCTCGAGCAGCCGCTGGGCGACGTCGGCGTACAGGTCCATCCGCTGCGACTGCCGGTAGGGCTCGTGCGGCCCGCCGACCTCGACGCCCTCGTCCCAGTCCAGCCCGAGCCAGCGCATCGCGTCGAGCAGCTGGTGGTAGCTCTCCTCGGAGTCGCGCGCGGCGTCGGTGTCCTCGATGCGGAAGACGAACGTGCCACCGGTGTGGCGCGCGTAGGCCCAGTTGAACAGAGCGGTGCGGATGAGCCCGACGTGCGGGGTCCCCGTCGGCGAGGGGCAGAAGCGGACGCGGACGGCGCCGGAGCGGGCGCCGTCGTCGGCGGTCTTGGGAGCGGAGGTCTCGGTCATGGTGCCCCCAGCCTATCGAGGTCGCGGCGGACGACGACGGCGGCCACCGCCTCAGCGGTACGGGTCGGTGACCTGGCCGAGCGTCGTCAGGGCCGCCCGCAGGGAGGCCGTCAGCTCGGGTCCGAGGTGCTCCTCCCACTCCCGCTCGACCTCCCCGACGACCTCGAGGGCCCGGCGGGCCGCGGCCTTCCCGCGAGGCGTGAACCGGATGAGGCGGGCCCGTCCGTCGGCCGGGTCGGGCACCCGCTCGACGATCCCCTGCGCCTCGAGCCCGGCGACGAGCACGCTCGCTGTCTGCTTGGTCACCTGTGCCTGGTGGGCGAGGTCGGTGAGCCGCGAGCCGTCGTCGGCGATGCGCTGGCTCAACCGGGCCTGGGCCGGCGTGACCTGGAACCCGGCGTCGCGCATCGCCCGGACGACCCGCTCGTCCATCGCCCGGTAGGAGACGAACATCAGCGTGGCGAGATCCACGGCACCCCTTGACAGCGCTCGACGGCGGAGGAAACTGGTCAGCAACACTGACCATCTTAGGGGTCATCATGAACCGGCTCCCACCAGTTCGCATCGCCAGGGCCGCCTTCAGCGTCCGGGCGGCGGTCCAGAAGGCAGCCTCCCGCATGGTGCCGGCGGACGTCGGCCTCCTGGAGCTCGCCTCGGGGTTCATCGCGACGCAGGCGATCTACGCCGCGACCCGGCTCGGCCTCCCGGATGCCCTCGCCGGCGGTCCCCGCGCCCCCGACGACGTCGCGGCACGGCTCGGCCTGGACGCCGACGCCACCCACCGGCTGCTCCGCGCCTGCACGACGTGGGGCGTCTTCCGCGAGGAGCCGGATGGCCGGTTCACCCTCACGCCCCTGGCCGAGCGGCTCCGCTCCGACGTCCCCGGCTCCATGCGCGACGTCGTCCTCATGCTCGGCGACCCGACCTACCAGCGCGTGTGGGGCGAGCTCGCCGAGAGCGTCCGGACGGGGACGCCCGGTGTCGAGCGCGCCGTCGGGCGCACGATGTGGGACCACCTCGACCACGACCCGGAGTTCGACGCGGTCTTCAACGCCGCGATGGCCCGCCTCTCCGCACAGGACTGGCCCGCCGTCGACGCCGTCTACGACTTCAGCCGGTTCTGCCGGATCGTCGACGTCGGCGGCGGCCACGGCGGGCTGCTCGCACTCATGCTCACCGCCGCGCCCTCCGCCGAGGGGGTGCTGCTCGACCGGGCGCCCATGGCCGACGGCGCCCGGCGTCTGCTCGGCGAGGCGGGGGTGCTCGACCGGTGCCGCATCGAGTCGGGCTCGTACTTCGACGCCGTGCCCGACGACGGCGACCTCTACGTCCTACGACGAGTGCTCCACGACTACGACGACGACCGGGCCGCCGCGGTCCTGTCCACGGTGCGCCGCCACATGCGCGAGCGCGCCACCCTGCTCATCGTCGAGGGCGTCGTCCCGCCGGGGAACACACCGCACTTCGCCAAGGCGCTCGACCTCGACATGCTCGTGTTCGTCGGCGGCCGCGAGCGCACCGAGGAGCAGTGGCGCACGCTGCTGGCCGACACCGGGTTCCGGACCTTGCGTGTCATCCCCACCGTCTCACCCGTTTCCCTCGTCGAGGCCGTGCCCGGGAGGCTGCCGTGAACGCCTTCGTCCAGGTCTGCGCCGCCGTGAGCGCGGCGGTCGTCATCGGCGTCGCCCCTTTCGAGGCCTTCCGCATCCACCGGCCGGGGGTGCAGCGCTTCCTCGGCATCGAGTCCGAGGGGCTGGCGAACGTCCACCTCTGGTCCTTCTGCATCGGTGCCCGCAACGCGCTGGTCGGCGTGGGCACGCTCGTCGGGCTGGTCATGGTCAACGTCGGGGACCGGGAGACGGGGACCGTCCTCGTCGTCGCGTGCCTCGTCTACCTGCTGTTCTCCGCGCTGTTCATGGGGCTCGCGGACGCGCTGGGCTACTGGCTGCCGCGCGGCGGGAGCGTGCGCGGCGTCCTCGGCTCCGGGGTGCTGCCCGCGGCCGCACTCGTCGCCCTCGCGGTGTGACCTCAGTCCAGCGCGTGCCGGATGCCCTGGCGCAGGCCCTCCACCCAGCCGTCCTCGGTGGGCCACGCGGAGATCACCAGCCAGGTTGCGCCGGCGTCGGCGTACTCCTGCGCCGGGACGCCGCGGGCCCAGTGGGCGACGACGTCCCAGTCCTCGCGCTGGTCCTCGCCGGGCGGGACGAGGGCAAGGTAGTCGGCGAGCGCGTCCGGCGTGAGGTCGCCGTCGGTGCCGATGGGCACGACGCCGTCCCACCGGCGGGCGCGGCGCAGCGGCTTGCGGTTGGGCACCACGCCGGCCACCCAGACGCGCGGCCGGGGCTGCTGCACGGGCCGGGGCCGGAAGTCGGCCCTGACGGTGTAGTGGTCACCGGCGTGGTCGGTCGGGCCGCGCCAGAGCCGGTCGAGGACGTCGAGCGACTCGTCGAGCATGGCACCGCGCACGCGGGGGTCGGCCTCGTCGCCGAGGTCGGCGAAGTCGAGGTCGCGCGGCTCGCCGAGGCCGACGCCGAGCACGGCCCGGCCGTCGCTCAGGTGGTCCAGCGTCGTCACCTGCTTGGCGAGCGTCGTCGGGCGACGGCGGGTCACCGGCGTCACGAGCGTGCCGAGCAGGGCCCGCTCGGTGAGCTGGGCGAGCGCGCCGAGGAGCACCCACGGGTCGTGCACGGGCATGCCGGGCGACCACTGGACGTGGTCCCACAGGAAGACCCCGTCCCATCCCGCCCGCTCGGCCTCGCGTCCCAGCTCGAGGACCGTCCGTGCGTCGGTGAACGGCGGGATGCTCACGGCGTACCTCATGGTGCGGACCCTATCGGCCCCCCCGGTCCTCCCACGCTGTTTCCCGGCGCCGCTCGAGCCGCGGGACGCGGCCGGTCACCCGGGAGCGAGGAGGGCACGGCGGCCTACTCCGGGACGGCGGGGGACGCGGCGGCCCGGCGGTAGGACGCCATGACGGGGACGAGCGCGAGAGCAAGGACGCCGCCGGCCAGGCAGAGCATCGCGAAGCTGCTGCCGGCGACGACGACGCCGGACATCGCGCCCGCGCCGGCGCCGGCGAGCGCGATGAGCACGTCGACGCCGCCCTGCGTCCTGGCCCGCGTCGCAGGACCGGTGGCGTCGACGATGAGGGCGGTGCCCGCGATGAGCCCCATGTTCCAGCCGAGACCGAGCAGGGCGAGGGCGAGGACGAGCAGGGAGAGCGAGTCACCAGCGAGCGCTCCGACAGCACCGGCGAGCAGCAGCGTGACACCGGCGGCCACGGCCACGGGCATGCGCCCGACCCGGTCGACGAGGGCGCCGGTCAGCAGCGAGGGCAGGAACATCGCGGCGACGTGGATGCTGATGACCAGGCCCACCGAGCCGAGTCCGTGGCCGTGGGCGCGCATGTGCACGGGCGTCATGGTCATGACCGCGACCATGGCGACCTGCGTGAGGAGCATGACGGCCGCCCCGGCGAGCACGCCGGGGCGTCGCGCGTCCGGGGTGGTGGCGTCGAGGTCGGTCGGTGTCGCGGAGCGCTCCACCTCGGCCGGCGCGGGCCCGGACCCCGCGGGACCCGGCGGGCCGCTCGGCGACTCGGCGGGCGCCAGGTGCCGGGCGACGAGGAACGGGTCGGGCCGCAGGAGCAGGACGACCGTCGTCCCGGCGGCGAGGAACGCGGCCCCCGAGAGGAGGAACGGGCCGGCGAGCGCGGGGATGCCGAGCATGGTCGCCAGCCGACCGAGCGGCTCGACGAGGTTCGGGCCGGCGACCGCACCGAACGTCGTGCAGACGAGCGCGACGCTCACCGCCCGGCCGCGCTCCTCGGGGCGGGCGAGGTCGGTCCCGGCGTAACGGGTCTGGAGGTTCGTGGCCGCGCCCGCCCCGTAGACGAACAGGGCGGCGAGGAGCAGCGGGACGTTCGCGAGGACGGCCGCGAGCACCACCCCCGCCGCGCCGAGCGCTCCGGCCGCGAACCCAGCACCGAGACCGGCCCGGCGCCCGCGTCTCTGGGTGAGCCGGCCGACGAGGAGAGCGGTGAGGGCCGAGCCGAGGGTGAACAACCCGACGGGGAGCCCGGCGAGCCCACTCGTCCCGAGGAGCTCCTCGGCCAGCAGAGCACCCACGGTGACACCCGCGGCGAGCCCCGCGCCGCCGAGGACCTGGGTGGCCGCCACGACCGCGAGCACCCGCCGCTGCAGCGCACGTCGCGCCGCGTCGTCGTCCGCGGCGGACCGCCCGACGCCGTGGACGTGCGACGCGCGACTCACGTCAGCCGCCGAAGGACTGCGCCACCCCGCGCAGGGTGCCGACGTAGTCCGTCCACCACTGCTCCCCCCGCCCGGGGATGTTCGTCGCGGCCTGCCGCAGACCCACCTCGCCGTCGATGAACTCACGGACGATGTCGGCGTGACCCGCGTGCCGGGCGGTCTCGGCGATGACGTGGACGAGGATGTGGTGGAGGGTGACCTCGCCGTCGCGCCACCACGGCACGCGCCCGAGGGCGTCGAGGTCGAGCGCCTCGATCGTCGCGTCGGAGTGCGCCCAGGCCTGGCGGTACAGGTCGACGACGTACTCCGCCGACTCGTCCTCCGTGGCCCACATGTCGACGTTGGGCGGGGCGTCGTCGGCCAGCCACTCGAGCTCGATCGGGGCGTGCCTGCCGAAGGTGTCGCCGAAGTAGCCGAGCTCGACGCCCGCGAGATGCTTGACGAGGCCGAGGAGGTTGGTGCCGGTACGGGTGTGCGGCCAGCGCAGGTCGCGCTCGCTCAGGCCCTCGAGCTTCCACAGCACCGCCTCGCGCGAGCTCTGGAGGTAACGGTGGAGCATCTGCTTGGCGTCGCTCATCGGTATCCCCCCGGACGGTAGGTGCCGCTGGGCTGGTCGCCCCTGGTGCTCCGACCGTAGGGGACGCCGGCCCCGCGACGACCCGTAACAGCCGGACGTGCATCCACCGTCAGCCGACGTCGTACACGAGGTGCGTGGCAGTCGACGTCGCGGTCACGCTGCGCTGCACCAGCGTCCCGGAGAAGCCGCCGGTGAACAGCGGCGTACCCGCGCCGAGGACGACGGGCGCGAGGTGCACCGACAGCACCTCGACGAGCCCCGCCGCGAGCGCCGAGCCGATGGTTGCTCCGCCTCCCATGAGGACGACGTCGAGGTCCTCGCCCCGCTCCCCCGACTGCGCCTCGGCGCGCCGCCGAGCCGCGGCGACGGCGTCGGGAAGGCCGGTGGTGACGAAGGTCCACTCCAGGTGGGCGAGCCGGACCGCCGTCGGCGGTGCGCTGGTGACCACGACGAAGGGCGGGGTGCCGACCTCGCCGGCCCCGTACCCCGTCTCGTCGTCCCAGCCGCCGGGGCCGTCGACGACATCGAAGAGCCGGCGGCCGAGGACGACGGCGCCCGATCGGGCGGTCCCCTCGCGCAGGACTCGTCGGTCGACGGGATGGTCGGAGAACGCCCACTCGTGGAGCGACTCCCCGCCGGTACCGAGGCCGTTCCGGGGGCCGGGGTCGGGGCCGGTGACGTAGCCGTCGAGGGAGACGGAGATGTCGGCGACGATCCGAGTCATGCCGTGGCAGACCTGGCCCGCCGCCGGAACTGATCGGACCACACGGTCCCCGACAGGGACCAACGTCCCGACGCGGCTCGGCGGCGCCGCCCTAATTTTGCGGCGAACCACGGCGCTCGCCCCCACCGCTCTCCCCCCCACCCGGAGCGGTGGGGGCGTCTCCGTACGTGACCGGTGCGCGGCGCGTCCCGGGCCGCGCGTCTCGGCCGCCGTCGGGGCGGGCGGGGCAGGTCCGCAGTGCCCTTACACTTCCCCGGGCGGCAACGGGTGCCGCCCAGGAGTGGAGGCGACGATGCGCTCACACCACCGGACGGCGGTCGCCGTCCTCAGCCTCGGTCTCGTGCTGGCCGCGTGCTCGGACGCGGCCGAGCCGGTGACCGCCCCGGCCCAGGCCGGGGAGGCGACCCCGACCCCGACACCGGCGACGCAGACCACCGACGCCGAGGACCACGGCGCCCACGACGCGCACGGCGGCGACAGCCACGAGGCGGTAGCTGCCGGCCCGGTGAGCGCCTCGGTGCTCGGCACCTCGACCGGCTCCTACGGTCCTCTCGCTGAGGGCATGGGCAGCGCGACGAACACGCTCGTCGTCGAGGGGACCGTCACGCTCGTCAAGGACGAGTACGGCACCCAGATCTCGACCAACGTCACGGGTCTGATGTCCGGGCAGCCGCACGCCGCCCACCTGCACGACGGGTCGTGCACCGACTTCGGCGGGCACTACATGCACGACCACGCCGGGCCGCCGGAGCCGCCGAACGAGATCTGGCTGTCCTCCAGCTCCGACCCGGCCGGCTCCCTCGAGCCGAGCCGGACCGGCAGCGCGATCGGCTCGGGCGGGGCCGACTGGGTCCCGCGGGAGACGCCGCTGTCGATGATGATCCACGACTCCGAGTTCCCCGGACTGCCGATCGCCTGCGCGGACTTCGCGGCCTACGACGGGCCGGTCACCCTCGTGCTCGAGCCCGCTGCCGACGGCGTCGAGGCGGTCGAGTACTCCCTCGACGGCGGCGAGTGGGTCACCTACGAGGGCCCGGTCGAGATCACCGGGGCCGGGTCGCACACGGTGGCCTACGCCCCCGCCGGGGAGCGCGACGACGCCCCGCAGATCACCTTCACCCTGGCCGGCGCCCGGTAGGGCAGCCCTCTCCCTGGCAAGAGACAGAGAGCGAGCCGCGCGGCTGTCGGCCGCGCGGCTCGCTCCCGGAGTCGGTCGGGTCAGTCCACGGGGATGATGACGCCCTGGTACTGCTCGGCGAGGAAGTCGGCCATCTCGTCGGAGGTGAGCAGCTCGTAGAGGGTCGCGATCCGCGGGTCGTCGGCGAGCTCGGGGGTCGTCGACAGCACGTTGTAGTACTCGCTGTCGCTCTCCTCGGCGAGGATCATCTTGTCCTCACCCAGCCCGGCCGGCAGGGCGAACGCGGCGGTGACGATCGCGGCGTCCTGGTCCTCCACGGCCCGCGGCAGTGTCGCGTTCTCGATCTCGACGAACTCGATGTTGCGCGGGTTGGAGGTGATGTCGGCGATGGTGATCGGCTCGTCGGTGACCTCGATGAGGCCGTGCGCGGCGAGCAGCTTGAGCGCACGGCCCTCGTTCGTCGGGTCGTTCGGGATCGCGATGGACGCGCCGTCGGGCAGCTCGTCGAGGGAGGCGTAGTCGCCCGAGTACAGGCCCATGCGCGGCAGGTACACCTCGCCGACCGAGACGAGCTCCTCCCCGGCGGCCTCGTTGAAGGTCTCCATGAACGTCGTGTTCTGGAAGAGGTTGGCGTCGACGTCGCCGTCGACGACGGCCGGGTTCGGCGTGTTGTAGTCACTGAACTCGACGAACTCGACGGTGAGGCCCTCGGCCGGGGCGAGCTCCTCGGCGACGAACTTGAGCATGTCCCCGGCGGGGACGGCGAGCGCCCCGACGCGGATGGTGTCGGACTCGGCTGCCGAGCCGCCGTCGTCGTCCCCTCCGCAGGCGGTGAGCGCGAGGGCGGCGAGGAGGGCGACGGGGAGCGTGCGGGTGATGCGCATGGGTTCTCTTTCTCAGCGGTGTGACGTGCGTCGGGCGATGAAGCTGCCGATGCTCTGGAGGATCTGGACGAGCAGGACGAGGACCACGACGACGACGAGCATGTAGTCGAGGCTGTAGCGCTGGTACCCGTAGCGGAAGGCGACGTCCCCGAGCCCGCCGCCGCCCACGGCGCCGACCATCGCGGAGTAGCCGATGAGCCCGACGACGGTGGTCGAGAGCCCGAGGGTGAGGGCGGGGACGGCCTCGGCGAGGAGGACCTTGAAGAGGATGGTGCGCTTCGTCGCCCCGAGGGAGACTGCGGCGTCGACGATCCCGCGCGGCACCTCACGGACGGCGATCTCGACGAGCCGCGCGAAGAACGGGATGCCGGCGACGGTGAGCGGGACGATCGCGGCGGTCGGACCGATGAACGTGCCGACGACCGCCCGGGTGAAGGGGATGAGCAGGATCATGAGGATGATGAACGGGATGGACCGCCCGACGTTGACGACGACGTCGAGCACCCGGTTCACCACCTTCCCCAGCGCCAGCGAGCCGAAGGGCTTGGCGTAGAGGCCGCCGCGCTCGGTGGTGACGAGCAGGACGCCGATCGCCGTGCCGACGACGATGGTGAGGAGCAGGGCGACGAAGACCATGTAGAGGGTCTGCCAGGTCGCGTGGATGACGATGCCGAAGAGGTCGGACCAGAACTCCGGGGCGTCGCGGTCGATCATCGGACCACCTCCACGAACAGGCCCTGCTCGCGCAGGTAGGTGAGGGCGCGCTCGACCTCGTCGGCGCTGCCGGGGATCTCCAGCCGGGTGCGGCCGGTCTGGGTGCCGCCGTGGATCGTCTCGATCGCGGCGCCGAGGATGGCGACGTCGATGCCCTGGTCACGGGCGAGCTTGGCGATGACCGGCTCGGAGGACGTCTGCTTGGTGAAGGTGATGTCGACGATGCGGTGGCCGCGGTCCGGGGGGAGCTCGCCGAGCTCGAAGAGGGCGGCGGCCAGGCGGGAGCCGGGGGTGGTGATGAGCTGCTCCATCGCCCCGTTCTCGATGATCCGGCCGTGCTCCATGAGCGCCGCGGAGTCGCAGATGCGCTTGATGACGTCCATCTCGTGGGTGATGAGGAGGACGGTGAGGCCGAGCTCGCGCGACAGGCGGCGGATGAGGTCGAGGACCGAGCGGGTGGTCTCCGGGTCGAGGGCCGAGGTGGCCTCGTCGGAGAGGAGGACGCGCGGGTTGTCGGCCAGGGCGCGGGCGATGCCGACGCGCTGCTTCTGCCCGCCGGAGAGCTGGGCGGGGTAGGCGTCGGCGCGGTCGGCCAGGCCGACGAGGTCGAGGATCTCCTGGGCGCGGCGGCGGCGGGCGCCGCGGCCGGTGCCGGCGATCTCCAGGGTGAGCTCGACGTTGCCGAGGGCGGTGCGCGAGGAGAGGAGGTTGAAGTGCTGGAAGATCATCCCGGCCCGGCGGCGGGCCTCGCGCAGCTCCTTGCCGCGCAGCTCGGAGATCGTCGCTCCGGCGACGGTGACCGTGCCCGAGTCGGGCTGCTCGAGGGCGTTCACGGTGCGGATGAGCGTGGACTTGCCGGCGCCCGACTGGCCGACGATCCCGAAGATCTCCCCGGGCTCCACGTGCAGCGAGACGTGGTCGAGCGCGTGGACCTCTCCGCCGGGGGTGCGGAAGGTCTTGGACACCTCGACGAGGTCGATCACACCGGTCCTCCTGGGATCGCTGGACGCGCGCGGGGTTGCGGCGCGTCGCGGCATGCCCAGGTTCGACCGGTGGAGCGGGCCAAGTCCAACGAGAGAGACGGCGATCTCACGATGTGGCCTGTGATGTGTTCGGAGTCGTGGCACCGGGCTCCCGTCGCACCTTGCCACCCGAGGCGCTGGACGACCCATCCGCGACCTCTGACCGACCTGATCGGTGCTCACCCAAGGGCTTGGCGGAGGCCTGTACATGAGCCGTCTAGGGCTCACCCTCCCTACGTGGTCCTGCGTATTGGCCTGTCTCCCACACGGACGCATCCTGGGTCGAGGGGCACACCCGCCACGGAAGGAGCAGCTCATGCTTTCGAGTCGAGTGCTGGTCGAGCGGCTGGCACCTACGGCGCCGCTTCCTCGGCTGCCGCACATCCCTTTCGAAGCACTCGCCGCCGGCGGAGCATGGGGCGGGGAAGAGGCTCTCCAGGCGGTTGAGGTCGCTGCGGACTCACGGCCGCGTGTCGCGACAGTGGCACTCGAGCTCATGGATGCACTGTCGGCAGACACCCCGTCCGCCGACATCGCTATCGGCCTTTTCGGCACCCGGGCCGATCCGGACCTCGTCACCCTTCAGATCGACTACCTGCGCTCATGCTTCGGCGTGGCCTACCTCCTCGCCGCCGGGGGTGTCGACGTCGGGCCCTGGGCCGAGCGGATTGCACTCGCGTGCGCGTCTGCGCGCCCCGTTGGCCAGGCGCTCCGGTCAATGTTCGTCGCGGACGGAGCTGGCGTGCCCGCCCCTGGTGAGCCCACCCGGAAGGACAGCGTGCGTCCTGCGCGTGAGCAGGACCCACTCGACCGGCTCCGTCCCGCAGGGTCGACGGTCCCATCCGTCAGAGGCCTGACGTCGACCTCCAGGCTCACACTCGGCGAGAACTTCCGGAAGAAGTCGTCGGTCCGAGCAGTGGAAGCAGCGCTCACCGTCTTCGGCACCGCGGTGGGCCGATCAGTACCCGTTCCTGCCGGTCGGGTGAGCCTCGTCGACCCGGTCGATGCCACGCCGGGAGAGCAAGTCGTGATCACCGGGGTGTCATTCGGTCCGCCGTCCTCCCGCGCCGTGCAGTTCAGCGGGAGCGGCGATGTGCGCGTGTCCGGTGAGGACGCTATCGAGTGGACGGACACACAAGTCCGAGTCGCCGTTCCTGCGGGGGCACGCCCTGGCCCCGTCGCAGTCGTCGAGGAGTCTCACACGACCGGGCCAGAGGGCGACACGGTGGCTGAGATCGTCACGACGCTGGAGCCCTACCTTTCCGCCGCCGCTGCGGCTCCGGTGCGCGTCGTGCTCGCCTCGCTCGCACCCCCCGCCCTCGCTGTCGTCGCCAGGGCAGCGGACGTCGCACATTGGGGGCCACCTGAGATCCTGGAGTTCACGATCGAGCCGGGACCCGACTTCAGCCCCGGACAGACCGTCACCCTGCGGTGGCGTACGAAGGGCGCCGACGAGGTCGAGATCGGGACGCGGCAGCTCTCAGGCGTTCACGAGTTGCCTATCCCACGCCCGCCGCTCCCGCTGTCGGGTGCCGTCACCGTCACCATTCCGGGGACCAGGTCATGGACCGCCGAGTACGCCGTCATCGCGCACAACACGCGGGGTGCAGGCACCAGCACCAGTGCCTACAAGACGATCGTGGTGCGTATGGCGCAACGGACGGGCCTCGCTCTCGGGGGCGGGGGCACGCGCGGCGATTTCCAGGTGGGCGCGCTCCAGTACCTCTACGACGAGCGCGGGTACCGTCCCGACGCGATCGTCGGCACCTCTGTGGGGGCGATCAACGCTGTCGACCTCGCAATGGGCGACGACCCCGGCCGCCACGCCGCCACGAGACTCCGAGCCAGCTGGGACGCCCTCACCGATGAGAGCAGCATGTGGGAGGAGGAGCCATGGGTCTCGGGACTCAAGGCAGATGCAAAGACCGCGCTCGGCCAGCTCTCATGGCAAGGTCTCCTACTCCTGCCCTATGCCGCGATCCGCGGCGTGCTCGCCGTCAGTGAGATCGGCGCGGCGGCAGCGCGTCCGGGAAGCGCGATCTTCAACCTCCTCCCGATCGCGCGACGGCTGAACGCCGCCTTCGACCGCTCGAAACTGCAGGCATCGAGGATTGCGCTGCGGCTAGTGTCGGTAAGCCTCGAGACCGGAGAGGTCGTCCAGGTCGACGAACGCGCAAACCTGACCTTTCCCGGCCCAGATCCGCAACGTCCGACGTTTCCCCCTTTCCCGCCGGTCCCGGTCACCGTGCCGCTCGGAGCCTTGGCCTCGGCAAGCATGCCCGGCATCTTTCCTGCTCTGCCGCTCGGCAACCACATGTGTGTCGACGGCGGCGTCCGCGACGTCGTGCCTGTGCGGATTGCGGTCGAAGAGCTCGGCTGCCACGAGGTCATCGCCCTCCGGTGCAGCGCGCCGGTAGAAATTCAGCAGATGGATCCCACTCGGACCTTTGCCCAGGTCATGGCCCGAGCAGTCCTCGGCATCACCTTCGACGAGGTCGCCGACGACGATGTCAGGCCGCCTGCCTGGGGCCGAGCTGTCACGGTCCACGAGATACGCCCCACCTTCGACCTCCACGACCCGATGGTGGTGGAACCCGGACTCATCCGCATCGCAGCCGACTACGGATGGATGAGGGCCGCCGACGTGCTCGGTGTGCCAAGTCCCAAGACCGCTCGCGCGAAAGACCTTTCCGACCGCATCACCAGACTCCGTGTCTACAACTGGCAACTGACCTGGCGTGCGTTCGGAAAGGGCAACCATCCCGATCCTCACCGCGGGTTCGCCGACTTCATCCTCGCCGGAACATCTGGCAAGCCTCCCGTCACGGGCTTCAAGTCGGCGCACGATCCCGACGCCGTCCGAGCGATCCGACGGAACTGCCTCGCGATCCGATCGGCACTCGAAGAGAGACTCCGCGAACAGATCCCGATCCCCTCCGCCAGCGTTCACTCGGGGTGGTTCCGGGAGTGGGAGACAGTCAGCGGCGATCACCCGATGCCAGATCCATGGGGGTTCTTCGTCAGCGTCGCGGGCAATGTGGACGCTCAGCCGAAGCCCTCCGAGCTGTAGACGGGACGGTGATTCTCCGCCGTCCAGTACGCCGGGGAACGTTGACGCCCCCGCCCCCGCCCCCGACCATAGGGAGAGCCGGGCGCTTGTGAGGCTGCGCAGGGGGCGACAGATGCGAATGCGACGGCTGGCGTCCTGGCTGGATTTCGCCGGGGACTGCCTCCAGAGCCTTGAGAGCGAGGTCGACTGGTTGACGGTCGGCGATCTTCTCGCCACGCTTCTCCACGCACCGACTGCGGGACTGTTCACATGGAGCCCGCGCGTCGCCGGCTCAGTGACCGCCTTCGAGAGATCGCCCGAGCCACTCCTGCCGGACATCGCCTCTCGGGCGTCTGATTCCCACCCTCTCGCCCTGCACTATGTGAGAACTCGCACGTCAGGCGTCACTGCCATCCACGAGGTCGAGACGACTGCCGAAGGACGGCGATACGTCTCCGAGCTTCGAGCGGTCGGGATGGATCAGCACCTCTGGATACCGGTGCCCTCGGAAGGCCGGATGCTGCAGGTATGCGGAGCGTGCCGCGCCGCCGATCGGTTCACCGGCGACGAGCACGGCGACGCGGTGGCGGTCCAGCGGCTGCTCGTGGGCGTCGTCAAGCACTCACAAGCCGTACATTCATGGAGGGGGACGCCGGGCGGGTTGTCCGATCACCGGCTCGCCACGGCGGCGGAGTGGCATCTGACCGCCCGCGAGGTGCTCGTGCTTGACCTCGGCTCGCGCGGAATGACCTCCGCGGCGATCGCTCGCGCCCTGTCGATCTCGCCGCGCACCGTGGAAAAGCACTTCGAGAACACCTACCGCAAACTCGGCACACGCGATCGGATCTCAGCCGTCCTGCGCGCCCAGTCATCCGGTGTCCTCACCGCGAGAAGGACGAACTAGCGATCGTCGCCCGTCGTCGAACGCGAAAGGCGCGCCGCGTCCTGGGACGTGGCGCGCCTCGGCGGAGGGGCCGGCTAGCTCGCGACCGGCGAGAGCCTTCCGTCGACCATCTCGACGACGCGGTCGCAGTGCTCGAGGACGTCGTGGTCGTGGGTGACCATGACGACGGCGATGCCCCGCTCGTGGCAGCGCTCGGCGAGCAGCTCGACGATCTCGTGGCTGCGCGCCCGGTCGAGCGCCGCGGTGGGCTCGTCGACGAGCATGAGGCCGGGCTCGTTGACCAGGGCCCGGGCGATGCCCACGCGCTGGCGCTCCCCGCCGGAGAGCTCACCGGGCCGGTGGCCGGCGCGGTGGCTCATCCCGACGGCCTCGAGCAACGGCATCGGGTCGAACCCGCGGGCGCCGGGGCGCCCGGAGATGCGGCGCGCGAGGCGCAGCTGGTCGGCCGCGGTGAGCGCGGGCACGAGGTTGCCGGACTGGAAGACGAAGCCGAGCCGGCGACGTCGGAAGCCGGCGAGCGCGCCCTGCCCTCGCTCGCGCAGCGCGGCGAGGTCCTCGCCGAGGACGTGGACGTCCCCGGAGGTCGGGGCGGCGAGGGCGCCGGCGACGGCGAGCAGGGAGGACTTGCCCGCGCCGGAGGGGCCGACGACGGCGACGAGCTCGCCGGGGAGGACCTCCAGGCTCACCGAGTCCATCGCGCGGACCTTGCCCGCGCCGTCGCCGACCTCGAGGGTGACGTCGCGCAGCAGCAGGGCCACGTCGGCCGAGGGGGCGTCGTTCATCGTGTTCCGGGTGCTCTCGGCGGTGCTCATCGGGCGCCTCCCAGCGCGGTGATCGGTTCGATGCGGGTGACTCGCAGGACGGCGACAGCCGCCCCGAGCAGGCCGAGGAAGATGGTCAGCGCCGAGGCGACGGCGATGGCCGGGGCCTCCAGCGCGAACGGCATGCCCTCGGGCATGAGGGACCCGAGGCCCACCCCGACACCGACGCCGAGCGCGGTGAAGACGAGGAGGAGGATCGCCGCCTGGGCCAGGCCGTCACGCAGGAGGTAGCGGGCCGAGGCGCCCATGGCGCGGAGCACGGCCAGCTCGTGGCTGCGCTGGATGGTCCACACGGTGAAGAACGCGCCGACGACGAGCGCGCCGATCGCGTAGAGGAACCACTGGATCATCTGGAGCGTGAGGGTCTCGGCCTGGTAGCCCGGGGAGGCGTTGAAGGACTCCTTCAGGCTCATCGTCGTCGTCTCGGCGGCAGCGTCACCGGCGACGTAGTCCCCGGCGGCGACGGCGGAGCCGTCCTCGCCGCGCAGGCCGATGACGGAGAACTCGGCGAAGTCGAGGCCGGCGAGGTCCTCGGCGCTCGGCGTCCTCCCCCCGGGCGCCTGCCCGGCGGCGATGAGCTGCCACGTCTCGAGCGGGAGGTATGCGACGTCGACGTGGCCGAAGGTGGCCTGGTCCTCGGTGAAGCCGACGACCTCGAGCTCGGTGTCGATGCGGTCGAGGGTGACGACGGTGCCGAGCTCGAGCCCGTCCGCGGTGCCCGAGACGACGATGCCGGCGGGCTCCCCGACACCCTCACCCTCGGCGACCTCGGGTGCGAGGAAGGAGTCGGGCTCGACGCCGAAGAGCGTGAGGTCGACCTGCTCGCCGGAGTCGGTCACGGCGTTGACGATGGAGGCGCCCATCGGGCTCGCCTCGGCGACGCCGGGCTGGTCGCGCCACGCCTCGAGCTGGGTCTCGTCGACGACCGAGCGGGAGAAGGCGTTGTCGGCCTTGGTGCCGGCGTCGAAGGCGAAGGCGGTCGAGGACGGCAGGGCCTTGAGGCCCGAGACGCCGTCGTTGACGAGGCCCGCGGACAGGCCGGAGAGAAGGACCATGAGCACGGCGATGAGCGCGATGACCACGCCCATGAGACTGAACCGGCCCCTGGCGAACGTGAGCTCGCGCAGTGCAAGGAACATGTGGTGACCTTTGGTGTTGCTGGCGACCGGCACCGCTGCGGGCGCTGCGCCCGCGCCAGGATGTCGACACCATGTCGGAATGATGTCGACATTGTGTCCACAAAAGCCGTCCCTGCACAAGGTGCCTGGTCAGACCGGGCGGCCGCTGCCCCCGAGCTCGCGGACCAGCGGTCCGAGGACGGCACAGAGGCGGGCGACGGCGACGTCGCGCCCCTTTCCCGACTCCAGGAGGAGCGTGGCGCCGTGCACGACGGCGTTGACGAGCTCGGCGACCTCGTCCGGCGCCTCGACGTCGAGCGCGGCCAGGGCGGCGATGAGCGGCCCCTGGACCTCGCGGTGCATGAGGGCGGCCTGCTCGTCGAGCGCCTCCCCCGGCTCGAGCGCGGCGAGCGCGCTACCGACGGCGTGGGCCCCCTCGTCCACGAGGTCGAGGTTGGCGACCGCGTAGGCGATGATGCGGTCGGCGTCGGTCGGCGCTGCGGCCATCGCCGCGCGGATGCGCTCGGTCCACCGCGGGTAGACGTCGCGCACCATCGCCTGCAGGAGCTCGCGCTTGGAGCCGAAGTACTGGTAGGCGCTCGTACGGGCGAGGCCGGCGCGCCCGGCGACGTCGGAGAGGCTGGGCGGCTCCCCCGTCTCGAGGAGGATGGCGTGCGCAGCGTCGAGCAGGGCACGCTCGCGCGCCGCTCTGTGTTCGGCGACGGTCGCCGCGGAGATCCTGGGCACGACACCGAACCATACGCCCGACTCGACGCCGAGTGGTGCCGTCCCGCAAACGCTCAGCCCCGCAGTCGCGCCAGGCCCTGCGCCGCGCGCTCCAGGACGCTCTCCTGCTTGACGTAGGTGAAGCGCACCCACGAGCCGAGGGCCTTCGCCGTCGGGGAGCCTGCGGCGCAGAACGCGGTCACCGGGATGCCGACGACGCCGGCGAGCTCGGGCAGGCGGCGGCACAGGTCGACGGCGTCGGTGAAGCCGAGCGGCGCGGCGTCGGCGACGACGAAGTAGGTGCCGGCCGGGCGGACGGTGGCGAAGCCGGCGGCGTCGAGCGCGCCGGAGAGCAGGTCGCGCCGCGAGGCGAGCGAGGTCGCGAGCCCGCCGACGTACTCCCCCGTGCGCCCGTCCTCGTCGGCGAGCGCCGTGGCGACGGCGTGCTGGAACGGGCCGGAGGCGACGTAGGTGAGGAACTGCTTGACGGTGCGCACGGCGGTGACGAGCTCGGCCGGGCCGTGCAGCCAGCCGACCTTCCAGCCGGTGAAGGACAGCGTCTTGCCGGCCGAGGAGATCGTCAGCGTGCGCCCGGCCGCCGCGGGCAGGGTGGCGAGCGGGACGTGGCGGGCGCCGTCGTAGGTGAGGTGCTCGTAGACCTCGTCGGTGACGATGACGGCGTCGCGGGCAGCCGCCTGCTCCGCGAGGAGGGTGAGCTCCTCGGTGGTGAGGACGGTGCCCGTGGGGTTGTGCGGGGTGTTGACGAGGACGAGCCGGGTGCGCTCGGAGAACGCGGCGCGCACGTCGTCGGGGTCGAGGTGGAAGCCGTCCGGGCCGGGCCGCAGGGCGACGGTGCGGTGGGTCGCGCCGGCCATCGCGATCGAGGCGGCGTAGGAGTCGTAGTAGGGCTCGAGGGTGAGCACCTCGTCCCCCGGGCCGGCGAGCGCGAGGATCGTCGCCGCGATGGCCTCGGTGGCGCCGGCGGTGACGAGCACCTCGGTGTCCGGGTCGACGGCGAGGCCGTAGTGGCGGGCCTGGTGGGCCGCGACCGCCTCGCGCAGCTGCGGGATGCCCGGGCCGGGCGGGTACTGGTTGAAGCCGTCACGGATCGCGGCGACGGCGGCCTCCTTGAGGTGCTCCGGGCCGTCGACGTCCGGGAAGCCCTGGCCGAGGTTGACCGCCCCGGTGCGGGTCGCGAGCTCGGACATCTCGGCGAAGATCGTCGGCGCGACGGCGCCCGACGGCGAGAGCAGGCCGGCCCCGCGGGCCACGTCGATCCACCGGTCACTACGCATGGCGGGCATCCTCGCACCTCTGCCGGGAGCGGGCGGCTCCCGTTCACCAGGTGCCCTTACACCTACGCGCAGCCTGTGGACGGCCAGGCGGCCGCGACCGAGCTCGACGCCATGGCGGGCGAGCTCAAGGAGCTCTGCGAGACCGCGGTGTTCCCGGCCATGGATCCCTGGGCGTCGGCCCGGACCAGGCCGCCACCTACGTCTACAAGAACGCCGACGGCACCGAGATCTGGAGCCAGACCTTCACGTCCTGACCCGCGCGAGGTGGCGTCCACGGCCCGTGGACGCCACCTCCCCGGCGGCGAGCTGGGACGTGCTCAGCGCACGGGCACGCCGTGCGCCGGCGTCAGAGCCGGTCGAGCAGCCGGCTCCGGCGCCGCTCGTACTCCTCGTCGCTGATCTCGCCGGCCTCGTGGAGGTCGGTGAGCGCCTTCGCAGACGCGACCACCTGCTCACCGACCGTGCGCCGGCGCAGGACCTTGATCGCCGCCGCCACGACGAGGACGGCGGCGACGAGGAACGCGACCAGCACGAGTGTCCACACCACGTCGTACGAGGCGGGGAGCAGAGGGTTCACACCGGGGGCAAGCATGGGCTCAGACTAGGGAAGACGCGTCGGGCCTGTGGGCACTCTCCACCCGAGGATCGCGGACAGCTACGTCACGGCCGGCGACGTAACGTGGGGCAGAGCCTTACCGTCGAGCCGAGGAGTGCCGTGAAGCCCTGGCCTGAGATCGTCCCCCGCCTGGTCGCCAGCGACATCGACGGCACGATCGTGCCGCACGGTGGCACCGTGAGCCCCCGCACCCGCGCCGCGCTGCAGCGGTACGTCGAGCACGGCATCGAGGTCGTCCTCGTCACCGGCCGCCCGCCCCGGTGGCTGCCGCCGGTGGTCGAGGCGACAGGGCTCACCGGTCCGGTCATCGCCGCCAACGGGGCGATGGTCGTCGACGCCGGGTCGCTGGAGCCGATCGAGGTGAGGGCGATCCCGCCCGAGCACCTCGGCGAGGCGGTCGAGCGCTTCACCGCGGCGTTCCCCGACGCCGTCTTCGCCGTCGAGACGCCCGGGGAGCTGCTCGTCGGGCCGGGCTTCGCGCAGGCCCCCGCACGCGGTCGGCGCGAGGGACTGACCCCGGAGGGGCCGCCCGTCACCGAGGCCGCCTCCCTCGGCGAGCTCCTCGACGTCGCGGACGTCATCAAGATCCTCGTCCGCAGCCCCGCGTCCGACCCGGACGAGATGCTCGCGACCGGCCGCGCCGAGGCGGGGCACGTCGTGAGCGTCACCCGCTCCGGCGTCGCCCGGCCGCTGCTCGAGCTCGGGCCGGTGGGCGTCACCAAGGCCTCGACCCTCGCCGAGCACGCGCGCGCCCGCGGCATCGACCGGGCGGACGTCGTCGCCTTCGGGGACATGCCCAACGACGTCGAGATGCTCCGCTGGGCCGGCCACGGCTTCGCCATGCACGACGGGCACCACGAGGCCCGCGCCGCGGCGCCGTACCTCGCCCCTCCCGTCGAGGAAGACGGCGTCGCCCAGGTCCTCGAGACCTTCCTCGCCGCCCGCCCCCTCAGCCCCGTCGTCGAGGGCTGAGGACACCTGACGGCCCGCCGGTCGGGACGGCGGCCGGACCCGGCTAGAGCACGATCAGACTGAGCACCCACGTCGCGAGGATGGCGGCGACACCCTCGATCGCCGTCGCCGGGGTCAGCGTGCGGTAGGCCGTGGCGACGGGGATGCGGCTGAGCTGGGAGACGACCCAGAAGTAGGAGTCGTTGGCGTGGGACACGACCATGGCCCCGGCGCCGACGGCGAGGACCGCGAGCGCCGCGCCCGTGGAGCCCGGCAGCCCGAGGGTGTCGAGCAGCGGGGCGACGAGCGCGGCGGTCGTGATGATCGCGACGGTCGAGGAGCCCTGCGCCGTCTTGAGGGCGGCGGCGATGACGAAGGGGACGAAGACGCCCAGGCCAAGGGTGGTGAGGTGCTCGGTGATGACGTCGGTGAGGGCGCTCGCGCCGAGGACGCCACCGAACGCGGCGCCGGCGGCGGTGATGAGGAGGATCGGCGCGGCCACGGTGATCGAGCCGGTGACGATCGAGTTGAGCTGCTCGAGTCTGCCCTTCCCCCGGAGCAGCGCGACGCCGAGCGCGAAACCGATCACGAGGGCGATGACGGGCGCCCCGACGAAGCGCACGGTGGTGGCGAGCGCGCCGTCCCCGAGCGGGGCGCCGGGCAGCGAGGCGACCGAGGCGAGGCAGATGAGGACGATCGGCACGAGGATCGGCAGGAACGAGGCGAGCGCGGAGGGCAGCGTGCCGTACTCGGCGCGCATCTCCTCGTAGGTCCGCTCGTTGCGTGCCTCCTCCTCGGTCTGCGGCTCGAGCTCGACGTAGCGGTTGCGCAGCGCGCTGGCGAAGAGGAGCGCGGCTCCGGCCGCGAACGCCGCCACGGGCAGACCCAGCCCGATGACGAGGCCGAGGTTGTCGACGACGCCGAGCTCGCTCGCCGCCGCGAGCGGCCCGGGAGTGGGCGGGACGATGGTGTGGGTGGCGTACAGGCCGGTCATGAGCGCGACCGACATGGCCACGGGTGAGACGCGGGCCCGCACGGTGATCGCCTTGCGCAGGGAGTTGAGGATGATGAAACCGGAGTCGCAGAACACCGGGATGGCGACGACGTAGCCGATGACGCTCATCGTGAGGTTGGGGAACCGCGTGCCGAGCACCCGGATGAGGGCGTCGGCCATGGAGATCGCGGCGCCCGAGCGCTCGAGGACGAGCCCGATCATCGTCCCGAAGAGGATGACGAGGCCGATGTTGCCCATCGTGTTGCCGAAGCTCGTGAGGATCGTCGGGATGATGTCCGCGGTCGGCAGCCCGAACGCGAAGCCGCCGACGACCGCGGCGCCGAGGAGCGCGAGGAACGGGGAGATCTTCAGCCTGGCCGTCATGTAGACGATGGCCGCGACGAGTAGGACGAGGACGAGGACGTCGATCACGGGGTGCTCCTTCGCACGAGGTGGTCAGCGGTCGGTCAGCGGTCGGATTCGGCGGGACGGTGGGCGAGGAGGCGGCAGACGGACTCCGCCGCCTCGGCGAGCAGCGGTGCCGCGTCCGCCCGCAGCTCCTCCTCGGTCGCGGGCCCGGGGGCGATGGACACGGCGGCGGTGAGCCCGGCGGCGGCGACCTCCTGCGCGGTGAGGGCGACCCGTCCGGCGAGGACGACGACCGCCGCCCCCTCCGGCGCGCACTCCCGCACCCGGTCGACGACCTTGCCGTGCAGCGACTGTCCGTCCAGGCTGCCCTCCCCGGTGAGGACGATGTCGGCACCGGCGAGCGCGGCGCGCAGGTCGACGGCGTCGGCCACGAGCCGCGAGCCGGGCAGGACCTGCGCCCCGAGCACCGCGCACAGCGCGGCGGGCAGCCCGCCGGCGGCGCCGGTGCCGGGCGTCTCGCGCAGCCATCGCTCCGGGACGCCGGTAGCGCGGGCCAGCCGACCGGCGAGGTGGGCGAGCCCGGCGTCGAGGGTCGCGACGTCGTCGGGGCCGGCACCCTTCTGCGGGCCGAACACGGCCGCAGCCCCGCGCCGGCCGACGAGCGGGTTGTCGACGTCGACGGCGATGCGCCAGCGCACCCGCCGCGCCCGCGGGTGGAGGTCGTCGAGCTCGATCCGCTCGATCGCGGCGAGCCCTCCCCCGCCGGGTGGGACCGGGTTCCCGGCGGCGTCGAGGAACCGGGCGCCCAGCGCGCGCAGCACACCGGCGCCGCCGTCCGTCGTGGCCGAGCCGCCGATGCACAGGAGGACCTCCTCGGCGCCGGCGTCGAGCGCGGCGCGGGCGAGCTCGCCCACCCCGGCGGAGTCGGCGTGCAGCGGCCGGGGCGGCACGTCGCGCACGTGGGGCAGGCCGTTGGCCTCGGCCGCCTCGATGACGGCGGTGCGCGAGTCGGCGCTCAGCCCGTACCGGGCGGTGCGACGCCGGCCGAGGGCGTCGTGGACCTCGACGTGGTGCTCGCGCCCGTCCCACGCGGCGAGGAGCGCGTCGAGGGTGCCCTCCCCGCCGTCGGCCATCGGGACCGCCGAGACGGACGCGCCGGGGCCGAGGGCGCACCGTGCGCCGCGCACCATCGCCTCGGCCGCCTCGCGGGCGGTGAGACTTCCCTTGAAGGAGTCCGGGGCGGCGACGACCTGCTGCCTCACCAGCACAGGCAGAAGGGGTGTCCCGCCGGGTCGGCGTACACCTGGAAGGTGTCGGCCCCGTTGCCGTTCTCGGCGGCCTTGAGCAGGCGGGCGCCCAGGGCCATCACGTGCTCGTGCCCCTCGGTGATGTCGTCGATCCACAGGTCGAGGTGGATCTGCTGGGGCTCGCCGTCGGGCCACTGCGGGGGGACGTGCTCGGGTGCGAGCTGGACGGCGACGCACGGCTTGCCGTCGACGACGATCTCGTGCCAGTCGCCGTCGGCCTCGACGGTGCCTCCCAGCACCCCCGCCCAGAAGCGGCTCTCGCTCTCCACGTCGGCGGCGTCCAGGACGACGAGGGTGTGCTTGATCTGCATGGCGGCCTCCTTGTCGGGTGGCGCCACGCTAGTCCGGTCGGTGCCCCGGCGGGAGGGTTCCGGGTGGGCGACCTCGCCCGCCCCGGCTCTGCGCCGGGGCGCCCGACCGCCTCAGACCTGCAGCAACGCCTTGATCGCGCGGCGCTCGTCCATTGCCCGGTAGGCCTCGGCGGCGTCCTCGAGCGGGAGCGCGAGGTCGAAGACCTTGCCCGGGTCGATGCGCCGCTGCCGGATGAGGTCGATGAGCTCGGGCAGGTACCGGCGCACGGGCGCGGGGCCTCCGTGGAGGGCGACGTGGGAGCCGAAGAGGAGCCTGCCGGGGATCTCGACGTCGTGGGAGACGCCGACGAAGCCGACGTGCCCGCCCGCCCGGGTGGAGTTGATCGCCTGGAGCATGGCCTCCTGGGTGCCGACCGCCTCGATGACCGAGTGGGCACCGAGGCCGTGGGTCATCTCCTTGACGACTGCGGCGCCATCGTCGCCGCGCTCGGTGACGATGTCGGTGGCGCCGAACTCCCGGGCCAGTGCCTGCCGGTCGGCGTGCCGGCTGAAGGCGATGATCCGTTCGGCGCCCATCTCGCGGGCGGCGAGCACCCCGAGCAGCCCGACGGCGCCGTCGCCGACGACGGCGACCGTCTTGCCCGGCCCGGCCTGCGCGGCCGCGGCCGCGAACCACCCGGTGCCGAGCACGTCGGAGGCGGCGAGGAGGCTGGGGACGAGCTCGGCCTCGGGCTGTCCCGGGGTGGCGACGAGCGTGCCGTCGGCGAGCGGCACGCGCAGGTACTCGGCCTGGGCGCCGCTCATGCCGACGCGGTGGACGCAGCCGGACTGGTAACCCGAGCGGCAGATCTCGCACGTGTTGTCCGAGGCGATGAAGGAGCCGACGACGAAGTCGCCCGGCTTCACCGTCATGACGTCGGAGCCCACCGCCTCGACGATGCCGACGTACTCGTGGCCCATCGGCCGGGGGCGGCGGATCTCGTCGGCGCCGCGGTAGGGCCACAGGTCAGAGCCGCACACGCAGGTGGCCGCGAGTCGGATGACGGCGTCGGTCGGTTCGGTGACCGTGGGCATCGGCAGGTCCTCGACCCTGACGTCCCCGGCCGCGTGCATGACAACTCCGCGCATGGTGCTCCTCTTCGCTCGCGCCGCCCTGGGGCGGTCCTGGCTCGTTCCGGCCAGGTGCCAGCGTCGCCTCCGCCGGGCAGGCGCACAAGCGGGAAGGACGACGGCGGCGCTACCCCCCGCACGTGGGGTGGCGCCGCCGTCGGAGTGCTGTGCCCGGTCGTGCCGCGCACTGCACGGATGTCGAGAAACCTAGTCCTACGTGCGGCGTTGCACCAGAGGTAGCCCTCTCCCCTGCCGGCGTCGGACCGCGGGGAGACCATGGAGAGGTGACGCAGCAGCTCCTCTCGTGGGACGCCCACGCGGGCTCCTGGCAGCCGATCGCGAACGAGCAGCCGATCCCCGCGCGCAACGCCCAGGTGGCGTGCGACGTCCCGGTGGAGGTGACGGCGCGGGTGGAGTGGGCGACGGACGGCGTCCAGCTCGTCGAGACGGTGGTGTGGGCGTGGTCGGGGCGCACGGTCCTCGTCGAGCTGCACGACACGCGGCGGCAGACGATCGGGGTGTGGCTCCCGGCGGGCGACGTCCGGCGCCGCTGAGGGTCGGACGCTCTCCCGGACCTCGCCCCGGCGCGACGTCCGGAGTCGCCGTGTGACGGCACGGGAGTCGGCAGGAGGCCGACGTCGGGCGGCCTGCCCGTCCGTAGCGTCACCGTCCATGACAACCGACACCGCCACCCGCCCGACGACCCTCACCCGGCTGCGCCTGCCGGCCCTCATCGCCTACACGTGGGTGATGATCCTGCTCCTCGGCGCGATCCTGCTCGAGACGTTGATGGTCTACCCCAACGTCTTCGCCGACCCGCCCGACTCCCTCGCCCTGACGATGGACTTCCTCTCCGTCACCGGGCCGAGCGACTTCTTCCCGCCGTTCGGCATGGCCACCTGGGCCTTCGGCGCGGCCGCGCTCGTCACGACGTGGCGCCAGCGCGACGCCCGCGGCTGGGTCGCACTCAGCCTCGCGATGGTCGTGTGCGAGGGCATCGCCTCGGTGCTGTTCTTCTGGCCGCGCAACGAGATCCTCTTCGTCGAGGGCACGGCGGTGCACTCCGCCGACTACCTCGTCCAGGTCGCCCGCGAGTTCGAGACCTGGCACTGGGCCTCGCGCATGGTCTTCAACGCCACCGCGGCCCTCGCCGCGTTCGTCGCGTTCCTGCGCGTCCACCGCGCATGGGTGCTGCGGCGCGCGGACCTCGGCTGAGGCTCAGGGGCGGCCGACGCCGTCGAGGTGCCGGCGCAGCACCTCCACCAGCCGCTCGGGGGTGGCGTGCCGCGGGTTGACGGCGGCGTGCACGGCGAGGCCGTCGACGAGCGCGAACAGCCGGTGCGCCTCGAGCTCGACGTCCTCGGCCGCGGCGTCGGCCGGGAGCAGCCGGCGCACCCACTGGAGGCAGCCGTCCCACAGGGCGGTGTAGGCCTCCTCGCGCAGCTCACGCAGCTCGGGCTGGACGAGCGCGCGGGCGGTGAACGCGAGCCAGACCTCGTTCTCCGCCCGCCGCTCCGCGTCGAGGGGCAGGAGCTCGCCGAGGACGGCGACGGCGGCCTCCCGGACGTCCGGCGGGCGGTGCGCAGCGGCGACCCGCTCCTGGACGCGTCCCACGACCAGACGCATCGCGAAGACGAGCAGGTCGGTCTGGGTGCTGAAGTAGTGCCGCAGCGAGCCGGTGGACAGGCCGGCCTCCCGGGCGACGGTCCGGACGGACGCCTCGGCGAGGCCGTCGCGGCGGACCACGCGCCACACCGCCTCACCCAGCTCCCGGCGGCGTTCCTCGACATCGACGACTCTCGGCACCTGCCCTTTGTAGCACGGTCGTGATACTTTGGGCGATCTGACACAGTCGTGCTAGCTCCTCCGACCGAGGAGGCGTCGTGGACCACGCCAACCGTCCCGCCCAGCGCACCGCCACCCCCGCGCCCCCTCCGCCGACGCCCGCGCCGCCCGCCGCGCGCCGGGTCGCCCGGCGCAGCCTCGTCATCGCCGCCACCGGCTGGGTGACGGCGAACGCGTGGGTCACCCTCACGGTGGAGCGCCGCCCCTTCGACTGGCCCGCGCGGCCCGCCGGCTCGGTGGGTCAGGACCTCCTGGACGCCAACCTCGCGCTGGTCCAGGTGCTCCTGCTCATGGGGGTGGTCCACCTCCTCACCCGGCGCCGTGCACGCCCGGACCTCGCTGCCCGCGCTCCCGACCGGACGACGTCGCTGCGGGAGACGCTCCTGCTCCTCGGCTACGGCGCGCTCGGCCTGGCCGGTGGCTTCCTCCTCGCCCGGGCGCTCGGCTGGCACCCGTTCGCGCTGCACGTCGCGGGGAGCATCTACGGCACGCACGCCGTCGTCGAGCCGGCCGAGATCCTCACCTGGGCGGGCTACAACCTCCTCGTCTACGCCGTCGTCCCGCTCCTCTGGTTCCGGCGGCGCTACTCGGCCCTCGCGCTGGGCCTGCGCTCGACCGACCGGCGCGGCGACCTCCTCGTCATCGTCGTCGTCCTGCTCCTCGAGCTCGCCTTCCAGGTCCTCGCCCTCGACCCGGGGATCGTCGACCTGGAACCCAGTCAGCTGGTGCTCGGTGCGCCCCTGACCTTCCTCCTCTACCTCGCCGGGGCGGTCCTGCCGGCGATGGTCTTCATCTACGCGATCCTCGTGCCGCGCTACCTCAGGCTCACCGGCTCCGCGACGGCGACCGTGATCCTGGGAGGGCTGACCTATGCCGCCATGCACGTGTGGGACGCCTGGACGGTGCTCACCTCGCCCAGGGACGCGCTCGTGTCCGGGATCTTCCTGCTCCTCACGTACTTCGCCCCGGGAATGATCAAGACCCACCTCACCGTGCGCACCGGCAACGCGTGGGTCCACGTGTGGGCCTACCACGCCCTCGCGCCGCACACCCTCGTGGACACCCCGCACGTCGTCCACTCCTTCGGCATCCACTGAGGTGCTGTCACGTCCTGCCCGCCCGCGGTGTCTGGTGAGCACAACCCGATGAGGACCTCCGAGGAGTGAGTGGACATGACACGCACGACAGACGTGGTGGTCGTCGGCGGCGGGTACGCCGGCGTCGTCGCCGCGAACCGGCTCAGCACGGCCCCGAACCTCCAGGTCACCCTGGTCAACCCGCGCAGCACCTTCGTCCAGCGGATCCGGCTCCACCAGCGCACCGCGGGCACGCACGACGCCGTCACCGACTTCGCCGACGTCCTCGCCCCCACCGTGCGGCTCACCGTCGACACGGTGACGAGGGTCGACCTCCCGTCCCGGACGCTCGTGCTCGACAGCGGCGCCGCCGCCCGGTACGACTACCTCGTCTACGCCGTCGGCAGCCACAGCGCGCCGTCCCCCGTCCCCGGGGCGAGCGGGCACGCCCATCCGCTGAGCACGCTGGAGCAGGCGCAGGCACTCCAGCACTCGCTCGCCGCCACGAGCCCCGCGGAGCCGCTCGTCGTGGTCGGCGGGGGCGCCACCGGGATCGAGACGGCGGCCGAGCTGGCGGAGACCGGGCGCCCGGTCACCGTGGTCACCCGCGGCGAGGTCGGCACCTACCTCCACCCGGGCGCGCGGCGTGAGGTCCGGCGACAGCTCGAGCGGCTCGGCGTCACCCTGCTCGAGGGCGTCACGGTCGGTGCCGTCACCTCCCGCTCGGTCCACCTGTCCGACGGGCGGGAGCTGCCGAGCGCGGTCACCGTGTGGACCGCCGGCTTCGGCGTCCCGGACCTCGCCGCCCGCAGCGGCCTGAGCACCGACGCCGTCGGTCGCGTGCTCACCGACGAGACGCTCACCAGCGTCGACGACGAGCGCGTCGTCGCCGCGGGTGACTCCGCCGCGCCGTCGGGCCTTGCCTACCGGATGAGCTGCGCGGCAGCCCTGCCGCTCGGTGCCCACGCAGCGGCCACGGTCCTGCGGCGGGTGGCCGGCGAGGAGCCCACCCGCTTCTCCGTGCCCATGCCCGGGCAGTGCCTCAGCCTCGGCCGCCGGGCCGGCATCCTGCAGCTCTCCCGGCGCGACGACACCGCGACCCCGGTCTACGTCGGAGGCCGGCTCGGCGCGTGGCTCAAGGAGTCCGTCACCGCCGGCAACCTCGCCTCGCTCGGCATGGTCGCGCGCTACCCCGGCCTCATCGCCTCCCTCACCACCGTCCACGACCCGCGCCGGGCGCGGAGGGTCGCGGACCACACCGCCGCAGCCGCGGCGACCCGGGCAGACTGAGGACACCCGGCCAGGGAGGTCGACCGTGACCGACGAGTCCACCGACGAGGCGACCGACACCTTCGTCACCCACCGCAACCTGCTCTTCACCGTGGCCTACGAGATCCTCGGCTCGGCCGGCGACGCCGAGGACGTGCTGCAGGAGAGCTGGCTGCGGTGGGTCGGCGTGGACCTCGCCGACGTCCGCGACCGGCGCGCCTACCTCGTGCGGATCGCCACCCGGCAGGCGCTCAACCGGCTGCGCACCGTGCGCCGGCGCCGGGAGGAGTACGTCGGGCAGTGGCTGCCCGAACCGCTGCTCACCTCACCCGACGTCGCGGAGGACGTCCTGCTCGCGGAGGGCGTCTCGATGGCGCTCATGGTCGTGCTCGAGACGCTCTCCCCCACCGAGCGGGCCGTGTTCGTCCTGCGCGAGACGTTCGGATTCGGCTACGACGAGATCGCCGACGCCGTCGGGAAGTCCCCCGAGGCCGTCCGGCAGGTCGCCCACCGCGCCCGCACCCACGTGAGGGCGCGCCGGCCCCGTCGGCCCACGACCCAGACCGAGAGCCGACGAGCGCTGGAGGCGTTCAAGATCTCGATCGAGACGGGCGACGTCCAGGCGCTCATGGACGTCCTCGCTCCCGACGTCGTCGTCCTCGCCGACGGTGGTGGGGTGCGCCAGGCGGTGCCCAACCCGGTCCGCGGGGCGGAGAAGGTGGCCCGGCTCTTCCTCGGCGGCATCCGCAAGGCGGGCGGCGTCCTCGCCGCGGAGCACGCGGCCGTCAACGGCCAGCCGGCCCTCCTCGTCACCATGGACGGCGAGCTCGACGGCGTCTTCACGGCCCAGGTGGAGGACGGCCGGATCACCGGGATCTACTACGTCCGCAACCCGCACAAGCTCTCCCGGACCGAGGAGAGCGTCCCGCTCGCGCGGCGCTGAGGCACGGTCGCACGCCGACGGCCGCACGCGCCGGGCACCATCGAACCGGCGTCACCAAACCACCTCCCGACGTCGGTGTCAGGCGCTAACTTCTGCGCAGTGCCCAGGGAAGGGCACCTGACGACCTCGATGGGACAATCGGATGAACACCACTGTGCGCCGTCTCGGCGCTGGAGCGGCCGCCGCTCTGCTGACCGCATCGCTCGCCGTCGTGGCGGCACCCTCCGCACTCGCGAAGGGCGGTGAGGTCGGCGGCTCGGGCTCGGAGTTCCACCTCTCCGACACCTTCTCGGCCCAGGCCAACACGAAGTTCACCTACGGCCGCGCGACCGACGAGGTCTACGTCGGCGACTGGGACGGTAACGGCACCGACACCCTCGCGCTGCGCCGCGGCGCCACCTTCCACATCCGCAACTCCAACAGCGGCGGGCCGGCAGACCGGGTCGTCACCTACGGCCGTCCGGGCGACGTCGTCCTCGTCGGCGACTGGGACGGGGACGGCAAGGACACCTTCGCGGTCCGCCGCGGCGCCGTCTACCACGTGAAGAACTCGATGTCGGGTGGCCCGGCCGACCAGCAGGTCGTCTACGGACGCGCTGGTGACACCGTCCTCGTCGGGGACTGGAACGGCGACGGCAAGGACACCTTCGCCGTGCGCCGCGGCGCCGAGTACCACGTGAAGAACTCCATGACCCCCGGCCGCGCCGACAAGGTCGCGGTGTACGGGCGCGCCGGTGACGACGTGTACGTCGGCGACTGGAACGGCGACCGGAGGGACACGTTCGCCGTGCGCCGCGGCGCCCAGTACTTCGTCGCCAACGAGATCCGCCCCGGCAACGCCGACCGCACCGTCGTCTACGGCCGCACCACCGACACCACCCTCGTCGGCGACTGGAACGGCGACGGCACCGACAGCCTCGGCATCCGCCGCACCCCCGCGCCCCCCGCGCCGGTGCCCGTGGCCTTCCGCGACGGCACCCACCGGGTGGGCTCCGGCATCAAGCCGGGCACCTACCGCGCCTCGAGCGGCAGCCTCTGCTACTGGGAGCGGTTGTCCGGGTTCAGCGGTGAGCTCGACGACATCATCACCAACGACTTCGGCGGCCGCACGATCGTCACGATCGACGCCTCCGACGCCGGTTTCCGCTCGAGCAACTGCGGCTCGTGGGCAGCGGTCGGAGCAACCTACCAGTCCCCGCTCGCCACCGGCTTCCAGGACGGCACCTACGTGGTGGGCGGGCACATCGCCCCCGGCACCTATCGCGCCCCCGGCGGCACGAGCTGCTACTGGGAGCGCATGTCCGCGTTCAGCGGCTCGTTCGACGACATCATCACCAACGACTTCGGGCAGAGCTCACCCGTCGTGACGATCGCTCCGGGCGACAAGGGCTTCTACTCCAACGGTTGCGGGACCTGGACCCGCTGAGGATCCCCGTCGGCGGCCCGTGCCACCCCGCGGTGGTGCGGGCCGTTCGTCGTCCCGCTGTCCGGCGACCCGGTCTAGAGCGCCTCGCCGATCCCGTCGTCGACGGCGATGAGCTCGCGCAGCCGACCCTGGAGCGCCGCCTGCTGGGCCATGACCGTGAGCCGCCACAGCGCCGATCCGCCCATGCCGGTGACCTGGTCGGCGTCCTGGTCGAGCCCCATCGGCGTCCTCCTTCGTCGGGGGCGACTCCCCCCGGCGTCGCTGTTGGCGACAGTAGAAGACGTTCCCGTGGCGCCCTGGGACCTTGATCCCGGGTCGCCCGAACGGCGGAAAAGAGGGAGGGCGGGAGCGGGGAGCCCGGCCGTATAGCCTCGTGACAGCCGACCACCCGAGGAGACCGGAGGACCAGTGCACCGCTTCGACGAGATCACCGTCGACCAGCTCCGCGCCGCGGGGAGTGTGAAGTGGACGCTGTTCCCCGACGCCATCGGTGCCTTCATCGCCGAGATGGACTTCGGCGTCGCGCCGCAGATCGCCGACGTCGTGCGCGCCGCGGCCGACTCCCAGGCCATGGGCTACCTCCCCTCGGCCGACCGCGCCACCACCGCCCGCGCCACGTCCGACTGGATGGCGGGCACCTTCGGCTGGCAGGTGCCCGAGGAGCACGTCTTCCTCCTGCCCGACGTCCTGTCCGTCCTGCGCGTCACCGTCCAGCGCTTCACCCCGCCGGGCTCCCCCGTCATCGTCCCCACGCCCGCCTACATGCCGTTCCTCACCGTGGTCCCCGCGCTCGACCGGGAGGTCGTCGAGGTGCCCTCGATCCTCGACGACGACGGCCGCTACCGTCTCGACCTCGCCGGCATCGACGCCGCGTTCGCCGCCGGGGCGGGGCTGCTCGTCCTGTGCAACCCGTGGAACCCGGTGGGCCGCGTGCTCACGCGCGAGGAGCTCGCGGAGGTGGCCGCGGTGGTCGACCGCCACGGTGGGCGGGTGTTCTCCGACGAGATCCACGCCCCGCTCGTGCTCGACGACCGCCCGCACATCCCCTACGCCTCGCTCGACGAGCGCACCGCGGGCCACACGGTCACCGCCGTCGCCGCCTCGAAGGGGTGGAACGTGCCCGGCCTCAAGTGCGGGCAGATGGTCCTGTCCAACCCCGACGACGTCGCCGCCTTCGCCCCGTACGCCGCCGACACCGGGGACACCGTCGGCCTCCTCGGCGCCCGGGCGGCCACGGCCGCCTACAGCGAGTGCCAGGACTGGCTCGCCGACGTCGTGGGCTACCTGCGCGGCAACCGCGACCTGCTCCTCGAGCTGGCCGGGGGGATCCCGGGCCTGCGGGTCAGCCCGGTGGAGGGCACGTACATCGCCTGGCTCGACTGCCGCGACCTCGACCTGCCCGGCGGGCCCGCGACGTTCTTCCGTCGCGAGGCGGGGGTGGCCCTGACCGACGGGTCCTCCTGCGGGGAGGCCGGCGAGGGGTTCGCGCGCTTCGTCTTCGCGACGCCCCGCCCGGTCCTGCGCCGGGCGCTGGAGCAGATGCGCGACGCCGTCGCCGGCGGCTGAGGAGACGCACGACGTCGGCACGAGTGACCGCAGCGCGTCCGTCTCACGCGCGTTCCGCGGTCACGCCGTACCGCCACCGGCGTACCGCTAGGTACAGCGGCCGATCTTGTGCCCGATCCGCCGCGCGACCGCTCCGGTCTTGCGGTTGACCATGTGTGCCACCAGGCGAGCCCGCGTGGCACCGGGAACGCGTCGCCCCAGGCCCTCCTCACGCGTGTACCGACAGGGGTTGCAGACGCCGCACGGCTTGCCCCCGAGGGTCGGGTAGTGGCAGAACCAGGTCAGCTCCATGACCTGGCCGAAGCCGGCGGCCGCCGCGCGCTCGCCCATCTCGATCTTCGTCATGTCGAAAACCGGGAAGCGGAACGGACGGAACAGCTCCAGCGCGGGCTTCGTCGGCTGCGGCACGAGCTCGTGGTAGCCGCCGGCGTCATCGTCCTGGAACCGGACGTTCCCCTCGAGCAACCGCACCGCGTTGTCGTCCCGATGGGCAACGATCTCGAGGTTGGTCAGGCCGGACGAGCGGGCCATCGCCGTGAGGAACAGGTACTGAGTCCCGAGAAACCCGAGCTGACGGGCTCCCTCGTGCTGCTTGCGCGCAGCGGGGTCGGCCGGGATGTCGTCATAGTGGTGGACGACGGTCGGCAGGAGGAGCCGCGCCGCGTCCGGGTCGATCCGGGCGATCTCCTCCCGGATCTCCTGCTGCCGCAGCATCTCCAGCCGCGTGGAGGCGCGGCGCCAGTCCTTGACGTAGTGCGGTCGAACCGGCTTGCGGTACGTGAACACGAGGTCCGCGACCCGGTAGGTCGAGTCCCACCCAGCCGTCCACAGCACGTTGGCGGCGGCGGTCACAGGCGCGACACCTTCTCGGTCTCGGACGCCACACCGCGCGTGTCGAAGAAGCGCTGGGCTCCCCCGGCGAGCGCCTCGACGTCGTAGTCGCGGTGGTGCTGCAGCAGCATGACGAGGTCCGCATCTGCCACGGCCTGCTCCAGGTCGGGGACGCGTTCCATCGGCGTCCCGGTCGTGTGCCAGGTCTGGACGTGCGGGTCGTGGAAGACCACCGTGGCGCCCTTGTCCGTCAGGTGCTTGGCGACCGGCACGGCCGGGGACTCGCGCTGGTCGGCGATGTTCGGCTTGTACGTGACACCCAGGAGGAGGACGGTCGATCCGCGGAGCGCCTTGCCGTCCTCGTTGAGGATGTCCTGCGCCCGCTTGACCACGTAGGAGGGCATCGTCGCGTTGATCTCCTGGGCCAGCTCCACGAAACGGAAGGGGTAGCCCAGGCGCGCACGGACGTTGTACGACAGGTAGTTCGGGTCGATCGGGATGCAGTGCCCACCCACGCCCGGTCCCGGGTAGAAGGCCTGGAAGCCGAAGGGCTTGGTCTTCGCAGCGTCGATGACGTCCCACAGGTCGATATCCAGCTCGTGGCAGAACCGGGCCATCTCGTTGACCAGCGCGATGTTGATGTGGCGGTAGGTGTTCTCGAGCAGCTTGGCCATCTCGGCCTCGCGAGTGCCCTTCGTGCGCACCACCGTGTCGACGATGCGGCCGTAGAACTCGGCGGCAGCCTCCGTCGACTCCGGCGTCACACCTCCGACGACCTTCGGGGTGTTCTTCGCACCGAAGGTCGGGTTGCCCGGGTCGATCCGCTCGGGTGAGAACGCGAGGTGGAAGTCGGTGCCTACCTTGAGCCCACCGGCCTCCAGCATCGGCTGGACGATCTCCTCGGTCGTGCCGGGGTACGTCGTCGACTCGAGGACGACGACCTGACCACGCTGCAGCTGGGCGGCGATGTCGGTCACCGCGGCACGCACCGCTCCTAGGTCCGGTCCGCCGTCCTCGCCGAGCGGGGTGGGGACACAGATGACGACGTGCTTGGCCTCGGCCAGCACCTCCGGGTCGGTCGTCGCCGAGAAGCCGCGCGAGACCAGGTCTGCGATCTGCTCGTCCGACAGGTCGTCGATGTGCGAGACGCCCCCGTTGAGGCCGTCGACAACGCCCCGGTTCACGTCGTAGCCGCGCACCGACATGCCGGCATGCACCGCCTCGAACACCAGCGGCAGGCCCACGTACCCGAGCCCGACAACCGCAAGATCCACAGCCATGAAATTCCCCCCAAGTAGAGCGTTGCGGAGCCGACATCAATCCACCGGAGCAAGGCCCGGGCAGTATCGGCTGCGCTGGCAGACTACATCTGACGCCGATCTGCGATTGTCACGGCGTGCGCAGCCGGACTGCTCGACCACGTGCACTCCCCGGGCGCAGTCAGTCGCCACCACCCTGTCTGCGAGGCGTCGGGTAGCCTGCCTGAGTGAGAAGTGGGGGCTGGTCACCGGCATCGTGGCGCGCGGTCGACGGCCCATCGATCCGGGGGCGGCGGGCGAGCGGCCATGAGTGAGTCACCACGGCTCGGCAGGTTCGCCCTGTTCGTGCTGTTCGTCTGTCTGCTCGGGGGCCGGTTCAGCCTGGCGCGGCTGCACCCCTCCCTGCCCGCCTTCGACCTGCGCTTCGCAGGCCTGGCCATCGCGGTGATCGTCTTCCTCGTCTGGCGCGCCACCGACCGTGCACCCAGCCCCGTGACTCGCTCCGGACCCGGCGCGATCGTCTTCGCCGGCTGGCTGTGGTTCATGGCTGCGAGCGCGATGTGGGCGCCGCCAGCCGCACGCGTCGCTGAGAACCTTCTCGACCTCGGCTTCATGGGCGCCTTCGTCGGCCTCGCATGGGCGTGCGTCGGGCGCCTGCCCCGCGACACCGTCGAGAGGGTCTGGACCTGGTTCGCCGTCGCCGGCGTCATCTACTTCCTCGCAGCCGTCGCCGCCGGCCCCGACATCCAGGGCCGGTACGCCGCCTTCGGAGGCGGTCCCAACGTCTTTGTCCGCGTCATGATCCTCGCTGCCCTCGCCGTCACCTACCTCGCCTCGCAGCGCGCGCAGCCGCGGTGGCTGTGGTTCCTGCCACTGTTCATCCTCGGCGCCGTGCTGTCGGGGTCCCGCGGCGGAATGGTCGCGTTCGTCGGCGTCGTCATCGTCGGGTCCTGGCCGATTCTGCGCCGCATGCGCGGCAACGTCCTCGCCCGCCTCACGCTCCTCGGGGTGGCTGCAGCAGCCGCCATTCCGCCTCTGCTCGGCGCGGAGACCATCGAGTCCCTGAGGCAGCGTTGGGTCGTCCTGACCTTCGAGAGCGGTTACTCCTCCGGGCGCGACTCCATCTACACCCAGGTCTGGGAGCTGTTCTCGAGCTCGCCATTCGTCGGCGTCGGACTCGACGGCTACTACGGCCTCGTCGGCAAGGACCAGGGCTTCGAGTACCCGCACAACGTCCTCATGGCCTCGGCGGCCGAGGGGGGCGTCGTCGGTGCCGGGCTTCTCGTCCTCGCCGTCGTCGTGTTCCTGCTCTCGACCAGGCCCGGACCGATGCCGCCCGCGGCCCTGTACTTCACGCTCGCCGCCGTCTACCTCGCCGGCGCAAGCATGTTCTCCGGCGACTACTACGACGTCCGCCTGCTGTGGTTCTTCCTCGGGCTCGCCGCCATCGACACCCGCCGTGCTCGACGCGAGAGACAGGGTGCCGATGAGACACCCGGCGCGCTGTCGCGCCCCCGCAGCGCGATCGCGGCGAACAGTAAGCAACGAGTGTCGCGTATGCTGCCTGAGGCCTGACGCCTTCAGGCGCCGGGATGCATGCCGCTCCATCAGGGGTTCCAAGGCACGCCAAGAGGGGGAGATCACTTGTCCGGGGGGACACTGGCTCGAAGGAGCCTGGTGGGGCTGTGGGACTGCGCCGCATGGTGCATCGCCGTCGCTCTTATCGTTGGTACTCGTTACGAGTTCTATCTCAGCGTCGAGCAGTGGAACACCGTGTTCCTGTACGCCGCACTGGCGTGCCTGACACAGCTCGGTGTGGGTGCGCTGCTCAAGCTCTACCGGGGCAGGTACCGGCTCGGGAGCTTCGAGGAGAGCCCCGGTCTGCTGCTGTCGATGGTGGTGGTCGCGCTCATCCTCATCGTCGCCTTCGTCGCGATCGGAGGGCTGGCGAACTTCCCGCGGAGCATCGCGCTGCTCGCGCCGCCGTTCGCGCTCATCTTCATGGCCGCCGGGCGGTGGGCGTACAGGGCGTGGAGGACGCCCAAGCCCGTCAACGCCGAGAACACCGAGAACGTCCTCATCTACGGCGCGGGCGACGCGGGCTACCAGCTCCTTCGCCTCATCGAGATGGACACCTCCTCCCCGTACCGCGTGGTCGGGCTGATCGACGACAACCCCGCCAAACGCCACCTCAACCTGCTGGGTCGGCCCGTGCTCGGCGGCCGCGACGACATCGTGCGCCGCGCTCAGGAACGTGACGTCACCACCGTCATCCTCGCCATCTCGGCGGCAAGCAAGGGCATGATCGCGGAGGTCGCGGACATCGTCGAGGGCTCGGGGATGAAGTTCCTCCTCCTGCCGCCCCTCGGCCAGATCCTCGGCGGCCGGGTGAAGCTCAGTGACGTCAAGGAAGTCGACATCACCGACATCCTGGGCCGCCGCCAGGTCAGCACCGACATCGGCTCGATCGCTGACTACCTCACGGACAAGCGCGTCCTGGTGACGGGTGCGGGCGGCTCCATCGGCTCCGAGCTCGCCCGCCAGGTGCACAAGTTCGGCCCCGCGGAGCTCATCCTGCTCGACCGTGACGAGTCCGCGCTGCACGGCGTCCAGCTCTCGATCTACGGCAAGGCACTCCTCGACACCCCCGACATGGTGCTCGCGAGCATCCGGGACAAGGCGGCCCTGCGGAAGATCTTCGAGGAACACCGCCCCCAGGTCGTCTTCCACGCTGCTGCGCTCAAGCACCTGCCCATGCTCGAGCAGTACCCGGACGAGGGCTGGAAGACGAACGTCGTCGGCACCCAGAACCTCCTCGAGCTCTCGGCCGAGTTCGGCGTCGAGAAGTTCGTCAACATCTCCACCGACAAGGCCGCGAACCCGACGAGCGTGCTGGGCAGGACCAAGCGCCTGGCCGAGCAGCTGACCGCCTGGTTCGGCCAGCACGCCAGCGGGACGTACCTGTCGGTGCGGTTCGGCAACGTGCTCGGTTCGCGCGGGTCGATGCTGCACACCTTTCGCCAGCAGATTGAGCGCGGTGGTCCCATCACCGTGACCCACCCCGACGTGACGCGCTACTTCATGACGATCCCCGAGGCGAGCGAGCTCGTCATCCAGGCCGGTGCGATCGGCAGCGACGGGGAGGTCCTCGTCCTGGACATGGGCGAGCCGGTCCGGATCCTCGACGTGGCTCGACGCCTGGTCACCCACTCCGGTCAGGACATCGAGATCGTCTTCACCGGGCTGCGCCCGAACGAGAAGCTGCACGAGGACCTCTTCAGCGAGAACGAGACCGGCGTCCGGTCGCACCACCCGCTGATCTCGCACGTCACCGTGCCTCCGCTGGCCCCGGAGACGCTCGGGCGGCACACGCCCGAGCCGCGAGCCGATCGTGCACGGACCGCGCAGACACTGCCCAACCGATGAAGGGACAGCCACGTTGACGGAGCGAATCCTGCTCTCCCCACCGGACACCGGCGCAGCGGAGGAGGTCGCCGTCATCAGGGCGCTGCGAGGCGGCTGGGTAGCGCCGCTGGGCCCCGAGGTCGACGCCTTCGAGAGCGAGATGGCCGCGTACACCGGCCGAAAGCACGCCGTCGCGCTGGCCTCCGGCACCGCAGCGCTCCACCTCGCCCTGCTCAACTACGGCGTCCGGCCCGGTGACCTCGTCCTGACCGCGACGATGACCTTCGCCGCGACGGCGAACGCCATCGCGTACACGGGGGCACAGCCGGTGTTCGTCGAGTGCGACGCCACCGGCAACATCGACGTCGACCTCCTTGACCACGCGCTCACCGACCTGCGGGAGCAGGGCCGGCGCGTTGCCGCGATCGTGCCCGTCGACCTCCTGGGCAAGGTCGCCGACTACGAGGGGATCGCCAGGATCGCGAACCGTGCGGCCATCCCCGTCATCGCCGACTCGGCGGAGTCACTCGGAGCCCACCGCGGCGGGCGCCCGGCCGGCAGCTTCGGAGACGCGGCCATCCTGTCGTTCAACGGCAACAAGGTGATGACCACCTCCGGCGGCGGCATGCTCCTCACCGACGACCCGGGTGTCGCAGAGCACACGCGCTACCTCGCCACGCAGGCGCGGCAGCCCGTCGTGCACTACGAGCACACGGACATCGGCTACAACTACCGCCTGTCCAACCTGCTCGCCGCGCTCGGCCGCGCCCAGCTCGACCGCCTCGATTCCATGATCGAGCGCCGCCGCGAGATCCGTCAGCACTACCGACGCTTCTTCGCCGACGTCCCGGGCGTCACCGTCTTCGGTGGCGAGGACGGCGCGGAGGACCGCGGGCAGACGCACGACAACTACTGGCTGAGCTCCATCCTCGTGGACCCCGCCGAGGCCGGGTGGACGGCGGACCAGCTCATCGCCCACCTCGCGGCGGCCGGCGTCGAGGCCCGGCCGCTGTGGAAGCCGATGCACCTCCAGCCCGTGTACCGCGACGCCCCCGCGTACACGAACGGCACCAGCGAGGACCTGTTCACCCGCGGGATCTCCCTGCCCAGCGGGTCCGCACACGACGAGGCCACCATCGCCCGTGTCCTCGACGCGGTCTCGGGCTTCCTCGGTGAGGCCCGCGCCGGCGAGACCGGCCGGTGAGCGCCATGAGGTACGACCGCGTCAAGCGTGCCCTCGACCTGGCTGTCGGTGGCGCAGCACTTGTCCTCAGCGCTCCGGTGCAGCTTGCCGTCGCCGCGCTGGTGCGCGTCAAGCTCGGCAGCCCCGTGCTCTTCCGCCAGGACCGTCCCGGCAAGGACGGCCGCGTCTTCCAGCTCGTGAAGTTCCGGACCATGCTCGAGCCGGATCCGGCCGGCGGCCTCATCACGAACGAGCAGCGCATCACCCCGTTCGGGCACCGGCTGCGTTCCACGAGCCTGGACGAGCTGCCCACCCTCCTCAACGTCGTCCGCGGGGACATGAGCCTCGTCGGCCCCCGGCCCCTGCGGACCACCTACCTCCCCCGCTACAGCCGCCGGCACGCCCGGCGCCACGACGTCCGGCCCGGCCTCACCGGCCTTGCGCAGGTGCGGGGACGGAACGCACTGACGTGGGAGGAGCGGCTCGACCTCGACATCGAGTACGTCGACTCCATGTCCCCGGCCCTCGACCTGTCCATCGTGCTGGCGACGATCAGGACCGTCTTCCAGCGCAGCGGCATCGCGGCGGAGGGTCAGGCGACGATGAGCGAGTTCATGGGTTCCGGCGAGCCCATCACCTGCGTGCCGCTCGTCGAGGAGCACCTCCCCGCCCGGGTCGAGTGGCTCAACGACCCACGGGTGCGCGCCGGGATCACCATCTCCTTCCAGGCGTCGCTCGAGGACACCGTCACGTGGTTCCGGAAGGCAGCCGAGGACGAGACCAGGGCCGACTTCGCCTGCGTCTCGCAGGACGGCTCGCCCGTGTCCATGTTCGGCATCACCGACATCGCCGACGGGAGTGCCGCCCTGTACCTCTACGTGGCACCCGACCTGCACGCGAAGGGCATCGGTCGTCTCACCATGGTCCACCTGCTCAAGGAGGCGCAGCGGCTCGGCCTCACCGAGGTGCGCCTCGAGGTCAAGGCCGAGAACACCTCGGCCGTCCGGCTGTACGAGCGCTTCGGCTTCCACGTGACCGGAGAGGTCCCGGGAGAGGCGAAGCTCAAGATGACGGCGGTCGTGCGATGAGGGACATCAAGATCGTCATCGGCTCGGCCGGCCGGCGCACCTACCTCGTCGGCTGGTTCATGGCGGCTCTCGCCGAGCTCGGCCTGCCCGGCGAGGTCATCGTGACGGAGAACGACGTGACCAGCCCGAGCTTCGGGCTCGCCCACCGCTCGGTGTGGATGCCGCCCTACGCTGACCCTGCGTACGCCGAGCAGATGCTCGAGCTGTTCACGGCCGAGCGGCCCGACCTCTTCGTCCCGCTCAACGACTTCGAGATCGACCTGCTGTCACGGGGCCTCGGCTCCCGGCTCGAGGAGTACTGCGACCACGTCTTGGTCCCCAGCCGCCAGGCGCAGCGGAACCTCTCGGACAAGCTGGCCATGAGCCAGTCCCTCGCCGCGGCGGGAGTGACGACCCCCCGCACGTGGCTGGCCGCCGAGCTCGACGAGCTGCGCGGCTCGGTCGACGACCCGGTGAGCGAGTACGTCGTCAAGCACCGCTTCGGCAGCGGCTCCTCCGGCCTGCGCTTCGCCACGCCGAGCCAGCTCGACTCCGCCGTCGCCGGGTCCCTCGCCGAGCTCCCGGCCCCCGACAACGACCCCGTCCCCGACCTGCCGCCAGCCGCTCGGGTCGTCGTCCAGCAGCGTGTGCCCGGCGACGAGTACGGCGTGGACGGGGTGTTCTCGCTGACCTCCCCCACCCCGGCGCTGACGGGCGTCCTCGCCCGCCGCAAGCTCCGGATGCGGGCCGGGGAGACCGACAAGGCCGTGACCGTCGACCCCGCCCCGTTCGTCGAGACGGTCACCCGCCTGGGCGATCTCATCGGTCCGCGCGGGCTCGTCGACATCGACATCATCCGCACCGCCGACGGCGCTCAGCACGTCATCGACATCAACCCCCGTTTCGGCGGCGGCTACCCGTTCTGCCACGCCGCCGGCGCGAATGTCCCCCTGTACATCCTCCAGTCCCTGCGCGGCGCCGCCGACCCCGCTCTGCTGGAGTACCGGACGGCGCTGACCGTGGCGAAGTACCAGGACGTGCGGGTCGTCGGCGAGCTGGACAACGTGGAGAAGGGCTCATGACGCTACCTGTCGCAGCACGACAGACCGCCTTCCGGCTCGTCGACACCGCCCGTGGCTCACGGACGAGGACGGCGGTCGAGGAGATCACCCGGACCCTGGCACGCCCCGGGGACCCCGCGAGCGCCGAGCTCCACGCCCGCCGGCTGCGCGGGATGCTCGTGCATGCGGCCACGACGGCCCGCGCCTTCGCCGGCTGCTCCCCCGACGACCTCGCCTCCTACCCGGTGACCGACAAGAACATCATCCGCGAGCGTCTCGACGACTACAGGTCCTCCGCGCACACCGACGGCAAGCTCCGCCGCGTGTCGACGAGCGGCTCGACCGGCACGCCCTTCGCCTCCTTCCAGGACCCTGGCAAGGTGGCGCGGAACTCGGCCGACACCATCGCCTTCGCCCGCCGGATCGGCTACGACGTCGGTGCGCCGGTGTACTACTTCACGGTCTGGCCGGCGAGGAGGGGCCTCGCCGCCGTCAAGCAGCGTCTCCAGAACCTCACCCCGGTCGACGTCACCCGCCTGGACGCCGACCAGGTCGCCCAGGTCGCCCGCCGCATGAGCCGGGCGGGTGACGGCGCGAACCTCATCGGCTACGCCTCCGCCATCGAGCAGTTCTGCGTCCTGGTGCGCGAGCAGGGCATCTCGCTGCCGTCCGGAGCGGTCAACTCGGTGCTGGCCACCTCGGAGGCCCCGAGCCCGGGCCTGGCCGCTCTCGTGGAGTCGGTGCTGAGGCGTCCGCTGAGCGTGCGGTACTCCAACATCGAGAACGGCATCCTCGCGCAGCGCCAGCCGGGGGCGTCCTCCTACCAGCTCAACACAGCCAGCTACCACGTCGAGCTCCTCGACCTGGACACCGACGGCCCAGCCGCCCCGGGAGAGCCCGGCCGGATCGTCGTCACCGACCTGTTCAACCGCGCCATGCCCTTCGTCCGGTACGACACCGGTGATGTCGGGTACTGGCACGTCGGCGCGGACGGGCAGGCGGACACCTCGAGGCTGGCCGGCATCGAGGGCAGGCGCTCGGACCTCATCTACGACGCCGACGACGCCCTGCTGTCGACCCACTTCGTCGCCAAGGTGATGAACGAGTACGTCGACGTCAGGCAGTACCAGCTCGTCCAGACCGGGCAGGGCGCCTACACCGTCCGCCTCAACGCCCCGCAGGACGTTGCGCGCGACGAGCGCATCGCCGCCGACTTCAGGCGTGAGCTCGGCAGCGGTGCCCAGCTCACGATCGAGCACACCGACGAGATCCCCCTCCTCGCGTCCGGCAAGAGACGCAGGATCATCAGCAACTGGTCCCCGGACAGGTGAGGACGCCGTGAAGATCACGTACATCCACCAGCACTACTCCCAGCTCCCCGCCGAGGGCGGCCTGAGCCGGCCGTGGCAGTTCGCCCGTCGGCTGGCCGCCGACGGCCACGAGGTGACGCTCATCGCCGGTTCCCGCCAGGCCCGGACGACGTACGTCGAGGGCGTGCGCATCGTCCACGTCCGTGCCCCGTACGCGAACGCTGCCGGCCCGGTGAAGCGGATCGTCGCCTTCCTGCTCTTCGTCCTGCGGGCGACCCTGCTCGCCGTGCGGACCCCGGCCGACGTCGTCTTCGCCAGCAGCACCCCGCTCACGGTGGCGGTGCCCGGCATGATCGGTGCGCTCACCAACAGGGCGCGCTTCGTCTTCGAGGTCCGCGACCTGTGGCCCACCGTCCCGATCGAGCTCGGCGTCCTCACCAACCCGGTGCTCAAGGCCCTCGCGCGTGGGCTCGAACGGCTCACCTACCGCCGGGCGGACACCGTCATCGCCCTCTCGGACGACATGGCCGCCGGGGTGCGGAGCGTCAACGGTACGGTGCCCGTCGTCGTCATCCCCAACGCGAGCGACTTCTCCCTCTTCCCCGATCCCTCGGAGACGCCGGAGATCCGCGCGGAGCAGGGCTGGGAGCCGGAGGAGACGGTCCTGGTCTACGCCGGGAGCTTCGGCCGCATCTACAACCTCGGCTGGGTGGTGGACCTCGCGGCCGCGCTGCGCTCCCAGGGCGTGCGCGTGGTGATGTACGGGAACGGCGGCACGATGCCCGCACTGCGGCAGCGTGCCACGAAGCACGGCCTCGACGTCGACTCCCTGCTCCCCGGCCGTGTCCGGCGCCAGGACCTCGCCCGCGTCCTGTCGGCGGCGGATGCCACCATCTCCAGCGTGCTGCGTCTCACGTGCCTCGAGCCGGCATCGATCAACAAGGTCTTCGAGTCGATGGCGGCGCAGAAGCCCGTGCTCTTCAACCACGACGGCTGGCTCACCGAGCTCATGACCGAGCACCGTGCCGGCTGGAGGCTCGACGACGACCCGGCCAAGGCGGCGCTCCAGGTCCAGGACATCCTGGCGCGCCCCGAGCAGCTCCGCGAGGCCGGCGAGCGCAGCGCCGAGCTCGGGCGCGAGCGCTTCGACCGCGACAAGCTCTACGTCGGCTTCCGCGCGGCGGTGGTCGGCGCGTGAGCCCGTCGTCACCTTCGGCGCGCGGTCCTCGGTGGATCGCCCGGTGAGCCGCCGGTTCACCCATCCCGCCTACGCCCTGCTCGCGGGGCAGGTGGTCACCGCGGGCGTCGCCTTCGCCATCAACTTCCTCTCCTCGAGCGTGATGCCGCCGGACCAGCGCGGCACCCTGGCCTTCTTCATCCAGCTGTCCTACATCGCGACCACTCTCGGGCTCCTGGGCGTCGAGCGGCCCTACGTGGCCGAACGGACGGGGGTCTCCTTCCCCACCGCCGTGAGGGAGCTCGGCCGGCTGACGAGGTCGGTGTGGGTCGGGGCCGCGCTCCTGGTGGTCGCCGCCTTCGTCACCGGGTGGGTCTCGGGCTGGTTCCTGGCACTCCTGCTCGCGATGTCGGCCACCTACGTCGTCTCCAACGCCGCTGTGCGCAGGGTCCGGATCGCCTACGTCGTCAGCCGTGACCGCCGGACCTTCGTCACGAACACCATCGCGGTGCAGTGCGGGCTGCTCGGGCTGGGGGTCGTGCTCTACCTCCTCGACGTGAGCTCGCCGGCCGCCTGGCTGGGCGCCTACGCCCTGAGCAGCGCCGCGGCGATGGTGACGAGCGCCCGCGCACGCCGTCGGTCGCGCGAGGAGCACGTGTCCACGAGCCAGCTGGCGCGTGTCCGGCGCGAGGGGCTCAGGCTCATCCCCGCCTCGCTGGGCAACACCGCGCTCCTCCGCTCGGACCGTCTGATGATGCCTTTCCTCTCGTCGGCTGCGGAGCTGGGCATCTACGTCACCGTCGCGACGGTGATGGAGGTCGGTGCCTGGCCGATCCAGCAGTGGGTGGACGCCTCCCTGGGGCGGCTGCGCTCACGCGCCGCCGGCAGCAACCGAGGCCTCGTCATCAAGCTCTTCCTCGGGGTGGTGAGCCTCACCGTCGTCATCGGCGTGCTCGCCTACTTCGCGATCAGTCTGCTCCTGCCCGAGGAGTACCACCGGTCGCTGGAGCTCATCCCGATCCTCGGCGCGGGCACCGTCGTCTACGCGATGACGCGCCTCCAGCACGGCTGGCTGATCGCCGAGGGCCGTCCAGGCCTCGTGTCCGTCGCCGAGACGGTCGGGCTCGTGGCCTCCGCCGTCCTCTACGTCGGGCTCATCCCGCCCTTCGGGGCGATGGGTGCGGCGATCGGCTCCGGCATCGGGCACTGCATCCTGTTCGGCACGACCTGGGCGCTGCGGCGCCGCGCCAACAGGGCGTAGGTGCGGGGGCTGGCGGCGACCAGCCCTCGACCGTTCGGCGGCCGGCCGCCTGGAAGTGATGTGGGAGGATGACCCGGGCATGACCAATGGACTTTCAGGGGGATGAATGGAACTGCGCGACTACCTGCACGTGCTTCGCACCCGATGGTTGTCCATCGTCACGGTTGCGCTGGTCACCCTGGCAGCGACAGCGGCAGCGACGTTGCTGACGACGCCGGAGTACACGTCATCGACGCGCATGTTCTTCGCGGTGCAGGGCGGTGAGACGGTCTCGGACCTCGCTCAGGGCTCGACCTTCACCGAGAAGCAGATGTCCTCCTACGCGGAGGTCGCCAAGTCCCCGATCGTCCTCGACCCCGTCGCCGAGGCCTTCGGCCTCGAGCAGGACTCCCGCAGCCTGGCGTCGGCCCTTGACGTCACCGTCGCGGCCGACACCACGATCCTCGTCATCTCGGCGACCGACGAGGACCCGGTGCTGGCTCGCGACCTGGCCAACGCCGTCGCCGACGAGCTCACGTCCACCGTCGGCGGCCTCTCCCCCGAGCGGCCCGACGGCACCGAGACGGTCCGCGCCACGATGCTCAGCGAGGCGCAGGTCCCCCAGTCCCCGTCGTCGCCCAACACGATGCGCAACCTCGCGCTCGGCCTCGTCCTCGGCCTGCTGCTCGGTGTCGGCGTCGCGCTGCTGCGGCAGGTGCTCGACACGAAGGTCCGCGACGAGAACGACATCGCCGCCGTCACCGACGCGAGCCCGCTCGCCATCGTGCCGATCGACACCGCAGCGACCGACCATCCCGTCTTCATGCATGACGACTCCATGGGCATGCGCGCCGAGGCGATCCGCCGGCTCCGGACGAACCTCCAGTTCGTCGACTTCGGGGACCGGCCGAGCTCGATAGTCGTCACCTCCTCCGTCCCGGCCGAGGGCAAGACGACCACGGCGATCAACCTCGCCGCCTCGCTCGCCGACGCCGGCGCGCGGGTGGTGCTCGTCGACGCCGATCTCCGCCGCCCGACCGTGGCCAAGTACATGGGCTTCGAGGGACGCGTCGGCCTCACCACCGTCCTCATCGGCCGAGCCAACGTCGAGGACGTCGTCCAGCCCTGGCAGGGCTCCTCCCTCGACATCCTGCCCTCCGGTCAGATCCCGCCGAACCCGAGCGAGCTGCTCGGCTCGCGGGCCATGACGCGCCTGCTCGAGGAGCTCACCAGCACGTACGACGTCGTCATCCTCGACAGCCCGCCGCTCCTGCCGGTCACCGACGCCGCTGTCCTCAGCAAGCTCGCCGGTGGCACCCTCGTCGTCGCCGGCGCGGACCGCCTGCAGAAGCAGCAGCTGCGGGCCTCGCTCGAGGCACTGACCAAGGTCGACGCCCACGTCCTCGGGATCGTGCTCAACAAGGCGCAGCGCAAGGAGCGCGACCGGTACGCCTACGAGTACTACAGCAGCCAGGACCCCACGCTCACCGGGACCCGCTCGTCCTCGCGCAAAGCGCGTGGCGCTCGACAGGTCACCGAGCCCGAGCCTGCCGTCGCGAACCGGTCCACGTGGCCCGGCGAGCGGATGTCCGCCACTCCTCGCCGCTGATCACGGCGTGACGGTGACCTCGTCACCGGTCCACACCCACACCCGTCCACCTGCCGCGGACACGGCAAGATCCTCACCGCTGGGGGCCACCACGCCGCTGCACGTCGGCTCCTCCCCTGCGCTGCCGTCAGGACGGATAAGGGCGACGGCGAGGGTGTCCGCGCACGCCTCCCAGGCACCGGCCACCACGTAGCCCTCGTCGGTCAGACCGACAGCCCGCGCCCGGACGTCGGGGGTGTGCCGCGTCCACGTCGCCCCGCCGTCGGCCGTGAGTGCGAGGCTGACGTCGGCGCACAGGACGGCGGCGTGCGCCGTGTCGAGCGCGGCGAGCTGGACCGCCTCGCAGGGTGTCTCCACCGTTCCCGCAGGCGCCCCCATGAGATCGGTGTCGCCCGGCACGAGGTACCAGGAGCCGTCGAGGTACTGGTCGTTCGCCGTCCAGGAGGCTCCGGCGGTCGAGGAGGAGAGGTACGTGGGCGCGCAGCCCGCTCCCCCACCGATGACGGAGAGCGACTCGGGCCCCAGGGCGCGCAGTCGGCTCACCGGAGCGAGGTCGACGGGCAGCTCCTGCCACGTCAGCCCGCCGTCCACGCTGCGCTCCACCGTCCCGGCCTCGCCGCAGGATCCCGCCGTCGCCCGCCACGCCGTCGTGCCGTCGACGTTGACGAGCAGCCGCCCCGACCGGGCGAGCCGCTCCACCTCAGCGAGGCCGTCGGTCTCCTGCTTCGTCGGCGGCGTGGTCGCCTCCACGCCGGGGGTCACCGTCGCAGGTCTGTCCGCGGCGTCGACGACGGGAGTGGTCGGGCGGGTCACCAGCAGGGCGACGAGCACGACGTTGAGCAGGACGAGGGCGCCGAGGCCCGCCACGGGGAGTCGGCGGCTGGAGCGCGATGCCATCTGCGGTCACCTCATGGGAGTTCGGAGCACGGCCGTGCTCGGGTCAGGGTCCGAGGAAGAGCTGGGAGCACAGCAGTCGCGCGCCGTCGGGGACGCACCCGATCCCGATCTCGGTGAGGGCCGGGTCGAGGAGGTTCGCCCGGTGACCGGAGGAGTCCAGCCACGCCGCGACGACGTCGGCGGGTTCCGCGGTGCTGTTGACGAGGTTCTCGGCCGCGGTGGTGAACGGCGCGCACTCCTGGATCACCGGCCCCAGCGGTGCATGGACGAGCTCCTCCTGCCCGACGAGGTCCGTCGCGCGAGCCACGGCCGCCTGCCGGGCGCAGTCGGATGCCGCGAGCGGCTGGAGGCCCTCGGCGTAACGGGTCTCGTTGGTGAGCTCGACGAGCTCGGCCGCATACCCCGAGGGGTCCTCCGGTGTCGCGCCGGGGGGCGCCGCGGGCTCGGGGTGGGCGGCACCGGCGCCGCAGGCGCCGAGCGCGGCCGCGACCACACCGAGACAGCCGGCCAGCCGCAGTGCGCCGACACTTCTGCCCATCATCCTTCGCTCCCGGGTGGGCGAGAGGGCCCCGGCGACGAGTCGCCGGGGCCCTCTCGGACGTTCGTTGACGTCGGCAGACGTCAGGCAGAGACCTTCATGCGGCGGGTGAAGTAGATGGCCGCGGCGCCGACGAGCAGCAGCAGCGCGCCGCCGATGATCAGCGGGGTGGCCGTCGCACCCGTCTCGGGAAGGCCGGCGGCCCCACCGTCGGTGGTGACGGGCGCGCCCGAGCCGTCACCCACGACGACAGTGATGGTGTCGAGGACGTTGCCCTCGGCATCCGTGGCGACCAGGTCGTAGGCCCCCTCCTCGAGCAGAGTCACGCTGAAGACGGCCTGGCCGTCGACAGCGGTCTTCGTCAGCGCCTTGGTCCCGGCGATGAGAATGTCGTCGTCCCCCACGTTCGCGTCGTCCGAGGTGACGGTCAGCGTGACGTCAGTCCCGCTGGGTGCAGTGACCGTGACCGTGAAGGCCTCGCCCGGGGCCGGGTTGGTCGTGGACACTGTGACGTCGAAGTCGTCCTCCGAGTAGCCGAGAGCGGCACTCGGTGCGAGGACGAGCAGCGCCGCGGCGAACACCGCGACGATGGCACGTCGAATCATGAGCAGTTCCCCCAAGTTGGTCCCGAAGGACCATAGTTGTGATCGGTTCCGAACAGGCTAACGGCTCGAATCAGCATGTCAACGCGGCGGAGACGAACATCTCGTTACCCGGACCGGGGGTCGTCCGCAGGATCGGGTCGCCCGTGAGGCCCGTCCCGGTGGTGATGTCGATCTCCGTCGTCACGGACTGTCCCGGGCTCAGGTGCACCCGGCGCCCGACCACGACCTGGTCGTCGTGGACCTGTGGGAGGACCTCGACCTCGCCGGCCGGGTCGCGCACGCCCGTGATGCGCCCGCCCGTGGGCGCGTAGACGAGCAGGTTCGAGCGCATGTCACCCTGCGGGACGACGCGACCCAGACCGACGAGCGAGGCCGGGAGCGTAGCCGCGCCGTCGGGCACCTCGGACGTGAGCGTGACCGAGACCGTGAGGTCCTGAGCGCCGTTCGCGTGGCACTGCTCCGCGACGACCTCGACCTCCATGCGTTGGTAGTACGCGATCTTCGCGGCGCTGAGGTCGTTGACGTACACGCCGACGACGGGTGAGCCGTCGCCGTCGTCGCCGCGGAGCTCGCCGCTGAGGACGGTGCCGCTGAGCAGCGCCTGCTCCGGCTCGTGGGCGGACCACACGTGGATCCTGCCCTCGTCAGCGGCCTCGACGAGGGCGGCGACCGTCGCGGTGGGGTCGGCGCCGCCGGTCATCGCGCGGGAGAAGACCTGGGCGGCCGCGAGCTCGAAGAACGCGTCCTGGGCGGCGGGCTCCGCGATCTCGCGGTAGACGCCGTTGAGCATGAGGTCCGCAGCGTTGTCCGCGGTCAGCTGCGAGCCCTCCCCGAGAAATCCGGCTGGAGCGCCGACCGCCCACAGGGCCTCCTGCGGGACGTCGATCGGGCCGGTGGCCGAGAGCATGGACCCGAGGGCCACCGGGTCCAGCGAGAGGACTCCGTCGACCTCGCCCCCGACGCGCTCCGTCCACATCGCGCGGATGAGCTCGGCGCTGCGCGGGAAGTCCGGCGTGGCGGTGACGTTCCCCGGGTAGCGCCCCAGCTGCGTCCCGAACAGGGCGACCTCGGCGTCGCTGAGCTCGACGACGGGCTCGGGGAAGGAGCCGATGTCACCGGCGGAGAGCTGCTCGACGAGGTCGACGGCGCCGTCGTCGGCCCGCAGGTGGAGGAAGGCACCGGTGAGCCCGCCGGTGGACCGGGGCTCGGCGTTGTTCTGCACCATGAGGACGTAGTCCCGCGGCTCGTCGGCACCGAGCATCGGCGGGACGAGCTGGACGGCACGGGACGCCGACGCCGTGAGGCTCGCGACGTCGTCGACCTGGCCGGTGAGGTCCGCGAGCGGGCCGCGCATCAGCTCGAGGACCTCCTCGGGGTCGATGGTCGCGAGACGCTCACGGGCGTCGTCGACAGCCTCGTCCGCGGCGACCACCTGCGGCGCGACCTCGACGAACGGCGCGAGGTCGATCCGACCGTCCTGCGGTGCCAGGCGCGCCGGGTCGACGACGCCCGCCGCGGAGACGAGCTGGGGCAGCACGTCACCGGCGAGGTCGTCGACCACCTCGGTGGCCGTCCGTGCCGCGGCGACGTTCGGGCCGAGGTACGGCACGTGCGCGGCCAGCGACCAGTGCGGCCCGGAGACGGCGTCCCGGGCAGCCCCGGCGTGCTCCCGCAGCTCCTCCGCCGTGGCCGCGGCGGCGTCGGTCTGCCCGCTGAGCGCCTGCTCGCGCAGCTGGGTGACGAGCGGGATCGCGGCGCGCAGATCGGCCTGCGCCGCCCGGGCCTGCACGGCGAACAGGACCATGAGACCGAGGAGCGCGAGCAGGAGCAGCGTGATGAGCAGCGCCAGGACCGTGCGGCCACGGCCTGATCGACGTCGACGGCGGGGACGCTCGCCGTGGTCGCTCGGGCGGGGGGCGGACGTGTCGTCCTCGAGCCAGCTGGGGAAGGTGTCCGTCACGCGGCCATTCCACCACGGGGCACTCCGACCGGACAGCCCTTTCCAGGGCTCCCCGGCTCAGCCGACGACGGTGCGGAACGACCTCGTCAGCCGCTCCGCGTAGCTTCTCCTCCGCCTCGGCGAGGACCCTGCCGTGGACGAGCGCGACCGGCGCGAGCTGCGCGATGAGCGGCTCAGTCCGGACCCCGGCCACGTACCTCTCCGGTGACGAGCCACGGTTCGGCTCCCACCCGGCTGAGGTGCGCGCGCCGGGAGAGCTGACGCGGAATCCACACCCGCGAGCCCCCGCGCCGGGACTCCTGACCTCCCGCGCGCCGGGTTAGGCTCGGGCCCGGGAACGTTCGGAGGAGAAGGGGGAGGACCCGATGGCCTACCGCTCGGGCGAGGACTACACGATCCTCGTCGTGTGCACCGGGAACGTGTGCCGCTCCCCCGCGATCGAGCGCCTCCTGCGCTCCGCGTTCGTCGCCGGCAGCGGGATCGACGTGCACAGCGCGGGCACCGGGGCGCTTGTCGGCGAGCCGGTCCAGCCGCCCATGGTCAAGCTCCTCCAGCGGCACGGCGTCACGGCCGACGGGTTCGCCGCGCGCGCCCTCACCGAGCCGATGGTCAGCGGGGCCGACCTCGTCCTCACCGCCACCCGCGCCCACCGTGCCGACGTCGTCGAGCGGGTGCCGGCGGCCGTGCGGCGCACGTTCACCGTGCGCGAGCTCGCCCGGATGGCGGAAGCGGTCGACCCCGCCGAGCTCGACGCCGCCGCTGGAGCGGACGCCCGGCCCGCCGAGCGCCTCGCCGCGCTCGTGCCGCTGGCCTCCCGCCAGCGCGCGCAGGTCCCGGCCGAGCTCGACGACGTCGTCGACCCCTACCGGCGGTCCGAGGAGGTCTACGAGGAGTCGTTCGGGCAGCTGCTCCAGGCCGTGCGCACCATCGCGCGGACGGTGCTGGGTGTGCGCGCGGGCTAGCGTCCGGGTCGCTAGTCCAGTCTGGCCTGGCCTGGCCAGCGTGGCCCAGGCGGAGCAGCGCGTGCTGCTGCGAAGCCGCCTAGGCCGTATCCACCACCTACCGGCCAGGGCGCTGGCCAGGCACACTCATGGCCCTGTCGGCGGATCTTGCGCGAATCCGGAATTAACGCCGAGAGGCATTCCGGCCTTATCCCAGAGCAACGCTGCAAATCGGGCGCACCTCGATATCGGCAAGCCTCATCCACGCTGATGAGCCTTACACCTCCCAGACTCAAAACCCGTAACCGATTCACTCAAATCTTCGGCACATCTAGACAACCCCTGACTCGCGGAGCCCCACCACTCCAAATGAGCGAGCACAGAAGCTACATGGCTGGACCACTTCTACCGAGTCGCCCAGCGGCTATAGCGAACCAGTGAGCCGCTCGTCGCGACAGATCCCGGTCGACGATACGTCGCGTCCGCCTTATCCGGATCCACGTCCGCCTTGCGTAGCAAGAACTCTACGCCCTGACCGCGTTCGATCTGGTTCGGCTCTGGTCCAATCCAGACGGACTCTATCACCCTTTCGATCGGCCAGTTTCGATGGTGATCACCATCGCGGCCCCACAACTGCAGGTCAAGGTACGGATACGGCCCGTACAACGACGGTCGCACGCGCAACTCTTCCACATTCCCCTCCCCACACATTGTGTGATGGACATCGACGAGGCGCCACTCCCGCTCATCAGACCACCCACTCTCCTTCAAGGTAGCCGCCTGCACGAACATTCCGCCCGGACTCCACTCTGGTTCGCGGAGGGGTGCACTTGTGCCACTGTCCTCGTGGCTAGCCACGCGCTTCTTTAGTTGGCGAATCTCGGCTAGAAACTCGTCCGGATTATAACGAACACGCTTAAGAATGGGATGCCGCGGAGGTTTGGAGCCAACAACGACTGCAGCCTCCAGGGCCGACCTACGGAAGCCAATCGCATAACCGCCACCAACGCTCGACGCATAACCACGCCACAGCGGCAATGAGTCTTCACGTTCAGTGAAGCACGCTACGAATATTCGGTCAAAGTCGTCGTTCTCATTCACCTTACCAAGCAATCCTTCACCGTACAGATCCTCACTTAAAACTCGCCGCACCCCCTCCAGGCCAACCTCAACTTCATTTCGGTCATTGAGGCGCCCCACGTACGAGGCACGGACGACACCACTGGTCAAGATCCCAATCAAGCCTTCAAGCGTTGTGTAGTGATACAGCACTTGGGCCCCACCTTCAGACTCCCGCAATTGATGGTCCATGAGCCGAGTGTGCCAGGCGACTCGACAGGCGTCTGGCAGATGAGGTCCTACGGGGCGCCAATGAGATGGCCGCGGTCAGTTCCACGCTGTCCGCGACTACACGAAAGACGTCACGCGGGCCGACTATCTGCTGACCCCGAAGCAATGTCATACGCCAGCGAGGGCGCCACCTTCTTGCAACTCACCAATTCTCTGCCGGCGTCCGGCGTCACCTCGGGAACGCGGAACGGCGTGCAAGGCACCGCTGGCAGCGCCGAGCAGTGCGCCAACCGCATCCCCGACTTGCCCGGCCCGCACGCCTCAGCGCGCCGCCACCTGCCGCAGGAAGTCCTCGACGATCCCGCCCGCGGCGATCGAGCCGTGGCCACCGCCCTGGACGAGGGCGGCGACGGCGAGGTCGCCCTGGGTGGCGATCATCCACGAGTCCACCCGGTAGGAGTCCCCCGCCCCCACCTCGGCCGAGCCGGTCTTCGCGTGGACCGGCTCCCCGGGCACGTCGACGAGCAGAATCCCGGTGCCCTCCTCGACCACCGCGCGCATGTAGCGCGACAGCACCTCGGCCTCCTCCGCGGTGAGCGGCACGGCCGGGGCCGTGGCGGCAGCGCCGTCGGCGACCTCCTCCGGCCCGAGGACCAGGCGGGGCGTCACCGCCGCGCCGGCCCGCACCGAGGCCGCGACCGTGGCCATGGTGAGCGGGGAGGCGAGCACCTCCCCCTGCCCGATGAACGCGGCGGCGAGCTCGGTCTCGGTCGTCTCGGTCGGCACGGAGCCGGTGAACGCGCCCCAGCCGGTCTCCAGCTGCTGCCCGAGGCCGAGGGCCGCGGCGGCGTCGGCGAGGTCCTGCGCGCTCACGGCGTCCCGCGCGTTGATGAGCGCGGTGTTGCACGACTGCGCGATCGCGTCGGTCATCGCGATATCCCCGAGGTGGGTGGCCGGGTAGTCGGGGTAGTTGGTGATGCCGTAGCCCGCGACCGTGACGTCCGGGGTGCAGGAGACGACGTCGTCGGGCCCCACGCCGGCACGCAGCAGCGCGAGCGCCGTCACCACCTTGAACGAGGACCCCGGCGCGAGCGTCGCGAGGGCGGCGAGGTTCTGCCCCTCGGTGCCCGCACTGTTCGCCACGGCGAGCACCTCGCCGGTCGAGGGGCGGATGGCGACGAGCCCGGCCGGGGCCTCGGTCCCGGCGAGCGCCTCCTCCGCGGAGGTCTGCACCGCGGTGTCGAGCGAGAGCTGGACGTCGGCGCCGTCGACCGGCTCCCGGGCGAACACCTCCGACTCGGCCCCGCCGGCGGCGGTGCGGACGACGGCGAGGCCCGAGGTGCCGCGCAGCTGCGCGTCGAAGGTGCGCTGCAGCCCGGAGAGCCCGACGACGTCCCCCGCCTGGACGGCGCCCTCGGACTCCTCGACGATCTCGGCGGTCGCCTCCCCTGCCCGGCCGAGCAGCGGGCGGGCCCAGGCGGACGTGGGCGCGAGCGGCAGCTCGTCCGGCACCGCGACGGCGCCGGGCACGCCCTCGAGCGCGGCGAGGTCGACGTCCTGCGAGCCCTCGCGCACGGTGATGATCTCGACGAACGCCCGCGGTCCGGCGGCGAGGACCCGCTCGGCGTAGCCGGCGGTGTCCTCGAGCCCGACGACCTCCGCGAGGGCGACGGCGCCGGCGCGGACGTCGTCGTCGCTCGCCCCCTCGGGGAAGCGGGTCTTGTCGATCCCGACCCGCCGGACCGGCCGGTCGGTGACGATCGGGGTGCCCGCGCCGTCGAGGATGTCCCCGCGCTCGGGCACCGTGCGGGCGAGGCTGAGCGTGGCGCCCCCGCCGAGTCCCTCGGCGAGCACGCGCTCGTCGTACTCGGGGGTCCACGCGCCCTCGTCGTCCTCGTGGAGGCGGGCGCGGGTCTCGTAGGTCCAGTCGCTCTCGCCGTCGGCGTCGAGGTCCCAGGCCCAGCCGAGGGTGACGTCGGCGGTGCGCGGCCCGTCCTCGCCGGTCGTCTGCGGCTCCCCGACGGCGACGACGTCGACCACGCGCGGGAGGTCGACGAGGTTGGTGAGCGGGACGGCGAGGTCGGTGCTCCCCCACGTGCCCGACTCCAGCGTCGTCGCCAGCCGCGCGGCTGCCGCGGCGACCCGCTCCGTGGGGTCCTCCTCCGCGCTGCACGCTCCGAGGGCGCCGGAGGCGACGAGAAGGAGGGCGGTCGGGGCTGCGGCGTGGCGGATGCTCCAGGTCACAGGCCGAAAGTCTGGCACGGAGGAGCCGCAGGTCGAGGTCATTTCGGGGTGCCCCCCGTCCTGCGCGTCGGCCGGGGGCCAAGGCGGACGCCCGAGAGGGTGGTCAGCGGACGTGGCGGTAGAACGCCCGCAGGTCCTCCACGAGCAGCTCGGGCACCTCGAGGGCCGGGAAGTGCCCGCCGCGCTCGTGCTCGGCCCAGTACCGGAGGTCCGGGAAGCGGCGCTCGGTCCAGCGTCGGGAGGGCCGGGGAACCTCCGCCCCGAAGACCGAGGCCCCTGCGGGCACCCGGACCACCGGCTCGTCCTGCCCGCCGAGCCAGCCGGCCACCTGCCCGATGCTCTCCGCGTAGAGCCGGGCCGAGGAGGCTGCGGTACGGGTGAACCAGTACAGGCTCACCTGGTCCAGGACCTGGTCGTCGGTGAGTCCGGGCGGGCCCGTCCAGGCGAGGAGCTTCTCCCCGAGCCAGGCGCACAGGCCGGCCGGTGAGTCGGTGAGCGCGTAGCCGACCGTCTGCGGCGCGGTCCGGTGCACCTCGGAGTACGCCGACGACTCCCGCCCCCGCTGCGCCAGCTCGGCGAGCGCCGCCCGCTCCTCGGGGCTGGGCGGACCGCCGTCGGGTCGGGGGCCGGCGAGCGGTGGCACGAGGTGGACCCCGGCGACGTGCGCCGGGTCGAGCACGCCGAGCGTCGCCGACACGCTCGTCCCCCAGTCGCTGCCCGCGGCGCCGTACCGGTCGTACCCGAGCAGCGCCATGAGCCGTGCCCAGGCGCGCGCGACGCGCTCGATCCCCCAGCCGCGCGTCGTCGGCCTGCCGCTGAACCCGTACCCGGGCAGCGAGGGGATGACGACGTCGAACGCGTCCTCGGCCCGGCCACCGTGCGCCGGCGGGTCGGTGAGCGGCCCGACGAGCGACAGCAGCTCGAGCACCGAGCCGGGCCAGCCGTGGGTGAGGACCAGCGGGAAGGCGCCGGGGTGCGGCGAACGTGCGTGCAGCAGATGAAGATCGAGCCCGTCGACGGTGACGAGGTACTGCGGGACCGCGTCGAGCCGCGCCTCGGTGGCCCGCCAGTCGTAGCCCTCGGCCCAGCGCCGGCACAGCCGCTGCACGACCTCGAGCGGGATCCCCTGCTCCCAGCCGGGCGCCGGCGCGGCCTCGGGCCAGCGGGTGCGCCGTAGTCGGTCGCGCAGGTCGGCGAGCTCCGCCTCGGGCACCGCGACCCGGAACGGGCGCAGGCCGGGCAGGTCACCGGTCACCGGCACCTGCTCGACCATGCGGGCACCGTAGTCCCCACCGGCCGGCCCCGCCCGCGTCGGGACGCGCACCCTCGAGCGAGCCGGGCGCGTCCGGGCCCCGGCCGCGGGGTGCCACCCCGCGACCGGGGCCCGAGCAGGTCGTCCGTGATCGAGAGTTCAACCAGAGCACCACTCCCCCCTCTTCCGCCGGCAGGTCCGGTCAGACGTCGAGCGCGACGGTCTCCCGCCCGTCCTCGACGGAGAAGGCGCCTCTGGTGAACGGCGTGGGGCGCAGCACCCGGTAGACGGCGCCGGACCCGAGCACCTGCGTCTCCACGACGTCGAAGCTGGAGGCCGTCGCCCCGTCCCGGAAGATCCGCTTCCCCTCGCCCACGACCACCGGGAACTCGATGATCCGGTACTCGTCGACCAGGCCCGCCTCGTGCAGCGCCTGGACGAGCCGCCACGACCCGTGGACCTGCAGCTCTCCCCCGGGCCGGTTCGTGAGCTCCCGGACCCGGCCTGCGACGTCGTCGGCGATGACGCTCACCGTGTTGGCCCAGGACGGGGCGGTGACCGTCATCGAGACGAGGTGCTTGGGGCTGCCGTTGAGCACGGCGGCGACGGCGTCGTCCGGGTCGGTGACCTGCGGCCAGTACCCCGCCATGAGGTCGTAGGTGGTGCGGCCGAAGAGCAGCTCGGTGGTCCGCGCGAACCAGCTGTCCACGACCCGGCCGAAGTCCTCCTCCATGAACGGGACGACCCATCCGCCGCGGTCGAACCCGCCGCTCGGGTCCTCCTCCGGGGAGCCGGGCCCCTGCATGACGCCGTCGAGGCTGGCGAAGGTGTGGACGGTGAGCTTCATGGTAGGTCCTTTCGGGCACATCGGACACGTCGCCATTACCCGACCGCGCTCCCGGCGAGAACTCATCGCCCCTCCGGCCGGCGCCGTCCGGAATCTGCCACCAAGTCCGCGACACGCCCGCGACACGCCGCGCACTGCCGCCCCGGAGGCCTCCTCGACGGGACTTCGTGGCAGGTTCTGACGCCCACCACCCACGCATCGACCCGTTCCCGCCCGGCCGGCCGCGCTCGTCACTACGCTCGGCGGGATGATCGCTGAGCTGGACTACGACATGATGGGCACCCGCCTGCGACAGATCGGCGAGCACCGCATCGACTACGCCCTGTTCGGCTCCCTGCCCGTCTCGCTCGGGTACCTCATGCTCGACTACGACAGGGTCGGTCACCGGCTGCGCCAGGTGGGCGACCACCGCATCGAGTACGACGTCCTGGGCACCCGGCCCTCCCACGTCGGCGAGCACGAGATCGAGTACGACCTCGTCGGCATGCGGCTGCGCCGTATCGGGGACGTGCCGGTCGAGTACGACATGGCTGGGATGCGGGTCCACCGCATCGGCCCCTTCACGGTCGAGTACGACCGCATGGGCTCCCGCCCGGCCTGCCTCGTGCCCGACGGTGACGAGCAGCTCGACGAGTGGATGTGCATCGTCGCGTTCCTCGTCCTCGAGGCCTTCGCGCCGGAGTCCTGAGAGCCGCCGACGCCGGTCCCGGCAGTCGGGGTGGCGCGCCGAACCTGCCCACAAGTCCTCGCGCCCCGGCCCGGGAAGCGCCGTCCAGCGGCGTGTCGCGCGCGTGTCGCGGACGTGGTGGCAGGTTCCGGTCGCCGTGAGCGGCCCGGACCGGCCGGGCGGGCCGCGGCCTCACTCCCTCGCTCGTCGTCCGACGACCTCGAGGTAGTGCGGGTTGTGCATGACGCCGAGGACGTTCCCGAACGGGTCGACGAACGATGCCGTGGTGAACCCCTGGGCGCGCGGGGTGACCGGCTCGTACTCGGTCGCCCCCATCGCGAGCAGGCGCTGCGCCGTCCCGGGCAGGTCGTCGACGTGCCAGAACACCACGGCTCCACCAGGCGGGTTGGACGCCCCGGCGGGCGCGTACCGGCGGTCGATGAACCCGAGCTCGTCCTCGTCGTCGCCGACCCGGAACTCCACGTACGCGGGCTCGGCCGGCGGGGGTGGGTAGGCGTAGTACGGCTGTACGCCGAACAGCTCGGCGTACCAGGCGACGGCCTCGGCCAGGTCGTCGGCGTAGAAGCTGGTCGTGGCGAACCCTCGAAACATCGGTGCTCCCCCTTCTCGGGCGGCCGGTGGGTCCGGCCACGATGAGACCATCACAGGACGCGGTCAGGGACTGGCCGCAACCTCTCGTACGGGCCGGTACCAGGACACGACCACGCCGGAGGACAGGGCGCGGGACCTGGTGAGGCGGAGGTCGGACGGCGCGAAGCCGTCGGAGAACAGCCGCTTCCCCGTGCCCAGGACGACGGGGTAGCGCGCGAGCCGGTACTCGTCGACCAGCCCGTGCGCGGCCAGCGTCCGCACCAGGCGCGTGCTGCCCCAGACCCGGACCTCGCCGTCCACCTCCTCCCGCACCCGGCGGACCGCGCCCGGCACGTCCTGCCCGAGGAGGTGGGACCCGGCCCAGCCGAGCCGCGTCAGCGTCCGCGAGGCGACGTACTTCGGCACCCGGTTGTAGCGCCGCGTCAGCTCGCCCTGGAAGCCTGGGGCGTTCTCGTCCCACACCCCCCACGAGCCGGCGAAGATCTCGTACGTCCGCCGCCCCAGCAGGAGCGCCCCGGTCCTGCCCTCCCACTCCCGGACGAGACCACCCATCTCCGTGCCGCCGTGCTCGGTGTCGTACCTCGCCTGCCATCCTCCGTGCGGGAACCCGCCGTCGGTGTCCTCCTCCGGCCCGCCTCCTGCCTGGACGACGCCGTCGAGCGTCACGAACGCCTGCACCACGATCAAACCCACCCGGTTCTCCCTTCCTCCCCCTGCCGACCCTGCCAGGACGGCGAACTCATCGGAATACGCCGGAGGCGACCGTGTTGTCCCCGGAATGAAGAACATCGGCTTCCTGTCCTTCGGCCACTGGGCTCCCTCGCCGCAGTCGCAGGTGCGCTCCGCACGCGACGCGCTCGTGCAGTCGATCGAGCTCGCGGTCGCGGCCGAGGAGCTCGGGGCCGACGGCGCCTACTTCCGCGTCCACCACTTCGCCCGCCAGCTCGCCTCGCCGTTCCCGCTGCTCGCCGCGATCGGCGCCCGCACGAGCCGCATCGAGATCGGCACCGGCGTCATCGACATGCGCTACGAGAACCCGCTGTACTTCGCCGAGGACGCCGGCGCCGCCGACCTCATCTCCGGCGGGCGGCTCCAGCTCGGCGTCAGCCGCGGCTCACCGGAGCAGGTGGTCCGCGGCTACGAGTACTTCGGCAACGTCCCCGACGCCGGCACCTCCGACGCCGACATGGCCCGCTCCCGCACGCTGCGCCTCCTCGAGGTGCTCGACGGCGAGGGCTTCGCCGAGCCGAACCCGCGCCCGATGTTCCCCAACCCGCCCGGGCTGCTGCGCGTCGAGCCGCACTCCCCCGGGCTGCGTCGGCGGGTCTGGTGGGGCGCGGGGTCGCGGGCCACCGCGGAGTGGGCGGCCGAGCACGGGATGAACCTCATGAGCTCCACCCTGCTCACCGAGGACACCGGGATCCCCTTCCACCTGCTGCAGGCCGAGCAGATCCAGCGCTACCGCGACGCCTGGCGCGCTGCGGGCCACGACTGGGAGCCGCGCGTCTCGGTGAGCCGCTCGATCTTCCCGCTCGTCACCGACCAGGACCGCGAGCTCTTCTGGCGCGACACGCACTCCACCGACCAGGTCGGCCGGCTCGAGGGCGGGCTCGCCCGCTTCGGCAGGTCCTACGCGGGCGAGCCGGACCGGCTGGTGGAGGAGCTCGCGGCCGACGAGGCGGTGGCCGCGGCGGACACCCTGCTGCTCACGGTGCCGAACATGCTCGGCGTGGACTACAACGCCCACGTCGTCGAGGCGGTCCTCACCCACCTCGCGCCGGCTCTGGGGTGGCGATGACCGACCTCGCCGCAGCGGCGTGGGCAGGTGAGGAGTTGCTGCTGAGCCCGGCCGTGCGCGCGGACCGCTCGCGCCTGGAGCCGCTGCTCTCCGCGGACTTCACCGAGATCGGGCAGTCGGGCAGGTGGTGGGGCCGGGAGGAGATCCTCGCCGAGCTCACCGGCGAGTCGCTGCCGCCCGGGCCCGCGACGCTCACCGAGCGAGCGGCACGCGAGGTCGGGCCCGGCACGCTCCTCCTCACCTACCGGCTCGACCTCGGCACCGGCGCGAGCCGCCGCTCCTCGCTGTGGTGCGAGGAGGACGGCGCCGTGCGGTGCGTCTTCCACCAGGGCACGCCGCTCCCGGGCTGAGCGGCGCCGCCGCCGAGCCCCCGCCGCCCGGCAGGGGGTCGGTCAGCGCGCCTTGCGGCGATCCAGGACGACGGCCGCGGCGTAGCCGAGGAGCAGGACCGCGGCGAGCCACGCGAGAGCGACCCAGATGTCCGTCCCCACGGGCGTCCCGGCGAACAGGGAGCGCAGCGTGTCGACGACCGGCGTCACCGGCTGGTGCTCGGCGAACCACGCGACCGGTCCCGGCATGCCGTCGGTCGGGACGAAGGCCGAGCTGAGGAACGGCAGGAAGATCAGCGGGTAGCCGAACGCACCCGCGCCGTCGACCGTCCTGGCACTGAGCCCGGCGACCACCGCGAGCCAGGTGAGGGCGAGGGTGAAGAGCGTGAGGATCCCGACGACGGCGAGCCAGGCACCCACGGACGCCCCGGTGCGGAAGCCGATGAGGAACGCGACGCCGACGACGAGCGCCACCGAGACGGCGTTCGCAACCAGCGACGTGAGGACGTGGGCCCACAGCACGGCGGGCCGGGCGACCGGCATCGACCGGAAGCGGTCGACGATCCCGCCCGCGAGGTCGAGGAACAGCCGGTAGGACGTGTAGGCGACGCCCGAGGCGATGGTGATGAGCAGGATGCCCGGCAGGAGGTAGTCGACGTACCGGCCGCCGGTGTCGATGGCGCTGCCGAGGACGTAGACGAAGAGCAGCATGATCGCGACAGGCGTGATCGCCGTCGTGATGATCGTGTCCGGGCTGCGCAGGACGTGGCGCAGCGAGCGCCCGGTGAGGGCGCGGGTGTCCGCGAGGGCGTGGGTGGCCATCACCGGTCCCTCCTCACCGACACACCGCTGGCGTCCTCGGCGGGCTCCCCGACCAGGACGAGGAAGACCTCCTCGAGGGTGGGCTGCTTCTCCACGTACTCCACGGTCGCCGGCGGCAGGAGCGCCTTCAGCTCGGCGAGCGTGCCGTGCTGGACGATCGTGCCCCCGTGGAGGATCGCGATCCGGTCGGCGAGCTGCTCGGCCTCCTCGAGGTACTGCGTGGTGAGGAGGACGGTGGTGCCGGCGTCGGCCAGCCGCTTGACGGTCCGCCACACCTCGGCGCGCCCCTGCGGGTCCAGGCCCGTGGTCGGCTCGTCGAGGAAGACGACGGGCGGGTCGCCGACGAGGCTCATCGCGATGTCGAGGCGGCGGCGCATGCCGCCGGAGTACTCCCCCGCCCGGCGCCCGCCGGCGTCGGTGAGGGACATGCGGTCGAGCAGCTCGTCGGCGACGGCTCCGGGGTTCGGCAGGTGGCGCAGCCGCGCGACGAGCACGAGGTTCTCCCGCCCGGTGAGCACGTCGTCGACGGCGGCGAACTGGCCGGTGAGGCTGATCGACTCGCGGACAGCGGCGGGCTCGGCGAGGACGTCGTGCCCGTGGACGACGGCGCTGCCCGCGTCCGGTCGCGTGAGCGTGGAGAGGATCCGCACGAGCGTCGTCTTGCCGGCGCCGTTGGAGCCGAGGAGGGCGAGGATGCTGCCCGCCGCGACGTCGAGGTCGACGCCGCGCAGGACGTCGAGCCCCTTGAAGGACTTCCTGATCCCGCGCACCCGGACGGCGGGCTCGCGGGTGGTCGTGGTCATGCGTCCGTCCCCTTCTCCTGGGCGGTGGCGCCCTCGATCGCCCTCGTGAGGCGGGCGCGCTCCTTGTCGAGCCACTGCTTGCCGACGTAGGCCTGGGCGAACGTCTCGGCGAAGTCGACCGGGTCCTCCCCGACGATGTCGCGGACCGGCGTGCCGTCGACGGCGGCGCGCTCCCAGAGGTCGGCGAGGTCGGTGACCATCGTCGTGAGCGCGTCAGCGGCGGTGACGGCCCCGTAGTACATGAGGTACCGGTGCATCGCCCGGGCAGCGGTGCGCTGCGGCTCGGGCAGCCCGTCGATGCGGGCCTTGTCCTGCCGGTACTGCCTCTTCTCCTCCAGCGAGCCCGTGAGGGCCTCGTACCACTTTCCTGTCATCGTGCTCCCCCTTCGTGCGTGTCGTCGTCGAGCTGGGCGATGCGCTCGGCGAGGAACCTCCAGGTGGCCCAGAACTCCGCGAGCCGGGTGCGGCCGGCGGCGTTGAGCGAGTAGACCTTGCGGGGCGGGCCCTTCTCGGACGGGACCTTCTCCACCTCGACGAGGCCGCGCTGCTCGATGCGCACGAGCAGGGCGTAGACGGTGCCCTCGGCGATCTCGGCGAAGCCGCGGTCGCGCAGGCCCGTGGTGATCTCGTACCCGTAGGCGGACCGCTCGTCGAGCATCGCGAGGACGATCCCCTCAAGGGTCCCCTTGAGCATCTCCGTCAGCTGGCTGGCCACGCGACCACCTCTACCTAGTAACGCTGGGTACTGGTAGACAGTAACGCTAGGTACCGGTACCTGGCAACACTGGGTAGGTCCCGTTCTGCCGGTCGCGCAGTGCCGTCGTTACGCTGGCCCGATGCCGCCGGCCTTCACCCCACCGCCCCCCTTCACCACGCGCCCCACCCTCCAGGGCACCTTCGGGATGGCGGCCTCGACGCACTGGATCGCGACGGCGACGGCCCAGTCCGTCCTCGAGCGCGGCGGCAACGCCTTCGACGCCGCCGCGGCGGCCGGTTTCGTCCTCCACGTCGTCGAGCCGCACCTCAACGGGCCGGGCGGGGACATGCCGGCGATCTTCGTGACGGCCGACGCCCCGGGCGACCCGGTGGTCCTCATGGGGCAGGGTCCGGCGCCCGCCGGCGCCACCCGGGAGCACTACCGCGGCCTGGGCCTCGACCTCGTCCCCGGCGCCGGTGCCCTCGCCGCGGCCGTGCCGGGCGCCGTCGACGCCTGGCTGCTGCTCCTGCGCGACCACGGCACCTGGGACCTCGCCGACGTCCTCGCCCCCGCGATCGGGTACGCCCGCGACGGCCACCCCGTCCTGCCCGCGACGTGCCGCACCATCGCCGCCGTCGCCGACCTCTTCCGCGAGCACTGGCCCACCTCGGCCGCGCTGTGGCTCCCCGGCGGGCGCGTCCCGCGGCCCGGTGAGCTCGTCCGCAACGAGGCGTACGCCCGCACCCTCGAACGCCTCGTCGGGGCGGGCGGTGCCGGTGACCGGGAGAGTCGGATCGAGGCGGCGCGGGCCGCGTGGCGCGAGGGGTTCGTCGCCGAGGAGGCCTCCCGGTTCGCCGCCGTCCCCCACCGCCACTCCGACGGCGGTACCTACGCCGGGGTCATCACGCCCGCGGACTTCGCCGCCTTCACCGCGGGCTACGAGCCCGCGGTCACCGCCGAGTTCCGTGGCCACACGGTCGCCAAGACCGGCCCGTGGGGGCAGGGGCCGGCGCTCCTGCAGATGCTCACCCTGCTCGACGGCCTCGACGACGAGCGCCTCGACCCGTCCACCGCGCTCGGCGCACACACCGTCCTCGAGGTCCTCAAGCTCGCCCTCGCCGACCGCGACGCCTACTACGGCGACGACGACGACGCACGGGCCGCCCTCGACGTCCTCCTCTCCCCCGGCTACGCCGCCGAGCGTCGCGCGCTCATCGGGGAGACCGCCTCCGCCGAGCTGCGGCCGGGCGTCGTCCCGGGCCGCGAGCCGTTCCGCCCGCCACTGCGCGAGACAGACGACGCGCAGGTCGCCGGCGTCGGCGAGCCGACCGTCGGCACGGGCGGCGAGCAGCGCGGGGACACCTGCCACGTCGACGTCGTCGACCGGTGGGGCAACATGGTCTCCGCGACGCCCTCGGGCGGGTGGCTGCAGTCCTCCCCGACCGTCCCCGGGCTCGGCTTCTGCCTGGGCACGCGGCTGCAGATGACGTGGCTGGAGGACGGCGCCTCGTCCTCGCTCCAGCCCGGGCGCCGTCCGCGCACCACGCTCACGCCCACGCTCGTGCTGCGCGACGGTCACGCCGTCACCGCACTCGGCTCCCCCGGCGGCGACCAGCAGGACCAGTGGCAGCTGCTCTACCTGCTCCGCACGATCGTCGGCGGGTACGGCCCGCAGGAGGCCATCGACGCCCCGGCGTTCCACACCCGCTCGATGCCCGACTCGTTCTGGCCGCGCGCGTGGGACCCGGCGCGCGCCGTCGTCGAGGACCGGCTGGGCGAGGACGTCATCGCCGAGCTCGAGCGGCGGGGCCACCGCGTGACGCGCGCCGGCGACTGGTCCCTGGGGCGGCTGTCCGCCGTCACCCGGGACCCGGCCACCGGGCTGCTCGGCGCGGCTGCCAACCCGCGCGGCATGCAGGGCTACGCCGCCGGCCGCTGACGGTCTGCCCGACGGCCCGGCGCCCTCAGCACCGCAGGCCCCGCACCTGTGTGGTGCGGGGCCTGCGGCGGTGAGCGGTCAGGTCAGAGCTGCGCGGGGCCGGCGGCCACGGCGGCCTGCTCCGCCTTGGTGAGACGCTCGGACCGGAGCTGCTCGAGGACGTCGCGCTCGGCGTCGGCCTCGGGCGCGGCGGCCTGCATCCGCATCATGCGCTGCGCGGCCTGCTCGGCGAACTGGCCCTGCAGCTCGCCGCGGACGCGGTTGTTGCTCGCCTCGACGGACTCGTTGCCGGTGCCCGCGAGGTTGCGACGGATGATGTTGTCCGAGACCTGCACGTGGCCGGTCGTGCCGGACACGGTGACGTTCCCGCCCCAGACGCTGCTGCCGCCCTCGCACTCGCCGAGCGCGCCGCCGGAGCCGAGCTGGACGCCCACGTTGTTGCTGGCGAAGGTCGCGTGGCCGTCGACCTCGCTGCCGCAGACGAGCGCACCGAACTCCGAGCCGGTGACGGTGAGCGCGCCGGCGACGACGGAGTCGAGGATGTCGGTGTACTGGGTGTCGGTCGTCTCCACCGCGCGGTTCGCGTAGGAGCTCTCGAGCAGGAGGGATCCGCCGGTGGCCGCGACGCGCCCGTTGAACTCCGCCCCGTAGGTCCACAGGAAGCTCTCGGCGTTGTCACGTGCGTTGCCGTTGTAGGCGTTGAGGGTCGTGTCGTCGAGGTAGATCCCGAAGCCGCCGTTGTTGGCGACGTTCCCGGTGACAGAGGAGTTCACGAGGTCGAGGTAGGCCCCGGCCTGGACGTTGACGTTGCCGTTGACCGTGAGGCCGTCGGCGACGAGGTCCGCGTCCGCGGCGACGCGCACGTTGCCGTTGACGATCGTGTTCTCCAGGGAGCAGGCCTTGCCCGCCCTCACGACGAGGTCGCCGGGGATCGTGACGTCGGCAGCGTGCCCGTTGCAGTTGGTGGTGAGGGCCGCCTGGGCCGGCACCGCAGCCCCGAACCCGGCGAGCGCGATGCCGCCGATGAGGACGCTGGCAAGTCTCTTACGCATGGTTTCTCCTTGTGCTGAGGTAGATACCCGGCGACGCGACGCCGCGCGCGCGGGCGGTGGACGGAGGGTGGCGCCGTGGGCCCGGCTGGCCCGCGCGCTGTCGTCAGCGTGCTGGCGGTGAGGCGTGCCGCCCTGGGCGCGGCAGCAGCCGGTGAGACGCTCCAGCAGCGCGAGCCCCCACCCTCGGGCGCGGCACTGCCGGTGTCCCCACCGCTGCACCCCACCGCGAACACGCAATCCGTGACCTCATGTGTCACTCCCTGCCCTTTGACGACATCAATGTCGGGGCAACCCCCGGGAGAGAGTCAAGCGGCTAAGGCGGCAAACGGCAACCCCCTTTGGGTAAATCGACACGCAGAAGGATCCCAACACGCGCCCAAGTCCGCAGGTCGGTCGCCGTCCGTCCCACCGATGCGCGCGGTGCCGTCCACCATGCGGGCGACCCGTCGGCGCGCAGGACGAGCGACCGGGCAGCTCCGGACGAGCCGCACCATCCCGCCGGTTCTGCGAAAACTACTTCCGTGTCACCGGTACTGACTTCTCGTCTTTTGCTTGACGCTCGTCGGAAGGGGGCCTACTGTCGGCCCGATTGGTGTTATTTGCCTCACGCCTCGGTAGTCGCAACGACGCGCTCGCCCACCAGCAACGCGTCGTCGTCGGGGGGACCTTCTGCCGGCGAGGTGCGCAGACCGTGGTGTCGTGTCACGACGACAGGAGCCTCCATGACCGACACACCCACCACGCCGCAGGCCGACTCAGGCTTCTCGCGGCGCAGCATGCTCGCCGGTGCGGCAGCTGCCCTCTTCGTCCCGGCGACCGCCGCGGCGCTGGGCGGCACGTCCGCCGCCGCCGCAGCGACCGCACCCCTGTCGCGCTCGCTCGCGACCCCGGAGGGGACGACGCACCGGATCACCATGTACGTCGAGGACCTCGGCGGCGGACAGTTCGGCTACGGGCTCGCGCCCGGCCAGGCGACGATCCCCGGACCCGTCCTCGAGATGTACGAGGGCGACACGATGGAGATCACCCTCGTCAACACGACCCAGAGCACCGTCTCCATCCACCCGCACGGCGTCCTGTACACCACCGACTCCGACGGCGCCCCGATGAACGACTCGTTCAACCAGCCCGGCGAGACCCGCACCTACACCTGGCGCACCACCGGGGAGAAGTCGCTCGGCCGCTGGGCCCGTCCCGGGACCGCCGGCTACTGGCACTACCACGACCACGCGATGGGCACGGTGCACGGATCCGGCGGCATCGCCGCGGGCCTCTACGGCGGGCTCGTCGTCCGCCGTCGCGGCGACATCCTGCCCGACCGCCAGTTCACGATGGTGTTCAACGGGATGCTCATCAACAACAAGCTCGCGCCGAACACGCCGATGTTCGAGGCCAACCACGGGGAGACCGTGGAGTTCATCTGCATCGGCCACGGCGACATGTTCCACACCTTCCACCTGCACGCCCATCGTTGGGCCAACACCCGCACCGGGTACCTCGAGGGTCCCCGCGACTCCAGCCAGATCATCGACAACCGGGACCTCAACGGTGGGGACTCCTTCGGCTTCCAGGTGATCGCCGGCGAGGACGTCGGCCCGGGGGCGTGGATGTACCACTGCCACGTCCAGTTCCACTCCGACGCCGGGATGGCGGGCATCTTCCTCGTGCGCAACGCGGACGGCTCCATGCCCGACGGCGCGCAGGAGGCCATCGACCGGTTCCACGGCCACGAAGGAGGTCACTGAGCAGTCGCACCACCCGGCCGCCACAGGCCGCCGGACCAGCACGTTGTACTCCAAAGGGGGAGAGTTGAGCACAACACCACGAGTCCAACCCGGCACAGGCGGTTCCTACCGCCTCAGACGCGCCGGGGTCCTCACGGCCAGCGCCGCGCTCATGCTGACCATGTCCGCCGGTCCCGCGCTCGCCGCGCCGGGCGCGGACCGTGCCGAGCGGACGGGCGGAACGGCCAAGGCGGTCGCGACCGCCGCGCAGGCGGCCACGGACGTCGCCGTCCTCGTCTACCACGGCGACCCGGAGGTCCAGGAGGACCCGGTCGTCGAGGCCGCGACGACGATCACCGAGCTCGGTGAGGAGCACGGCTTCGAGGTCACCGTCACCGACGACGCGACCGCCTTCACCGACGAGAACCTCGACGGCTACCGCGGCGTCGTCTTCCTGTCCGCCGAGGGCAACGACCTCGACGTCGACCAGGAGGCCGCCCTCCAGGACTTCATCAACGACGGCGGAGGCTTCCTCGGAGTCCGCGACGCCGTCACCGCCCAGGCCGAGTCGCAGTGGTTCACCGGCCTGCTCGGCGCCCGCCCCGCGGGCATCCGGCCCACGCCGCAGGCGGTCACGAGCATCTCCGCGAGCGCCGAGAACCCGCCGAACGAGACCGCGGCCAACCTCATCGACGACGACGAGGGCACCAAGTGGCTCGGCTTCGTCCCGACGGCGACGATCACCCTCGAGCTGGCCGAGCCGGCCGTCATCACGAGCTACGTCATGACCTCGGCGAACGACTCCGCGGGCCGTGACCCGGAGACCTGGACGATGCGCGGGTCGGTCGACGGCCAGACGTGGGTCGACCTCGACACCCGCAGCGACGACTTCCCCCAGCGCTTCCAGCGCAAGAGCTACGAGATCGAGAACTCCGCGGAGTACAAGTTCTTCCAGCTCGACATCACGAAGAACTCCGGCGAGGGTCTCACCCAGCTCGCCGACTGGCTGCTCTTCACCGACGAGTCGGCCAACCCGCCGGACGTCGAGATCCCCGTGCAGGAGGCGACCGTCAACGTCGTCGACCGCCAGCACGTGGCGAACGCGGGTCTGCCGCTCAACTGGACGCGTTCGGACAAGTGGTACAACTGGCAGGAGAACCCGATCGGGCAGGTCCACACCGTGGCCCAGGTCCAGGAGTGGGACTACGACGCCGGGTCCAGTGCCAACGGCGCCTTCCACCCGATCTCGTGGTGCCGTGACTACGACGGCGGCCGGTCCTTCTACACCGGCATGGGCGGCACCGCGGAGAGCTACTCCGAGGACGGCTTCCGCAGCCACCTGCTCGGTGCGATCCAGTGGTCCACCGGCATCGTGCGCGCCGACTGCCAGGCGACGATCGGCTCGAACTACGAGATCGAGCGTCTGACGTCGACCAACACCCCCGGCACGCTCGACCAGATCGGTGAGTCGCACGGCCTGTCCGCCGCGCCGGACGGCACGATCTTCTACGTCGGCCGCGGCGCCTGCCCCACCGGCCCGATCCCCTCGTGGGACTCGGAGAACGTGGGCCTGGGCTGCGGCAGCATCCACCAGTGGGACCCGGAGACCCGTGAGGTCACCCTGCTCACCGTGCTCGACGTCTTCGGCAACCGCGGCAGCGGTGACGAGCTGACGAAGTCGGAGGAGGGCCTGTTCGGCATCGAGCCGGACCCGAACTTCGCCGAGAACAACTGGCTCTACGTCTACTGGATGCCCTACGACTCGATCGACACCGAGCAGCGCGTGGGCATGCGCACGATCTCCCGGTTCACCTACGACCCGGAGAACGTCACGATCGACCAGGAGTCCCGCGTCGACCTCCTCGAGTGGGAGACGCAGATCCACAGCTGCTGCCACGCCGGCGGCGGCATGGACTTCGACAGCGAGGGCAACCTCTACGTGTCCACCGGTGACTCGAACTCCTCCCAGGGGTCCGAGGGCTACTCGGGCAACAACTGGACCCAGGAGTACGCCGGGATCTCCTTCCAGGACGCGCGTCGCACGTCGGGCAACACCAACGACCTCAACGGCAAGATCATCCGGATCCACCCCGAGGACGACGGCACGTACACGATCCCCGAGGGCAACCTGTTCACCGGTGAGGAGGAGGGCGGCGGGAAGTCGCTCGCCGAGATCTACGTCATGGGTCTGCGCAACCCCTCGCGGCTGCAGGTCGACCCGGACACCGACTGGGTGACCACCGCGTGGGTCGGGCCCGACGCGGGCGGCCCGAGCCCCGAGCTCGGCCCGGCGAAGTACGAGACGGCCACGATCATCACCTCGGCCGGGAACCAGGGCTGGCCCTTCTGCATGGGCGACCGTCAGCCGTACCGTGACCGGAGCAACGAGGACGCCAGCGTCCTCACCGACTGGTACGACTGCGACGACCTGGAGAACACCTCGCCGCGCAACACCGGCCTGGTGGACATCCCCGACGCGCGGGACAACATGATCTGGTACTCCCCCGGTGGCGGTGGCCCGGTCTTCCCGCGTGACGAGAACGGCATCCCGAGCTACGACGCCGAGGAGGTCGTCTACACCCAGCCCTACCTGCGTGGTGGCGGCCAGGCGGTCATGTCCGGACCGACCTACCGCACCTCGCAGGTCGCCGAGGACAGCGACGTCGCGTGGCCGGAGTACTGGGAGGGCAAGTGGCTCATCGGTGACCAGTCCAACTCCAACAACCGCGTCGCGGTGACCCCGGACCCGGACGGCATCGAGGAGCAGTCTCCCCCGGCCTTCGCCGAGGACCTGCGCCACATCATCCGCGCCGGCGGCGGCAGCAACCAGCTGCAGAGCTGGATGGACGCGGAGTTCGGGCCGGACGGCGCGCTGTACATGCTCGACTACGGCAGCGCGTTCTTCACCCTGGACCAGAACCAGAAGCTCATCCGCGTCGTCTACAACGGCGGCCCGGCCACCCCGGCGCCGACCGCGCTGGCGACGAGCGTCCAGAGCAGCCCGCTCACGGTGCAGTTCACCGGCTCCCGCTCCGGCGGCGTGTCGTGGCAGTGGGACTTCGGGGACGGGAACACGTCCACCGAGGCCGACCCCCGGCACACCTACGACCGGATCGCGGACTACACCGCCACGCTGACCGTCACCTACGCGGACGGCTCGGTGGAGACGGTGGAGACCCCGGTCGTCATCGAGTGCGCCGTCCCCGACGCGCGTGACACGGTGTGGATCGGTGACGTCGACACGGGCGTGGCGAACCAGGACCTGGGCGGTTGCACCATCGCCGACCTCGTCAACGACGAGGGCGAGTGGGACAACAAGGGTGCCTTCGTCCGGCACGTCAACGACCTGGTGCGTCAGCTCCGGGCCGACGGCGTGCTCACCGGCCGCGACGCCGGACGCCTGAGCACCGCCGCGACCCGCGCCGACCTCTCTGAGGGCGGCTACCGCTGGCTCTTCGACGGCACGGACGACTCCCTCGACGGGTGGCGTCAGGCGCCGGGCGGGCACTTCGAGCTGCTCCCGGGCGGCTCGCTCCTCAGCCAGGGTGGGCTCGGGATGCTGTGGTACGAGGAGGAGGAGTTCTCCGACTTCTCGCTCAAGCTGCAGTACCGCGACGTGTCCGAGGGCGACACGTACGCCAACAGCGGCGTGTTCATCCGCTTCCCGGACCCGACGGCCGCCGAGCAGCCCGAGTGCGGACAGAACCAGTCCGAGGCCTGGGTCGCGATCATGTGCGGTCACGAGATCCAGCTGTACGACGGCCCGACCGGCGAGCCGCAGAAGACCGGGTCGGTCTACAACTTCTCCCCCACCACCCTCGAGGAGGCCGGTGTCACGGAGAAGGGCACGTGGAACGACTACGAGATCCGCGTCGTCGGCCAGCAGTACACGATCCTGCGCAACGGCGTGGTGATCAACGAGTGGGAGAACGCCCCCGGCCAGCAGTCCTCGCGCGCCGGCGACCCGCCCACCGACCTGCGCCAGTTCGCGAGCGGCTTCATCGGCCTGCAGAACCACGGCAACAACGACCTCATGGAGTTCCGCAACGTCCGCGTGAAGGACCTCTCCTAGGTCGTACCCGGACCGGTGCGGCGGGCGCCAGCCCGCCGCACCGGTCCACCTTCGTGAGACTCCCTCGAAAGGTGTCACCGTCCATGTCTCAGCTCGACCACACCCCCCGACCCCGTACCCGCTCCGACGGCAGCCGGCTCCTCCGCCGGCTCCTCGTCGCGCTTCTCGGCGCGCTCGCGGGTCTCTCCCTCGTCCCGGCGGCCGCCTCGGCCCAGGACCAGGTCCTCACCTGGACGGCGGGCAACCCCGTCGACCGCTACCTCTCCGCGCCGTCCACGGCGGTCGCCGGTCCGGCGACGATCATCTTCGACAACAGCGTGGCCGCCGGGAACACCATCGGCATGCCGCACACGCTCACCTTCGACACCTCGACGCCGGGCTACAACCACGACGTCTCGCTCAACATCGTCGCCAACCCGTTCGACGCCCAGGGCGGGCGCCACGAGGCGCAGGTGACCCTGACGCCGGGCAAGTACCGCTACTTCTGCACGATCCCGGGCCACGGGATGATGGTCGGCGAGTTCACCGTGACCGGCGACGACCCGGGCGACCCGGACCCGGACACCACCGCGCCGGCCGTCACGGCCACCGTCACCGGTGACCAGGACGCCGACGACAACTACGTCGGCTCCGCCACCGTCACCCTCGCCGCCACCGACGACGGCTCCGGCGTCGACACCGTCGAGTACTCCCTCGACGGCGGGGACTGGACCGCCTACACCACCCCGCTCACCGTCTCCGCGCCGGGCGAGCACACCGTGGCCTACCGGGCCACCGACGTCGCGGGCAACACCGCCGACGGGTCCGTGGACTTCACTGTCGTCGCCGAGGACGTCCCCGACCCCGACACCACCGCCCCCGAGGTCAGCGCCACCGTCACCGGTGAGCAGGACGCCGACGAGGCCTACGTCGGCTCCGCGACCGTGACCCTCGCGGCCACCGACGCCGACTCCGGCGTCGACACCGTCGAGTACTCCCTGGACGGCGGGGACTGGACCGCGTACACCACGCCGGTCGTCGTCTCGGAGCCGGGTGAGCACACGCTCGCCTACCGGGCCACCGACGTCGCCGGCAACACCGCCGACGGGTCCGTGACCTTCACCGTCGTCGCCGAGGACACCCCCGACCCCGACACCACCGCCCCCGAGGTCAGCGCCACCGTCACCGGTGAGCAGGACGAGGACGACGCCTACGTGGGCTCCGCGACCGTCACGGTGAGCGCCACCGACGCCGACTCCGGCGTCGACACCGTCGAGTACTCCCTGGACGGCGGGGACTGGACCGCGTACACCGCGCCGGTCGTCGTCTCCACGCCCGGCGAGCACACCGTGGCCTACCGGGCCACCGACGTCGCCGGCAACACCGCCGACGGCACGGTGACCTTCACCGTCGTCGCCGAGGACACTCCCGACCCCGACACCACCGCCCCCGAGGTCACCGCGACCGTCACCGGCGAGCAGGACGAGGACGACAACTACGTCGGCTCGGCCACCGTGACCCTCGCGGCCACGGACGCCGACTCCGGCGTCGCCATGGTCGAGTACTCCCTCGACGGCGGGGAGTTCACGCACTACCACACGCCGGTCGTCGTCTCGGAGCCGGGTGAGCACACGCTCGCCTACCGGGCCACGGACGTCGCGGGCAACACCGCGGACGGCACGGTGAGCTTCACCGTCGTCGCCGAGGACACCCCCGACCCCGACACCACGGCCCCCGAGGTCAGCGCCACCGTCACCGGTGACCAGGACGCCGACGACAACTACGTCGGCTCCGCCACCGTGACCCTGGCGGCCACCGACGCCGACTCCGGCGTCGACACCGTCGAGTACTCCCTCGACGGCGGGGACTGGACCGCCTACACCACGCCGGTCGTCGTCTCGGAGCCGGGTGAGCACACGCTCGCCTACCGGGCCACGGACGTCGCGGGCAACACCGCGGACGGCACGGTGAGCTTCACCGTCGTCGCCGAGGACACTCCCGACCCCGACACCACGGCCCCCGAGGTCAGCGCCACCGTCACCGGTGAGCAGGACGAGGACGACGCCTACGTCGGCTCGGCCACCGTCACCCTCGCGGCCACCGACGCCGACTCCGGCGTCGACACCGTCGAGTACTCCCTCGACGGCGGGGACTGGACCGCGTACACCACGCCGGTCGTCGTCTCGGAGCCCGGTGAGCACACGCTCGCCTACCGGGCCAGCGACGTCGCCGGCAACACCGCCGACGGCACGGTGACCTTCACCGTCGTCGAGGACGTCAGCGAGCCGGGCGAGTGCTCCGACACCCGCGCGACCGTCGTCATCGGCGGGGTCGACACCGGGGTGGAGAACGTCGACACCGCCGACGGCTGCCTCAACGACCTCATCGACGAGGACGGTGACCACGCCACGCACGGCGCGTTCGTCCGCCACGTCGGTGACGTCCTGCGGCCGCTCGCGGCCGACGGCGTCATCACCCAGCGCGAGCTGGGCGCGGTCCTGCGCGCCGCCGTCCGCTCCGACGTCGGGCGGCAGTAGCCACCCGTCTCCCACGCCGACAGCTGGATCCTGCCCCGTGCAGGATCCAGCTGTCGGCGTCTTGAGGGCTCGTCGCCTCCCGGACGTCGGGTCGATACTCGCCGAGGGCGCGGACGTCGGCCTGCAGCTCGCGGCCGACCGCGCCTGGCTGCTGCCCCAGCCCTGACACCCCCACGGCGCCGCCCACGTGCACAGGACCTGCACGGGCCAGACCTGGCCCGTGTCGGAGGGCAGGCGTACCGTCGAGACAGGTACGTTCCCGAGGAGACCCCCATGGCCCGCAGCACCTGGCACCGCTGGCTCCCGGCCGGCGCCGTCGTCGCGCTCATCGCCGGCACGGTGACGATCACGTCGCAGGCAGGCGCCGTCGACCTGCCCGACAAGTCGCCGCAGGACGTGCTCGCCATGCTCGCCGAGAACGACGTCACCGCCTTCTCCGGCACCTTCGAGACGAGCACCGACCTCGGGCTGCCGCTCCCCTCCGACATCGACCTCGGCCCCGGCAGCGCAGACCTCGAGGACGCAGACCTCCCCACGGCCGCGCCAGAGGAGGACGGCGCGCAGGCCCAGGAGGCGCTGTCCGCGCTCGCGCTCCTGTCCGGGGACAACACCGGCCGCGTCTTCGTCGCCGGCCCGGGAACGATGCGACTGCAGCACCTCGACGGCCTCGACGAGCGCAACCTCGTCCTCACGCCGCAGGACGCGTGGTTCTACGACTCGCAGACGAACGAGGCGCTGCACGTCCTCCTGCCCGACACCTCGGGCCTGCCGGAGCCGCCCGCGCCGGACGGCCCGCTGCCCACCCCGCAGGACCTCGCCGAGATGGCCGTGGAGGCCCTCGAGCCGAGCACCGGGCTCACCGTGGGCCAGGACGAGAGCGTCGCCGGTCGCGACGCCTACACCCTCACCCTCACGCCCCGCGCGCAGGAGACGCTCGTCGGCTCGGTGACCATCGCCGTCGACGGCGAGAACGGCTTCCCTCTCGCGGTCACGGTGACGGCGCGCGGGCAGTCCGAGCCCGCGCTGCACGCCGCGTACACCGAGATCGACTTCTCCGCGCCGGACGCCGCGCTCTTCGACTTCACCCCGCCGGCCGGTGCGGCCGTCGAGGAGGAGGTCCTCGAGCTGCCCGACCTCGCCGCCCTCGAGGAGGAGCACGACGCCGCCACCGCGCCCGAGGGGCAGGTGCTCGGCGAGGGCTGGGCCTCCGTCCTCGAGACGCAGGTCGGCGGGCTGCCGGACGACCCGCTGCTCGACCAGCTCACCGATCCCGTCCCCGGTGGCCGGGTGCTGTCGACCTCCCTGCTCACCGTCCTGCTCACCGACGACGGCCGTGTCCTCGCCGGCGCCGTCACCCCCGAGCACCTGCTGGCCCTCGCGGGCCGGTGAGCGACCTCGCCGTCCGCACAGACGGCCTGACCAAGCGCTTCGGCAAGCAGCTCGCCGTCGCCGACCTCGACCTCGCGGTCCCGCGCGGCAGCGTCTTCGGCTTCCTCGGCCCCAACGGCTCGGGCAAGACGACGACCATCCGCATCGTGCTCGGGCTCGCGTCCGCCACCGCGGGCCGGGTCCAGGTGCTCGGGCAGGACATGCCCGGCTCGCTCAGCCGGGTGCTGCCCCGGGTCGGGGCGCTGGTCGAGGGCCCTGCCGCCTACCCGTTCCTCTCCGGCGAGGCGAACCTGCGGCGCCTCGACGCCGCCGACCGGCACGCCCCCGCCGGCACCCGCGCGCAGCGCGTCGCGGCGGCCCTGGACCGGGTGGGCCTCGGGAACGCCGGCGGCAAGCGGGTACGCGCCTACTCCCTGGGGATGAAGCAGCGCCTGGGGATCGCCGCGGCCCTCCTCGTGCCGCGCGAGCTCCTCGTCCTGGACGAGCCGACCAACGGCCTGGACCCGCAGGGCACCCGCGAGGTGCGCAACCTCGTCCGCTCGCTCGCCGAGGACGGCGCCACCGTCGTCGTCTCCAGCCACCTGCTCGCCGAGGTCGAGCAGGTCTGCAGCCACGCGGCGGTCATGCGCCACGGCCGGCTCGTCGCCCAGGGGAGCCTGGAGGACCTGCGCAGCCGCGGCCGCTCCCGGCTGCGCGTCCTCACGCCCGACCCCGCGGTCACGCGGGCCGAGCTCGCCCGCCTCGGCCTCGGTCTGACCCCGGTCACCGCTGACGCCCAGCGGGACGGCCACCACGACACCGGCGACGAGCGCACCACGGACGGGGCGGCCGTCGTCCTCGCCGACCTGCCCGAGGACGCTCCCCTGCCCGAGACGCTCGCCGAGGCGCTCGTCGCGGCGGGGGTCCGGCTGCGCGGGTTCGGCGTGGTCCAGGAGACGCTCGAGGACCGCTTCGTCGCGCTCACCGGGGAGGGGTTCGACGTTGCCCAGTGACACCGCCACGCGCGGCAGCGGCAGGCCCCTGCTCGCCTCGGAGCTCGGGCTCGTCCTGCGCCGCCGCCGCACCCTGGCGATGCTCCTCGCGCTCGCCGCGATCCCGGTGCTCATCGCCGTCGTCGTCAAGGTCGCCTCCGACCCGCCCGCGCCGGGGCAGGGGCCGCCGTTCCTCGACCGGGTGACCCAGAACGGGCTGTTCGTCTCGATCACCGCCCTCGTCGTGACGATCCCGCTGTTCCTGCCCCTCACCGTCGGGGTCGTCGCGGGCGACACGGTGGCCGGCGAGGCGAGCCTCGGCACCCTGCGCTACCTCCTGCTCGCCCCCGTCGAGCGCGGGAGGCTGCTCCTGGTGAAGTTCGCCGGGGCGGCCGTCTTCTGCCTCGCGGCCACGCTGAGCATCGTCGTCGCCGGGTCGATCGTCGGGGCGCTGCTCTTCCCGGTCGGGCCGGTGACCCTCCTGTCCGGCGACACCATCGGGGCGTGGGAGTCGCTGTGGCGAGCCCTGCTCGTCGCCCTGTACGTCACGTTGTCCCTGCTCGGGCTGACCGCCGTCGGGCTCTTCATCTCCACGCTCACCGTCGTGCCCGTGGGCGCGATGGCCGCCACAGCCGTGCTCGCGATCGTCGTCCAGGTCCTCGGGTCCCTCGACCAGCTCGCCTGGCTCCACCCGTGGCTGCTCAGCGAGTACTGGCTGGGGTTCGCCGACCTGCTGCGCCAGCCGGTCGTGTGGGACTCCTTCGGGCGCAACGCCCTCCTCCAGCTCGGCTACGTCGCCGTCTTCGGGGCGCTCGCCTACGGCCGCTTCACCACCAAGGACGTCCTGTCCTGAGGGCCAGTGGCCGATCCCACTGCCCGGGTGGGCCCGCGCCGGGCTGAGAGCCGTCGCTGTGCCATTACAGTAGCGGCCACGTATATCCCGATCCCCGAAGGACCATGGACGAATCCTGTAGTACCAGCACCCAGCTCATCGCCACCGCCGATCCCAGGAGGTGTGCCCGATGACCTGGGTGCTCTCCCTGCTTCTCGGGATCGTCGTGATCCTCGTGATCACCGCGGCTACGGGCTACTTCGTCGCCCAGGAGTTCGCCTACATGGCGGTCGACCGCTCCCGGCTCGCCGCTCGCGCCGAGGCCGGTGACGCCAACGCGACGCGCGCCCTGCAGGTGACCCGGCGAACCTCCTTCATGCTCTCCGGCGCACAGCTCGGCATCACCGTCACGGCCCTGCTCGTCGGCTACGTCGCCGAGCCCCTCGTCGGGCAGGCGCTCGGCGAGGCCCTCGGTGGCGTCGGCGTGCCCACGGGTGTGGGCGTGGCCGTCGGCACCGTCCTCGCGCTCGTCTTCTCCACCATCGTCCAGATGCTCTTCGGCGAGCTGTTCCCGAAGAACCTCGCCATCGCCCGCCCCGAGGGCGTGGCGCTGTGGCTGGCCCGGTCGACGAACCTCTACCTCGCCGTCTTCGGCTGGCTCGTCAAGGTCTTCGACGCCGCGTCCAACGCCCTGCTGCGGCTGCTGCGCATCGAGCCGGTCCACGACGTCGAGTACTCCGCGACCGCCCGCGACCTCGAGCACATCGTCGCCGACTCCCGCGCCAGCGGTGACCTTCCGGCCGACCTCTCGATGCTCCTGGACCGCATCCTCGACTTCCCGCGCCAGGACGTCGAGCACGCGATGATCCCCCGCGCCCGCGTCGACGTCGTGCGCGCCGACCAGCCGGTGAGCGAGATCCGTGCGCTCATGGCAGGCGGCCACTCGCGCTACCCGGTGCTGGGCGAGGACGACGACGTCATCGGCGTCGTCCACCTCGTCGACGTCCTCGACGGCCCCGTCCCCGAGGGCTCCACGGCGGCCAGCCTCATGCGTCCCGCCCTCATCCTGCCCACGGCGATGGCGCTGCCGGACGCGCTGCGTGAGCTCTCCACGAGCCGCAACCAGATGGCGTGCGTCATCGACGAGTACGGCACCTTCACCGGCGTCCTCACGCTCGAGGACCTCGCCGAGGAGATCGTCGGTGAGATCACCGACGAGCACGACTCCCCCGAGTCGCCCGGGCTCGCGCCCCTCGAGGACGGCACCTGGACGATGGCCGGTGACGTGCACATCGACGAGGTCGAGCGCGCGATCGACCACGACCTGCCCCGCGGGGACTACGAGACGATCGCCGGCCTCGTCATCGAGTCCCACGGCTCGCTTCCCGAGGTCGGCCAGACGGTGACCGTCGACCTGCCGCCGGACCCGGCCAACCTCGTGCTGCCCGAGCCGCCACCGGACAAGCAGCTCCACATCGAGGTGCTCGAGGTCGAGCGGCACGTCCCCGCCCTCGTGCGGGTGACGCTCGCCGACAAGCCGCAGGCCGAGGACGAGGAGAGCGACCGATGAGCATCCCCTGGGTGGTCGCCCTCGCGACCGTCGTCATCATCGCGCTCAGCGCGTTCTTCGTCGCCGTCGAGTTCGCCCTCCTGGCGGCCAAGCGGCACCGCCTGGAGGACGCCGCCGCGACCAGCCGCGCGGCGCGCGCCGCGCTGCGCAGCGCGAGCGAGCTCACCGTGCTCCTCGCCGGCTCCCAGCTCGGCATCACCGTGTGCGCCCTCGCGCTCGGTGCCATCACCAAGCCGGCCGTGCACCACTGGATCACGCCGCTGGCCAGTGACCTCGGCGCGCCCTACTGGGTGGCCGACGTCGTCGGCTTCGTCCTCGCGCTCGTCATCGTCACCTTCCTCCACCTCGTCGTCGGGGAGATGGCGCCGAAGTCGTGGGCGATCGCCCACCCGGAGAAGTCCGCGACGATGCTCGCCCTGCCGATGCGGGCGTTCATGGTGCCCACGCGACCCATCCTCGTCGCCCTCAACAGCGCCGCGAACTGGTGCCTGCGCAGGGTCGGCGTCGAGCCGGTCGAGCAGGTGGGCAACGGCCAGAACCCCGACGACCTGCGCCACCTCGTCGAGCACTCGGCGAGCGTCGGCGCGCTGGAGGTGGCGTACTCCGCCCAGCTCTCCGGCGCGCTCGACCTGCGCCGGCTGACCATGTCCGACCTCGTCGCCGGCCGCTCCGCTCCCGTCACCGTGCCGGGCGACGCGACCGCGGGCGACGTGCGGCGAGTGGCCCGCGAGTGCGGCCACCTGCGCATCCTCGTCCAGGAGCCGGGCTCGCCCGCGCCGACGGGCGTGGTCCATGTGCGCGACACGCTGCTCCTCGCCGACGACGACCCCGTCACCGAGGCGGTGAAGCCGTCCTTCGAGCTTGCGGCGGACACCCCGCTGCACACCGCGCTCACGCGGATGCGGGAGACGTCCAACCACCTCGCCGTGGTCCAGCTGCCGGAGGGGCGGACCGCCGTGGCCACGATGGCCGACGTCCTCGCCCGCCTCTTCCCGCGGACGACCGCCGCCGCGCAGGCCGCCGCCGTGCAGCCGGTCCCCAGCGCCACCTGACAGGCCCCCTCCCCGCCGCGAGCACCGGTTCCCGGCGGGGAGGCCCCCTGTCCTTCTCCCCCTCCCCCTCCCCTCGCCGCCCAGCCCTGCTTCCCGCGAGAGCTGGATTCTGCACGCGTTCATCGAGGGGTAGCGTGCGGTGATGGAGGTGCGCTGGGCGGGGGTGTCCGACGCTGCGGTGGTCGCGCGGCTGCTGCACGACTTCAACACCGAGTTCGACACGCCCTCCCCGGGCGTCGACGTCCTCGCCGCTCGGCTCACCGAGCTGCTCCCGGCGGGACGGACGACGGCGCTCCTCGCCGGGGACCCGGCCGTCGCCGTCGCCCTCCTCACGTCCCGCCCGAACGTCTGGTACGACGGCCCGGTGCTGCTGCTGGACGAGCTGTACGTCGTCCCCGACCGCCGCGGGCAGGGCATCGGCTCGACGGTCCTCGACCGCCTCCTGGCCGACGCCACCGCCGCGGGCGTGGCCCTCGTGGAGATCAACGTCGACGAGGCCGACGTCGACGCGCAGCGCTTCTACGAGAGGCACGGCTTCCGTGGCGGGGACGTCGCCCCCGACGAGCGCGCCTTCTACTACTCTCGTGAGCTGCGCCCACCGTTGGGCCCCGACGGCGCCTGAGGACGCCCCCGCGCCCCACTACGGTGTGAGCAGTCGGCGACCGGACGGAGGAGACCCCATGAGCCTGAGCGAGCTGCTGCGGGACGGGACGTGGACGACGCCGCCGGAGTCCGTCGCCGTCGTCGGCGAGGAGCTGCACGTCACCGCCGTCGAGGGCAGCGACGCCTGGCGCCACACGTCCTACGGCTTCGTGCACGACACCGAGCACGCCCTGCTCCAGCCGCTGCCCGCCGGACGAGCACTCGAGGTGGCCTTCCACCTCGACTACCGCGAGCAGTTCGACCAGGCGGGCCTGTTCCTCTGGGTCTCCGACACGGAGTGGGTCAAGGCGGGCGTCGAGGTGTCCGACGGCCTGCCGCAGGTCGGCGCGGTCGTCACCCACGGCCGGTCGGACTGGTCGGTCGCGCCCGTCCCCGGCTGGGCCGGCCGTGTCGTCACCGTCCGCGCGAGCCGGATGGGGGACGCGGTCACGGTCCGCGCCCGGGTCGACGGCGAGCCCTTCCGCCTCGTGCGCCTGGCGTACCTCGACCCGTCGGCCGAGGTGAGCGCCGGGCTGTACTGCTGCGCCCCCACCCGCGCCGGACTCACCGTGCGCTTCGTGAGCCACGAGCTCACCGACCCGGACGTCTCACTCCACTGAGTCGGCGAGCGCCTCGCGCAGGCGGGCGGCGTACTCGGCGGCCTCGCCCGGCGCGTACTTCGTGCGCGGCCAGAAGAAGCCGCGCAGGCCGTCCCCCTTCGTCCGCGGGACGACGTGGGCGTGCAGGTGCGCCACGCTCTGGCTCACGACGTTGTTCATCGCGACGAACGTCCCCTGCGCACCGAGCGCGGGCGGCGCCACCGCGGACAGCGTCCGCAACGCCGTGAGGAACGGGACGACGAGCGCGTCCGGGAGGTCCGGCAGGGTGACGACGTGCGTGCGCGGGACGAGGAGCACGTGCCCCTTGAACACCGGCCGCGCGTCGAGGAGGGCGACGACGTCGTCGGTGGCCAGGACGACCTCCGCCGGCTCGCTCCCCGCGGCGATCCGGCAGAAGAGGCACGCGACGTCGCCGGCCACCGTCACCGCTTGACGACGGTGTTGCCGAAGCGGCCGATCCCCTCGACCTCGACCTCGACGCGCTGGCCCGGCCGCACCGGCCCGACGCCGGCGGGGGTGCCGGTGAGGATGATGTCGCCGGGGAGCAGGGTGAAGACCGTCGAGACGTAGGCGATGAGCTCGGGCACGGAGCGGACCATCTGCGACGTCCGCCCGTCCTGGCGCAGCTCGCCGTCGACCCAGGCGCGCACGGCGAGGTCGGAGACGTCGAGGTCGACGGTGAGGAACGGGCCGGTGGGGCAGGAGGTGTCGAACGCCTTGCCGCGCGTCCAGGTCACGTCCGCGCGCTGGGCGGCGCGGGCCGTGACGTCGTTGGCGACGGTGTACCCGAAGACGTGGTCGAGGGCCTTGTCCACCGGCACGTTCTTGGCCATCCGGGAGATGACGACGGCGAGCTCGGCCTCGTGGTCGACCTCCTCCGCGTAGCCGGGGACGACGATCGGGTCGTCCGGGCCGGTGACGGAGGTGTTCGGCTTGAGGAAGAGGATCGGCTCGTCGGGCACCTCGTTGCCCATCTCGGCGGCGTGCTCGGCGTAGTTGCGCCCGACGCCGACGACCTTCGAGCGCGGGATGACCGGCGAGAGGAGCCGCACGGAGTCGAGCTCGACGCGCTCCCCGGTCGTGGTGACCGGCATGAACAGGGGGTCGCCCTTGAGCACCACCAGGTCCGTGGAGCCGTCCTCGAGGATGCCGTAGCGGGGGCTGTCCCCCGTGGTGAAACGAGCGATACGCATGGGCTCACCGTACCCGGGCGCGGCGGGCGTCGGCCGCTCAGCCCTCGACGGGCGGCAGACCGGTGACCACCGTGAGGTCGAGGGGCACGTGGGGCAGCTCGTGGCTGTGCAGGACCTGCCCGCTGAGCAGGTCGACGACGTGCAGCGCGCGGGCGGCGGGGTCGGCGACGTAGGCGAACCCCTCGACGGCGACGAGGACGGGCGCCGGCTCCTGCCCCGACCACGCGCCGCCGACGGTGACCTGGCCGAGCTGCTCGCCGCTGAGGTCGTCGACCGCGCGCAGCACGCCGTCGGTCGTGAGGACGAGCGCCTCCCCGTAGGGGCCGCGGGCGAGGGAGCGGGGGCCGTAGCCCGCCTCGAGCCCGACGGTCCGCACGCTGCCGGCAGCGGTGTCGACGAGCGAGAGCCGCTGCGGCGCCGCGCCGTCCGGGTCCGGCGCGTACCCGCCGAGGACGACGGCGGAGAGGGGCGAGCCGGCGAGGACGGCGGTGCCCGGCGTCTCCTCGGCCGTCGGCCGGGTGAGGGCGCCGTCGCGCAGCACGAGCGGCCCGTCGGCGCAGCCGACGACGACGGCTCCGCCCGCGGCGCCCTGCGCCCCGGCCGGACCGGGGCACGGTGCCGTCGTGACCTCCGCGCCGGCATCGTCGAAGAGCGCGACCTCGGCCGCGGCGTCGGTCCCGCGGCCGACGAGCATGCCGCCCTCGGCCAGCGGCACGACCAGGCCCGTGTCGGACCGCGCCGCCGTCCACGTGTGCACCGGCGGCGCCCCGGAGCCGAGGAGGTGGTGGCCGAGGACGAGGACCTCCCCGTCCTCGCCGACGACCGCCGTGTTCCCGGCGTTCGTCACGGCGCGACCCCCGCCGGGCACGACGTCGCCGGTGAGCCCCGCGGGCCACAGCAGGTAGTGGGCGTGGTCGCCGTGCGCCTCGGCCTCGACCCCGGTGTCGTAGACGTGGTGGCCCTCGGGCGTGGCGACGAGGACGTGGCGGCCGTCGAGGGACGGGGACAGGCCGCCGACCCCGGCGAGCGGGACGTCGTCGAGGACCTCACCCGAGGCGCTGTCGAGCACGAGGAACCCGCCCTCGTGACCGACGAGGACGCGCGGGGCGAGCTCGTCGACCTCCTCCGACCCGTCGGGCGGCGCGGCGGAGGGCGTGAGGGTGGGCTCGGGACCGGCCGGGGCGACCTCCTGACCGCACCCGGCGAGGACGGCGAGCAGGGCGGCGCCGGCGAGCGCGCGGCGCAGGGGCGTGGGCACGGACACGGTCCTCCTTCGTCGGTCGAACACGGCCCGGCGTGCAGGCCCGGGGACATCGTAGGGAGGAACCACCACGACATCCGGGGCGTCCGGCACGAGGGACGCGACGGACGCCGCAGATCCGGCCCGGCCGCGGGACGCGGCGCCTACTGTGGACCGGGTGAGAGAACGGATCGTCGGCGTCGACATCGCGCGAGGGCTGGCCGTCCTCGGCATGTTCGTCGCCCACCTGGGGCACGGGACACCGGACGGGCAGCACTCCCCCGCGTGGTTCGTCGTCGCCGACGGGCGCCCGTCGGCGATGTTCGCGATCCTCGCCGGGCTGTCGATCGCGCTGTTCACGGGCGGGCGCACCCTCCCGCGCGGCCCGGCGCTGGTCCACGGCTGGCTGCGGATCGCCACGCGGGCCGTCGTCGTCTTCGTCATCGGGCTGCTGCTCACGGCACTGGACACGCCGGTCGCGGTCATCCTGCCGTCCTACGCGGTGACGTTCCTCCTCGTCGCGGCGTTCATCGCGCTGCCGCCCGCCGCCGTCGGCGTCATGGCGCTCACCGCGGCGGTGGTCGGCCCGACGCTCCTCGCCGCGCTCCTGTACCCCGGCGCCGACGGAACCGCCCCCGTCCAGGCCGGGCTGGGTGACAACGCGCTCCTCGACCTCGTCCTCACCGGCTACTACCCCGCCATCGTGTGGATCACCTACATGCTGCTCGGCCTGTGCGTCGGGCGCCTGGACCTGCGCTCGCCACGGGTCCAGGCGGTCATGGGGGCGACCGGCCTGGGGCTGCTGCTCGTCGGGTACGGCGGTGGGGCCTGGCTGAGCTCGGTGGTCCGCCCGACGACCGAGCTCGCCTACCAGCTCCTGCGCACCGACCCGCACGCCGACTCCACCTTCGAGGTCCTCGGAAACTGCGGTGTGGCGCTCCTCGTGCTCGCCGTCGTGCTCGCCCTCACGACCCTGCCGGCGACGGCGCGGGTGAGCCGCGTCCTCCTCCACCCGCTCGCCGCCACCGGGGCGATGGCGCTCACCGCCTACTCCGCGCACATCGTCGTCATCGCCCTGCTCGGCAACGGCGTCGTCTGGTACACCGAGTCGAACGCGGTGCTCGTGTGGTTCGTCGTCGTCACGCTCGTCGTGTGCACGCTGTGGACGCGGTTCGTCGGACGCGGCCCGCTCGAGATGCTCATGCGCCTGGTGACCGTGGGCCCCTACCGGGCGCCCGTCGAGCAGAGCCGGGTGTGAACGGCGCAGCCCGCGGGCGGGCATGCTCGGACGTGACGGGCGCCACAACTCGGGGCCCCGTTCTCTTGCGCCACTCCTCGCGGACCGCGAGCATGAACGGAGGACGGACGACCCGAAGGGACTCCTTGTGGCATCGAGCACGTTGACCGCGGACACACGACGCGCGGCACTGGCACAGATGAGCGACTCCGACGGGCTGGACGTGCTCGTCGTCGGCGGCGGGGTCACGGGCGCCGGCATCGCGCTCGACGCCGCCACCCGCGGCCTGCGGGTCGGGATCGTCGAGGCCCAGGACTGGGCCTCGGGCACCTCGAGCTGGTCGAGCAAGCTCGTCCACGGCGGACTGCGCTACCTGCAGATGCTCGACTTCAACCTCGTCCACGAGGCCCTCACCGAGCGCGACCTGCTCATCAAGCAGCTCGCCCCGCACCTGGTCAAGCGGGTGCCCTTCCTCTACCCGCTCGAGCACCGCGTGTGGGAGCGGGCCTACGTCGGCGCGGGCGTCGCGCTGTACGACGCGCTCGCCGGCATCGCACCCGGCAGGCGGGCCATGCCGCTGCACCGCCACCGCAGCCGCACCCGGATGGAGCAGCTCTTCCCCGACCTGCGTCACGACGCCGCGATCGGCGCGGTGCAGTACTGGGACGCGAGCGTCGACGACGCCCGCCTCGTCACGACGATCATCCGCACCGCCGCCGCCTACGGCGCGCTCGTCGCCAACCGCGCGCAGGTCGTCGACCTCACGAAGGACGAGAGCGGCCGCGTGAGCGGCGCGACCGTCCTGGACCTGGAGACCGGGGAGCGCCTGGCGGTCAAGGCCCGCCAGGTCATCAACGCCACCGGCGTGTGGACCGAGGAGACCGAGGCGCTGTCCGACAGCGACGGCGGGCTGCGGGTGCTCGCCTCCAAGGGCATCCACATCGTCGTGCCGCGCGAGCGGATCCGTGGCGACGTGGGCCTGATCCTCCAGACCGAGAAGAGCGTCCTGTTCATCATCCCGTGGTCCCGCTACTGGATCATCGGGACCACGGACACCCCCTACGAGCACGACCTGCGCCACCCGGTGGCCACCCGCGCCGACATCGACTACGTCATCGACCACGCCAACGCGGTCCTCAAGACCCCGCTGACCCGCGAGGACGTCATCGGCACGTACGCCGGCCTGCGCCCGCTGCTCCAGCCGGGCACCAAGGAGGGCACCTCCTCGGCGAAGGTCTCCCGCGAGCACACCGTCGCCTCCCCCGTGCCCGGCCTCACCGTCATCGCCGGCGGCAAGCTCACCACCTACCGGGTGATGGCCAAGGACGCCGTCGACTTCGCGCTCGGCGACGAGGCGGCCCGCCTGCCCTCGATCACCGACCGGATCCCGCTCCTCGGTGCCGTCGGCCTGCGCGCCGTGCGTCGCCGGGCCCACCGCTACGCCGCGAAGTACGGCTGGTCCGCGGCGATGGTCGACCACCTGCTCCACCGTTACGGCTCGATGCTCGAGGATCTCATCGACATGGTCGAGAAGCAGCCGGACCTCGCCCGTCCGCTCGAGCACGCCCCCGCCTACCTGCGGGTCGAGGTCGCCTACGCGGCGCGCGAGGAGTCCGTCCTCCACCTCGAGGACGTCATGGTCCGCCGTACCCGCCTCGTCTACGAGGTCCGCGACCGTGGCCTGGCCGCCGCGCCGGAGATCCTCGACGTCATCTCCCCGATCCTCGGATGGGACGAGGAGAACCGCGCCCGCGAGCTCGACGCCTACACCCAGGCGTGCGAGGCGGAGGAGGCGGCGGCACAGGCGCCCGACGACGCCGCCGGCGAACGTGCCCGGCAGCAGGCGCCGGACATCGTGCCCATGGAGGCACTGCCGCCCGCCTGACCCCAGACCCCTGACGGCGCAAGGCCGCGCCGTCAGGTACACCAAGAAGGAGAGGACAACGTGGACTTCTCAGCGATCTTCCTACCCGAGCTCCTGGGGACAGCGATGCTGACCCTGCTCGGTTGCGGCGTCGTCGCCAACGTCGTGCTGCCGCGCACGAAGGGCAACGGCGGGGGGTGGCTCCTCATCAACTTCGGATGGGGCCTCGCCGTGTTCGCCGGCGTCTTCATCGCCTACTCCACCGGCGCCCACATCAACCCGGCCGTCACGGTCGGCCTCCTGGCCGGCGACCTGCCCTTCTTCGCGGGCAACGAGGAGCTCGGGCTGCCCGCGATCGACAACACGTTCAGCAACGCCCTCGTCTACTTCCTCGCCCAGTTCATCGGCGCGTTCATCGGCGCGGTCGTCATGTGGCTCGCCTACAAGAAGCACTTCGACCTCGAGGCCCCGGCACCCTCCAAGCTCGCGGTCTTCGCCACCGGCCCGGAGGTGCGCAGCTACGGCTGGAACGTCGTCACGGAGGTCGTCGGCACGTTCGTCCTCGTCTTCGTCATCGTCGCCTTCGGCTTCACGCCGTCCGGCCTCGGGCCCCTCGCCGTCGCGCTGCTCGTCGTCGGTATCGGCGCCAGCCTCGGTGGTCCCACCGGGTACGCCATCAACCCGGCCCGTGACCTCGGTCCTCGCATCGCCCACGCGCTCCTGCCGATCCAGGGCAAGGGCGCCAGCGACTGGGGCTACTCCTGGGTGCCGATCGTCGGCCCGCTCGTCGGTGGCGCGCTCGGCGGCCTCGCCGGCGTCCAGCTCCTGTGACCCCTCCCTCCCAAGGCCAAGCAACCGTCCACCGCGAAAGGACAGCCATGCCCGACTACGTGCTCGCGATCGACCAGGGGACGACGAGCTCCCGCGCGATCGTCTTCGACCACTCCGGCACCATCGTCTCCACGGGCCAGAAGGAGCACGCGCAGATCCTCCCCCGCGCCGGCTGGGTCGAGCACGACCCCATGGAGATCTGGGGCAACGTCCGGGAGGTGGTGGGCCTCGCACTGACGCGCGCCAACCTCACCCACCGCGACATCGCCGCCGTCGGCATCACCAACCAGCGCGAGACCGCCGTCGTGTGGGACCGCACCACCGGCAAGCCGGTCTACAACGCGATCGTCTGGCAGGACACCCGCACCCAGCGCATCGTCGACGAGCTCGCCGGCGACGAGGGTCCGGAGAGGTACAAGCGGCAGGTCGGCCTGCCGCTCGCCACGTACTTCTCCGGCCCGAAGATCACGTGGATCCTCGACAACGTCGACGGGGCCCGCGAGAAGGCCGAGGCGGGCGACCTCCTCTTCGGCAACACCGACTCGTGGGTGCTGTGGAACATGACCGGCGGCACGGACGGCGGGGTGCACGTCACCGACGTCACCAACGCCTCGCGCACGATGCTCATGAACATCGACTCGCTCACCTGGAACGAGGACATCGCGCGCGACATGCGGATCCCCATGTCGATGCTCCCGGAGATCCGCTCCTCCTCCGAGGTGTACGGCGAGGGCCGAACCGGCGGCCTCGTGCCCGGCGTGCCGATCTCCGGCATCCTCGGTGACCAGCAGGCGGCGACGTTCGGGCAGGCGGCCTTCGAGGTCGGCGCCGCGAAGAACACCTACGGCACCGGCAACTTCCTCCTGCTCAACACCGGCACCGAGCTCGTCCACAGCGAGAACGGCCTGCTCACCACGGTGGGCTACAAGATCGGTGACCAGCCTCAGGTGTACTGCCTCGAGGGCTCGATCGCCGTCACCGGCTCCCTCGTCCAGTGGCTGCGCGACAACCTCGGTCTCATCCGCTCCGCCCCGGAGATCGAGCAGCTCGCCGAGACGGTGGAGGACAACGGCGGGGCCTACTTCGTCCCGGCGTTCTCCGGGCTCTTCGCGCCGTACTGGCGGTCCGACGCGCGCGGTGCTCTCGTCGGCCTCACCCGGTACGTCAACAAGGGCCACATCGCCCGGGCGGTGCTCGAGGCGACGGCCTACCAGTCCCGCGAGGTGGTCGACGCGATGAACGCCGACTCCGGCGTCGACCTCAAGGAGCTGCGCGTCGACGGCGGCATGGTCGCCAACGAGGCGCTCATGCAGTTCCAGGCCGACATCCTCGGCGTCGACGTCGTGCGCCCGAAGGTCGCCGAGACGACGGCGCTCGGCGCGGCGTACGCGGCGGGCATCGCCGTCGGGTTCTGGAAGGGCGAGCAGGACGTCGTCGACAACTGGGCCGAGGACAAGCGCTGGACCCCGCAGATGGACGAGGCCGAGCGCGAGCGTCTCTACCGCAACTGGAAGAAGGCCGTGACGAAGACCTTCGACTGGGTGGACGAGGACGTCGAGTAGTCCTCCCCCCATCGCGGCAGGAACGGGGACGGGGCCACCGCAGGGTGGCACCGTCCCCGTTCCCGTCCCCGCGACGAGTTCGACGCCCGGGCCCGGTCTGCAACGGGTGGGACGGGCGGACGGACACGACCGGGAGGATGGTGAGGACGATGGACGAGGAGGGGACCTTCCGCGTCTCGCGCGAGATCGACGCGCCTCCGGAGGAGGTGTGGCGGGCGTGGTCGGAGCCCGACCTCGTGCGGCGGTGGTGGGGACCGACCGGGTTCTCCTGCCCGCGGGCCGAGGTGGACCTGCGCGAGGGCGGCTCGGCCCTGGTGAGCATGCAGGCACCGCCCCAGTACGGCGGCGGGCTCACGCACAACCGGTGGACCTACGGGACCGTCGACGTGCCGTCCCGGCTGGAGTTCGTCAGCACCTTCACCGACGCCGACGGCGCGTACATCTCGCCACTCGAGGCGGGGATCCCCCCGGGCGTGCCTGAGGAGGTGCCGCACGTCGTGGTCCTCGAGCCGCTCTCCGGTGGGCGCACGCGGGTGACCGTGACCGAGCGGGGTTACCTCGGGGCCGAGGCCGCCGCCCTGTCCCGCACGGGGCAGGAGCAGTGCCTCGAGCGGATGGCCGCCCTGTTCACCCGCGAGCGCGGCTAGCTTGCGCGTCCCGGGGACTCTGAACAAGGACGACGCCGAGCTGCCTGCCCGGAGGCGTGCGGCGATCTCGTCGAGTCCGCCAGGCGCGGGTCACGCACGTCGGCGTCTCGCCTGGTGGAACACGGCCCCGAGAGGGGTTGGCGGGTCAACCGTCGTGTCGTAGCGTCGTTCGCGTCGGGGTCACCGTCTGGTGCCCCGAGTCGATGCGCGGAGCCGCTCCGCGAGGTGGAGGACACACCATGACCGTGCACACGAGTGCCAGGCAGCTTCTCGCGCCGCGCCCGTCCGTGTGCATGTGTCGGCGCACCGTCGCGTCGATGTGTTGTCGTCCCGCCTGAGGCGCTGATCCCGCGGGACACCGACCCCGCCCGCCTCACCCGGCCGCCCTCGTGCGGCCCGGTCCCTCGCGCCTGCGCGGATCGTCCGCGCCGGCCGTCCCCGACCCACCCGTGAGGTCCGCTCGCGCACCCCCGCACCCCGGGCGGTGGCGACGGTGACCTCCGCCGTGCGCGTCCGCGCACCCGTTTTCTGGAGCACCCATGACCGCGACCGTCCACCAGATCCGCACCGACGTCGTCGGCGCCCTCGCCGAGCTCGACGAGGAGACCGCCGCCGCGCGGCTCGCCAAGCCCGACGTCGTCCACCACACCCAGCAGGCCCACGACCGCCTCTTCACCGACCCGGGCCGCCTGTCCCCCGCCCTGCGCCGGGCGATCGCCGCGCGCGTCGCCGAGCAGCACGGGGCCGGCCCGCTCGCCGACCACCACCGGGGACCCGACGCCGTCGACCTCACGGTCGCCACCGCCGACCCGTCGGTGGCCGCCCTCGTCCGGCACGCCGACCTGCTCAGCCTCGCGCCGGCGCTCGTCACCCCCGAGGACGTCGCCGCCCTCGCCGAGGCGGGCCTCGACGCCGACGGCGTCGTCCTCCTCGCGCAGGTCGTCGCCGTCACCGCCTACGAGGCGCGGCTCGTCACCGGCCTGCGGCTGCTCTCCGGGCACGACGACGGCGCCCCGGCCGGCGGAGCCCCGCTGCCCGACGACCTCGCCGCCCGCCGCGCCTACGCCCCGGACACCGCACCGAACGGGCTGCCCGCGCCCCGGGCCTTCACCCGCGACCTGCTCGGCTGGCTGCCCTGGGTCGAGCCGATCCCCGTCGAGGAGCTCACCGAGGACCACCGCGCCGCGTTCGCCGGCAAGAGCGAGGGCGCCTACTTCCGCCTGCTCGCCCGGCAGACCGGCGTGCTCACCGCGCGCACCCAGATCGACCACGCCGTCTTCCTCACCCGCCTCGGCCTGCCGCGCGCCGAGCGCGAGCTCGCCGCCGCCGTGACGAGCAAGGTCAACGACTGCGTCTTCTGCGCGTCGGTGCACGCCCGGAAGGCCGCGCAGCTGAGCAAGCGGCCGCAGGACGTCGACCGGCTCCTCGCCGCCGAGGTGACGCGCGGCCCGGCGTGGGCGCCCGGTGACCTGTCCGCGCTCAGCGCCGGGCAGGACGAGCGGTGGGCGGCGGTCGTCGACCTCGCCGCCGCCCTGGCCGCCTCACCCTCGCGGGCGACATCGGCGCAGGTCGAGCGGCTGCGCGACCTGGGGCTGGAGCCGCTCGAGCTCCTCGACCTCGTCCTCTCGGTCGCGTTCTTCTCCTGGGCCAACCGCCTCATGCTCACCCTCGGCGAGCCGCACACCCCCGCCGACAGCGGAGTTCCGCACGACAGCGGAGTTCCGCACGACAGCGGAGTTCCGCACGACAGCGGAGTTCCGCACGCCGGCCCCACCACCACCCCGACCACCGGAGACCCCCGATGAAGCGCACCGTCCTCACCGCCGTCCTGCTGACCTCGGCCCTGTCCCTCGCCGCCTGCGGCCAGGTCGAGGTCGCCGACGGCGCGACAACCGGTGCGACCACCGGTGCGACCACCGGCGCCACCGCCGACGCCGGCGGCGACATCACCGTCGTCGACGACCAGGGCCGCGAGGTGACGATCGAGGGCACCGTCGAGCGCGCCGTCGTCACGCTGTCCTACAACAACGAGTTCGTCGAGGCGATCGGCGCGGGTGACCGCGTCGTCGGCGTCGACCGCGGCACCGTCAACCGGGTGCCCTACCTCGGGTTCGAGGAGTCGGACGTCGTCGGTGAGAGCATCGGCGAGCTCAACTACGAGGCGATCGTCGCGCTCGACCCCGACGTCGCGATCATCCCCCGCAACGGCGTGTGGCAGGAGGCCGCCGACCAGCTCGCGGACTTCGGCATCCCGGTGGTCGTCGTGACGTCGTGGGACATCGACGTCTTCGAGGAGACCATCGACATCCTCGGGGAGGTCTTCGGCGAGCCCGACGGCGCCCAGCGGGTGCGCGACTTCCACGAGGAGATCGTCACCGAGGTCGCCGCGCGCGTCGAGGGCACCGAGCCGGTCCCCGTCTACTGGGAGACCGACCAGCCCTACATCACCGCGCTGCCCGGCTCCGGCTTCGACCAGGTCATCACCGCCGCCGGGGGCACGAACGTCTTCGGGGACATCGAGGGCGGCGACGCGCAGCACGAGATCACCATCGACCCGGCGTCCGTCGTCGAGCGCGACCCGGCAGTCATCGTCCACGAGATGCCGCCGTCGGCCGAGCCGTACGGCGAGGAGGAGGTCGCCGCCGTCGTCTCCGGGATCCCCGCCCGTCCGGGCTGGTCCGGCATCGGCGCGGTGCAGTCCGGTGAGGTCTACGTGACGAACGGCTGGGCGACGTCGGGCCTGTCCAAGGCGATCGCCACGGCCTACCTCGCGAGCTGGCTGCACCCCGAGCAGTTCGCCGACCTCGACCCCGCCGACTACCTCGAGCGGTGGGCGACGGAGTTCCAGGGTCTGGCCGACTACCCCGGCGACGCGCCGTACGTCACCGTCGGGACCGCCCGATGACGCGCGCCGGCACCGCGGCGGCGCCTCCTCCCGCCGACAGCCGGGTCGTGCGCGCCCGCGAGCAGGATCCCGCCGTCGGCGACGGTGGGGAGCGGCCGGGACGGACCGGGCTCGACGCGCCGGAGGCCCCCGTCCGCGGGCTGCGCCGGGCGCTGGGCAACCACCGGCTGCTCGTGCTCGCCGTCTCGGTCGTGCTCACGGTCGCCGTCGTCGCCGGGTCGACGGTGGTCGGCACGAGCGGCGTCGGCGTCGGCGACGCGCTGCGCGTGCTGTGGTTGCGCGTCGTCGGCGGCACGATCGAGCCCGAGTTCGTCCGCGCCTACGGGATCGTCGCCGACCTGCGGCTGCCGCGGGCGCTGCTCGCCCTCGCCGCCGGCGCGGGCCTGTCGGTCGCCGGCGCCGTCATGCAGGGGCTCCTGCGCAACCCGCTGGTCAGCCCGTTCACCCTCGGGGTCTCCCCGGCGGCGGCGTTCGGCGCCTCGCTCGCGATCCTCCTCGGCGGGGGCGGGGTCGCCTCGTCCAACCCGGTCGTCATCCTCTCCGCGCTCGTCGCGGCGGGGCTCGTGACGATGCTCGTCCTGGGCCTCGCCTCGGCGCGCAAGATGGCGGTCGCGACGCTCCTGCTCCTCGGGATCGCCGTCACCCAGCTCTTCGAGGCGCTCACCGCGGGCCTGCAGTACATCGCGAACGAGAACACGCTGCAGGCGATCGTGCGCTGGACGCTCGGCTCGGTCAACGACGCGACGTGGAACGAGGTGCGGATCATGGGCGCCGTCGTCGTCGTGCTCCTGCCGCTGCTGCTGTGGTTCGCGAAGGACATGAACGCCATCGCCTTCGCCGGCGACGACGCCGCTCGTTCCCTCGGCGTCAACGTCACCGTCGTGCGGGTGGGGCTCATCCTCGTGTCGGTGCTGCTCGCGTCGGTGGCGGTCTCGCTGTGCGGGGTCATCGGCTTCGTCGGGCTCGTCGGTCCGCACATCGCCCGGCTCGTCATCGGCGCCGACCACCAGTACCTGCTGCCGCTCTCGGCGCTGTCGGGCGGGGTGCTGCTCGTCGCCGCCGACACCATCGGCCGCACCGTCGTCGCGCCGTCGGTGGTCCCCGTCGGGATCGTCGTCGCGATGCTCGGCGCCCCCGTGTTCATCTACCTCATCATGACGAGGAGGGCCGCGAAGTGACCGCTGTCCACGACCGGACGACGACGGCCGACGGCGCCGTCCCCGCACCTCCCGCGGGCCTGCGCATCCGCGACGTCGAGTTCGCCTACGGGCGCCACCAGGTGCTGCGCGGGATCGACCTCGACGTCGCGCCGGGGACCGTGTGCGCGCTGCTCGGGCCGAACGGCTCGGGGAAGTCGACGCTGACGAAGATCCTCGCGGGCGTGCTGCGCACCCGGCACGGGTCGGTGCGCCTCGGCCACACCGACCTGCTGCGGATGCGGCCGCGCGAGCGGGCGAAGGTCGTCGCGTACGTCCCGCAGTCGAGCGAGGTGCCCTTCGAGCTCACGGTGCGCGAGGCCGTGACGCTCGGGCGCACCCCGCACATGGGGATGCGCCCGGCGGCGCGCGACCTCGCCGTGGTCGAGAGTGCCGTCGCGCGGCTCGGGCTCACCGAGCTGGCCGAGCGGCGGCTGTCGGACCTGTCCGGCGGGCAGGCCCAGCGCGTCCTCATCGCCAGGGCGCTGGCCCAGGAGCCCCGGGTGCTGCTGCTCGACGAGCCGACCTCCGCCCTCGACCTGCGCTACCAGGTGGAGACGCTGCAGATCGTGCGGCAGGTGGCCCGGGAGGAGGGGGTGGCCGCGCTCATCGCGATCCACGACCTCAACCACGCGGCGACGTTCTGCCAGCAGGTGGTGCTGCTCAGCGGCGGGCGTCTCGTGGCCGACGGGCCGGCGACCGAGGCGTACGACGCCGAGCTGCTCGGCCGCGTCTACGGCCTGCCCGTCGAGGTGCTCCACGACGCCGGCCAGACCCAGGTCCGCCCCGTCCTCGGACCCCTCGCATGACCCCGCCCCCCGCCGCCGCCCCCCTCCCCCGCGACAGCCGACTTCCGCACGACAGCCGACTTCCGCGCGACAGCCGACTTGCGCGCGACAGCGGAGTTCCGCATGCCTCGGCACCCGGCGTCGACGACCGGGACGTGACCGACGTCGACGTCGTCGTCGTCGGTGCCGGGCCGCGCGCTGTCTCCCTCGTCGAGCGGCTCACGGCCCGCCGGTCGGCAGACCGGCCGCTACGCGTCGTCGTCGTCGACCGGCAGGAGGTCGGGGCGGGGGCCACCTGGCGGACCGACCAGAGCGCCCACCTGCTCAACAACACCTACAGCGCCCACACGACCATCTACCCGGACGACTCCACCCCGATGTCCGGGCCGGTGACGCCGGGCCCGGACCTCGTGCGGTGGGCGAACGACGTCGTCGCCGGCGTGCCGCGGACGACAGCGCCACCGTCCGCCGGATGGAGCGCGGGTCCACGGCCCGGCTGGGTCGCCGAGGAGGCGGCCGCGGTGCAGCCGTGGTCCTACCCCACCCGCCGGCTCCAGGGCGTGTACTTCCGCGAGCAGCTCGAGGCCGTGCTCGCCCGTGGCGGGGTGGAGCTCATCGCGGTCCGCGGCACGGTCGTCGAGATCGAGACGGCGACGGGGCGGGTGGACGATGACGGCGCGATCGGCGCGCACACAACTCGACTCTCGAGCGAAAGTCGACTGTCGAGCGAAACTCGGCTCTCGCGCGAAACTCCGCTGTCGCGGGAGGGGGACCTGGGGCGGGTGGTGCGGCTGGCGGACGGGCGGCGGTTCCGGGCGGCGGCGGTCGTGCTGGCGCAGGGGATGGTCCAGGCGCGCCGGTCCCCGCAGACCGAGGGACGCGTCGCTGCGGCGGCCCGCCACGGGCTCGTCTACGTCGAGCCGGGCATGCCCGCCGAGCGGGACTGGGACTCCGTGCCGGGCGGTGAGGACGTCGTCGTCGCCGGGCTCGGCGCGAACTTCTTCGACGTCGTCGCGCTCCTCACCGCCGGCCGGGGCGGGCGGTTCGTCGCCGGCAGCTCCCCCCTCGACCTCACCTACCTGCCCTCCGGTCGCGAGCCGCGGCTGCTCGTCGGCTCGCGCCGCGGCCTGCCCTACCGCTCGAAGTCCTGGTACGGCGGCTTCCCGCCGCGGTACGTCCCACGCCTCGCGACGCCGGAGTGGTTCGCCGCCGCCGCGACCGTTCCCGGCCAGGACTTCGCCCGCGACGTGTGGCCCCAGCTCGCCCGCGAGCTCGTCCTCGCGCACCTCACCACGCTCGTGCGCCACCACCCCGCGGCCGTCCCCTCCCTCACCGACGACGACGGCGAGCTCCCGGCGGACCTGCTCGCCCGCGTCGCGGCCACCGACGTCGCGGACCTCGACGATCTCGTGCGTGACGTCGTCACCGACCCGGCCCGGCGGCTCCGGGTCGGCCGCCTCGACCGCCCCGACGTCCGGCTGCCCTCGCCCGAGCAGTGGCAGGCATGGACCGAGCGCTGGGTCGCCGCGGAGCAGGAGTCGATCACCCGCCCGCTCACCAGCCCGCGCGCGGCGGTCAACCGGGCGATGGGCGCGCTGCGCGGCCAGGTCGCCCGGCTCGTGCGCGCCGGGGCCATCCACCCCGCGTCGGTCGCGGCGGACGTGCACGGCTGGTTCGACGCGCTCGGTCTCGCCCTGGCCTCCGGCCCGCCCCCGGAGCGCACGGCGCAGCTGCTCGCGCTCGTGCGGGCCGGCGTCGTCGCGCTGCTCGGCGAGGGGCTGGCCGTCACGGTCGAGGGCGGGCGGTTCGTCGCCCGCTCCCAGGTGGTGGGCCGGGAGCACCGGGTGCGCGCGCTCGTCGAGACCCGGATGTCCAAGGGGCACGTGGACGTCACCGACGACCCGCTGCTGCGCTCGCTGCTCGACTCCGGCCGGGCACGCCTGCACGCGCCCACCGGACCGGACGGCACGCCGGTGAGGACCCGCAGCCTCGATGTCAGTGCCGAGGACTTCCACCTGCTCGACGCCGCGGGCCGGCCCGACCCGCGCGTCGTCGTCATCGGCATCCCCGCGGGCGATGTCCAGCCGGGCTCGGCCATCGGCGCGACGCCGGGGGTCCCCTCACCGCTCATCGCGGGGGCGGACCGGGCCGCGGCGCAGGTGGCGGCCCTGGCGGAGGCGGCACGGGGCGGTGGCGACGGCACCCCGGACGGCGCGCGTCGGCTCGTCGGGGAGGTGGCGGCGGCCATCTGACCATGCCGCGACGCCGCGCGCGTCCGTCAGGCGACGACCCGCTCCCCCGTCACCGTCGCAGCCAGAACCGCGGCGTCGCGCAGCGCGAGGTCCACCCCGACGTACCCCTGCTCCCCCGCGGCCGTCGTCACGGTGAGGGAGGCCAGCCCGAGCAGCCGCTGGACGGGTGACTGGCTCACGCGCGCGCCGTTGATGCCGCGCACCTGGATGACGTCGGTGCGCCTGCTGAAGACACCGCGCTGCAGGTAGAGGTAGTCGCCGTCGAGCCGGTGCCCCAGCGCGCGGTAGTACGCGCGTCCCGCGACGACGCACACCGGCACGAGGGCCACCGGCACGGCGAGCAGCCACGCGCTCCACCAGCCCCACGCGGCGCCCGCGCCGAGCACCGCGGCGAGCACGGCCGTGGCGAGCAGGTACCGCACGACGGCCCGGCGGCGCGCGACCGGCGGGTGGGCGAGCAGCGGACCGCCGGCCGGGCGTACGTCCGCGTCCAGCACGGTGGTGCCGAGGAGGACGTTGGCCAGCCGGACGGCGACGTCGCGGGTGGTGGCGGGCAGCATGACCGAGCTCTCGGACATCATCTGCTGGAGACTGACGCCGGTCATGACCGGGGCGAGCCGGGCACCGCCGAGCAGCCGGGTGAGGAGCGGGCGGGACACGCTGACGCCGCGCAGCCGCTCCTGGTCGGCGGTGAAGGAGCGGGTGGTGAGCAGCCCACGGGTGGCGAGGAAGCGCCCGCCCGGCTCACGCACGAGCCGGTAGCCCCACCACCCCTCGGCGAAGGTGACGGCGCCGGCGCCGATCCCCATGAGGACGAGGAGCACGAGCGACGTCGCCGCCCACGCACCCCACGGCATCCCCTCGGCGAGGGTGGTGACCCGCTCCCCGACCCACGCCTCGCGGCCCAGCAGGGAGACGAAGCCGTAGATCGTGCCGATGACCGACAGCGGGCCTGCGACGAGCCACAGGCCGAACATCTGGTAGACGACCCAGCGCCGGCGCAGCGTCTGCACCTCCTCACCGGCGACGCCGGCCAGGCGCGGGTCCACGGCCGAGGCGACGTCCCCCTCCGCCCGGCGCAGCAGCTCGGCGCGCAGCGCGAGCGCGGTCGCGCGTGGGAGCCCGTCGAGGGAGACGGTGCCCTCCATCGTGAAGGAGTTTCCGCCGGTGCCCACGCGCAGGGTGGCCAGGCCGAGGAGGCGGTTGCTCAGCGGGGCGGTGATGTCGACGGTACGGATGCGGTGCAGCGCGACCCGGTTGGTGCGGCGCACGAGGAGCCCGGTCGTGTGCTGGAGCTCCTCCCCGACGATCCGGTAGCGGACCTTGAGGTAGTTGAGGGCCTGGTTGAGCGGGTTGAGGACGGCGAGGACGGCCAGGGCGACGACCGTGTAGCGGGCGAGGTCGTTGTCGGTGTTGAAGAACCACCACCCGGTGGCCGCCGGGACGAGCCGCACGAGCATGCGCAGGAGCGCGGCGGGCACGATCCTCGGGTCCAGCCGCTGCCAGGGCACGGCCGGGTCGTCGTCGGACTCGGCCACGCCCTCGGCGACGGCGCCGCTCACGTGGCGTCCCCGCGGGTGCGCGCGACGGCGTCGGTGAGCCGTCCGACGAGGTCCTCGGCGGCCGCCGCCTCCAGGCCCTGGATCTCGACGGCTCCCTGGGCCGAGCCGGTCGTCACCGACACCGCGGCGAGCCCGAGCAGGCGGTGCAGGAGGTTGCGTCTGGCCTCGACGGTCTGCACGCGCGACAGCGGGGCGATGCGCCACTGTCGCCCGAGCCAGCCGGTGCGGGAGTAGACGGCGGTGCCGGTGGCCTCCCACCGGTGGGTGCGGTACCGCAGCCACGGGGCGAGGAGGACGCCGGGCAGGAGGAGGACGGTCGCCGTCGCTGCCCCGCCGAGGAGCCAGGGCCTGCCCGGCTCCCACAGCGCGGCGGGCACGAGCGTCGCGGCCAGGACGAGGAGGAGGACGATGACGCGCGACAGCAGCCAGTACGTGCGCGCTCCGGGGGCCACGCGGTGGCGGGGCGGGCGGTCGGGCGTCGGCGTGGGGTCGGGCTCGTGCACGAGGTCTCCTCTGGCGCTGGCGTCAGGCCCAGCGTAGGGACGCGGCCGCGCCTCGCCATCAGCATTTCGGCTGATGGTCGACCTCAGCCGCCCGACCTCGCCTCGGCCGGCCCGGTGGCCGCGGCGGGTGGCCCCCGCCGTCGCCTGCTGCGGCGCGTGGGCGCGGGGCGCCCCCGCAGGTTGTCGACCAGCCGCGCGAGGACGGCCGCGACGGGCACCGCGAGGAACGCCCCGAGGATGCCCAGGAGCACCGTGCCGGCGGTGACGGACAGGAGGACGAGGAGGGGGTGGAGGGAGACGACGCGTCCCTGGATCACGGGGGTGAGGATGTGCGCCTCGACCTCCTGGACGAGGACGACGAGGACGACCACGGCGATCGCGACCGCGAACCCCCGGTCGGCGAGAGCGACGACGGCCGCGACGCTGCCCGCGAGCAGCGCGCCGAGGAACGGCAGGAGGGCGCCGAGCAGGACGAGCATGCTCAGCGGCAGGGCGAGCGGCACCTGCAGGATCCACAGCCCGACGCCGATGGTCACCGCGTCGATCGCGGCGACGAGGAGCCGTCCGCGGAGGTAGAAGCCGATGGTCGCGAAGGACTGGGCGCCGAGCTGGTCGACGCGGGCCTGGTGGCGGGCGGGGACGAGGTCGAGGACCGCGACCCACAGCCGGCGGCCGTCCTTGACGTAGAAGAAGAGCACGACGAGGAGGATCAGGGCGCCGGCGGCGACGGCGCCGGCCTCCTCGGCAGCGCCGAGACCGCGGGAGAGGAGCCCGCCGCCGGCCACGGCGGAGCCGGCCTTGCGCGCGAGGTCCTCGATGCCGCCCGCCCCGCCGGGCAGCCCGGCGACGTCGACCCGGTCCTCGATCCGCGACAGCCCGCGGCTCACGTGGTCGGCGATCTGCGGTGCCTGCTCGGCGAGCGCCCGGCCGATGAAGACCCCCGCCCCGCCGAGGACGACGAGGAGCAGGAGGAGGATCAGGAGGGCGACGGCGGAGTCGGGCAGCCGGGTGGCGCGCAGCCGCGCCGTGAGCGGGGCGAGCAGCGCCGCGGGGAACAGGGCGAGGGCGACCGGGACGACGACGAGGCTCACCTGGCCGGCGGCGTAGCAGGCCGCGACGAGCAGGATGACGACCCCGATCGTCAGCCACACCCGTCGTCCCCAGACCACCGCCGGTGGGGCCGTCATGCGGCGAGTATGCCCCCGCGCCCTTCTCCCGGCGACAGGTCGCGCGGGGTCACAGCCAGTGGCGACGCCGGAACATCCGGTAGACCACGAGCGCGATGACGACCATGGCGAGCAGCGCGAGGGGGTAGCCGAAGGTCCAGCGGAGCTCGGGGATGTGCCGGAAGTTCATGCCGTAGATCGTCGCCACGAGGGTGGGGACGAAGAGGACGGCGGCCCACGCCGAGATGCGCTTGACCTGCTCGTTCTGCTGGTACCCCGCCTCGGTGAGACGCCGCATCTCGTCGTTCTGCTGCTGCGCGACGAGGGTGGCGTGGACGGCGAGCGCGTTCTGCAGGAGCACGCGGAACGCCTCGACCCTGCTGTCGACGCGCAGCACATGGTCGTGCACGTCGCGCAGCCGGTGCCGCAGCTCGACGTCCCCGTCCTGCCCGAGGTGGTCCCCGAGCTGCTCGAGCACGCCCGCGAGCGGGTGGGTCGCCCGCTGGAAGGCCATGACCTCGCGGGAGAGCTCGTAGATGCGCCGGGAGACGGTCGGTGAGCTGTCGAACAGCTCGTCCTCGATCTCGTCGATGTCGTTCTCGAGCCCGGCGACGACGGGCCCGTACCGGTCGACGACGTCGTCCAGCACCGCGTGGAGGACGGCGCCCGGGCCGAGGCGCAGGGACTGCGGGTCCGCCTCCAGCCGCCGGCGCACGTCGTCGAGGGTGGGCGTGCCGGCGTGCTCGACGGTGACGACGAAGCCGGGCCCGGTGACGACGTGGAGCTCACCGAACTCGACCTTCTCCGGCTCCTCGACGTACCGGGCGGTGCGCAGGACGACGGCGAGGGTCGCGCCGTAGACCTCGAGCTTGGCGCGCTGGTGCGCCTCGTTGACGTCCTCCTCGGTGAGGGCGTGGAGGCCGAACTGGCGGGCCACCCGGCGGATCTCCACCGGGGTGGGTGAGCGCAGCGCCGCCCAGACCGTCGCGCCGCGCTCGCCCGGGGCGTCGGTGGGGCCGTCGGTACGGACGCCGTCGACGTAGCAGGCGCTGTCGGCCATAACAAGCCTTTCCGCTGCCGTCCTGCGGCCCGCGCCGGGCTCGCGGGCCGATTCTCCCGCGCCGCCCCCTGGTCCACCAGTCCCCGGCGCGTGCCGGGGACCGGTGGCCGGGTCAGTGCTGCTGGGGGGCGACGCCGGTGCCGAGCTGCCGCTCGAGCTTGGCGCCCTCGACGTCGACGTTCGGCAGGATCTTGTCGAGCCACCGCGGCAGCCACCAGGCCTTCTCGCCGAGGAGGCTGAGCACGGCCGGGATGAACGTCATGCGCACGAGGAAGGCGTCGACGAGGATGCCGAGCGCCAGGCCGAAGCCGATCGGGCGGACCATGGTGAGCTCGGCGAAGACGAACCCGGAGAACACCGAGACCATGATGATCGCGGCGGCGGTGACGACGCGGGCGCTGTGGTTGAACCCGACGACGACGGCCTGGCGGGCCGGGGTGCCGTGGACGAACGCCTCGCGCATGCCCGAGCCGAGGAACACCTGGTAGTCCATCGCCAGGCCGAACAGCACGCCGATGAGGGCGATCGGCAGGAAGCTGAGGATCGGCCCCGCCTCGTGGACGTCGAACACCCCGGCGAGGTACCCGAGCTGGTAGACCGCCACGACCCCGCCGAAGGCGGCCGCCACGGAGATGAGGAAGCCGACCGAGGCGACCAGCGGCACCCAGACCGAGCGGAAGACGAGGAGCAGCAGGACGAGGGACAGCCCGACGACGATGAGCAGGTAGATCGGCAGGGCGTCGGCGAGCTGGTCGGAGATGTCGATGTTCGCCACGGTCGCTCCGGTGTACCCCACCTGGACCCCGTGCTCGGCCCCGAGCGCGTCGGCGCCGTCGATGAGGTCGTGGACCAGCTCGACGGTCGACTCCTCGGACGGCCCGTCGACGGGCGCGATCTGGAACGCGAGGGTGTCGCGGTCCTCGCTCACGCCGAACGGCACGACGTAGTCGACGTTCTCGACGGCCTTGAGGTCCTCGGCGATGTCGAGCTGCAGCTCGGTGACCGTCGCGTCGTCCGCGGCGGGCTCGTCGAGGGTGGCGACGGCGATGACGGGGCCGCTGGCGCCGGCGCCGAAGTTGTCGCGGATGGTGTCGAAGGTGCGGTAGGCGGTGGACTCCGGCGGCTCCTGGCTGCCGTCGGGCAGGCCCAGGCGCAGCTGCGGCGCCGGGATCGCCAGCGCGCCGGCGACGAGCACGACGCCGAGGATCGCCAGCCACGGCCGGCGCTGGACCCGGGCGGCCCAGCCGTGGGTCGCGTCGTTGTCGGCCTTGCGCTCGAGCCCGCGGCGCTGGCGGGCGGGCAGCACCCGGTCGCCGAGCACCGAGAGCAGCGCAGGGGTGAGGGTGACCGAGGCGAGCACGGCGACGGCGACCGTCCCGGCCGCGACGACGCCCATGACGCCGAGGAACTCGATGCCGGTGACCGACAGCGCCGCGAGGGCGATGATGACGGTGCCGCCGGCGAAGGTCACCGCGTTGCCTGCGGTGCCGGTGGCGAGGGCGATGGAGTCGCGCAGCGCCATGCCCTGGGCGAGCTGGACGCGGTGGCGGTTGATGATGAACAGCGCGTAGTCGATGCCGACGGCGAGCCCGAGCATGAGTGCGAGCACCGGGGAGACGCTGGTCATCTCGACGACGGCGCTGAGCGTGAGCGCGGCACCGAGGCCGACGGCGATGCCCGCGACGGCGTTGATCAGCGGCAGCCCGGCGGCGACGAGGGAGCCGAGCAGGACGAGCAGGACGACGGCCGCGACGACGACGCCGATCGCCTCGGCGGGGCCGACGAGGCTGGCGAGGTCGGTGGTGATCTCGGCGCTGTAGTCGATCTGGACGCCCGCGGGGGTGAGCTCGTCCCCGAGGCGCTGGACCTCCTCGGTGACCTCGGGGTCCAGGGAGCCGCCGGTGGAGTCGAAGCGGATCTGGGCCATGGCGACGGTGCCGTCCTCCGACACCTGGCGCACGCCGTCGGTGAGCTCGGAGAGGCGCTCGGCCTGGTCGAGCTGGGTCTGGGCGCCGGCGAGCTCCTCCTCCCCGGCCTCGAGCTCGGCGCGGCCGGCGGCCAGCTGCTCCTCGGCGGCGTCGAGCTCGGCCTGCGAGGCGGTGAGCTGCTGCTCCCCCGCAGCGAGCTGCTGCTCGGCCTGGGCGAGCGCGGCGGGCGGCAGCTGGGCCGCGGTGGCCTCGAGCTGCTCGCGCTGCGCCTCGAGCTCGGCGCGACCTGCCTCGAGCTGGGCGCGGCCGGCGGCCAGCTGCTCCTCGGCGGCGTCGAGCTCGGCGCGGCCGGCCTCGAGCCCCGCGCGGCCGGTCTCCAGCTCGGCGCGGCCCTGGGCGATCTGCTCGGGCGCGGTGTCGAGCTGCTCCTGGGTGACGAACGGGTCGGTGGCCTCGATGACGCCGTCGCTGGCGGTCCACTCCTCGACGAGCGCGGCGATCTCCGCGCGCTGCTCGTCGGTGAAGCCGTCCTCCGCGGTGAAGGTCACGGTGCCGATGCCGCCGGCGGACTCCGGGATCTCCTCCCGCAGCTGGTCCAGGACCTGCTGGAAGCGGCTGCCCTCGATGGTGAACTCGTCGCTCAGCGGGCGGCTGAGCGTCGCCGCGCCGGTGGCGACGAGCGCGATGAGGACGATCCAGGACACGATCGTCGCCCACCGGTGCTCGGCGGCCCATCGGCCGACGCGGTAGAGGAATGAGGCCACGGGGGTTCCTTCCGGGGTTGCGGGGTAGGAGGTCAGGTCGTGGGCCGACGCCAGCCGGCGTCGGCGTGGGCGAGGGCCCGTAGGAGCGCCTCGTTGAAGGAGGCGACGGCCTCGTCCGGGGCGAGGTCGGCGGCGGTGGGCAGCCAGGACCGCTGGACCACCTCGAAGAGCGCCATGACCGCGGCGGCGAGGGTGCGCACGCGCAGCTCGTCGTCGTCGCCGAGCCGCTCGCGCAGGACGCCGACGAGCCACTCCTCGTGATGCCGCCACACACGCAGGTGCAGCTCGCGGCCGCGGGCGGCGGGGACCGGTCCGGGTGGGGCCCAGTCGAGGAGGATCTCGGCGGGCACGGGCTGCTCGCGCAGCGCGGCGGCGATGGCGGTGAGTGGCTCCTCCTCCCCCGGGCGGGCGAGGAGCTCGGCGGCGATGCGCTGGAGCGGCTCGGCGAGCCCGGCGGCGACGACGCCCTCGATCCCGGGGAAGTAGTTGAAGAACGTCCGGCGCGAGACCCCGGCGCGGGCGGCGATCTCCTCCGCGGTCAGGTCCTCCAGGCCATGCTCGCGCGCGAGCTCGCGGGCGGCCTCGACGAGGGCCTGGCGGGTGCGCGCCTTGTTGAGCTCGCGGCGACCCGCGGGTTCGGACATAGCCGTCAGTCTCCGTTGGCTTCTGCACCGTGTGCAACTTTTAGCCAGGTGGCGCGGCACACACCGCTCACGCTTCCCCGGGCCGCCCCGGGCTGCTCGCTCGTCCTCCCGCTGGGACGATGGGTGCAGCGGGAGCGCGCCGCCCCCGCCCGACCGGACCGAGGGCACCATGACGCCGACCGCCGAGCAGCCCGAATCCTCCGGCGCGACGGCCCCGCCCGCCCACGCCCGCCCCGCCGAGGACGTCGTCGCGGCCCTCGGCACCGACCTGCGCACCGGGCTCACCCGGCAGGAGGCATTGGCCCGGCTCGAGGAGCACGGCCCGAACTCCCTGCCCGAGGGCGTGCGCGAGTCCGCGCTCAGCCGGCTGCTGCGCCAGTTCAAGGACCCGATGATCTACGTGCTGCTCGCGGCGGCGGTCCTCACCACCGTCCTCGGCGAGGTCGTCGACACGATCGTCATCCTCTCCGTCGTCGTCATCAACGCCGTCATCGGGTTCGTCCAGGAGGGCAAGGCCGAGGACGCGCTCGAGGGCATCCGCGAGATGCTCTCCCTCGACGCGCAGGTGCGGCGCGACGGCACGTGGCAGACCGCACCGGCCGAGGACCTCGTCCCCGGCGACGTCGTGCGCCTGTCCTCGGGCGACAAGGTGCCGGCCGACGTCCGTCTCACCGCCACCGCGAACCTCCGCGTCGAGGAGTCCGCGCTCACCGGGGAGTCGGTACCGGTGGACAAGGACCCCGACCCGGTCGCGGCGGACTCCGGCATCGGCGACCGCACGTCGATGGCCTTCTCGGGCACGGTCGTCGCGGCGGGCTCGGGCACCGGGGTCGTCACGGCCACCGGTGAGGACACCGAGATCGGGCACATCACGACGATGCTCGAGGACGTCGAGTCCCTCGAGACTCCGCTCACCCGCCAGATGACGTCCTTCGGCAAGAAGCTCTCCCTCGCCGTCGTCGTCCTCGCGCTCGTCATGTTCGGCCTCGGCGCCCTCCTGTACGACTACACGCTCGGGGAGCTCACCCTCTCGGCGATCGGGTTCGCCGTCGCCGCCATCCCCGAGGGCCTGCCCGCGGTCCTCACCATCACCCTGGCCCTGGGCGTGCAGCAGATGGCGCGCCGCAACGCGATCGTCCGGCGGATGGCCTCGGTGGAGACGCTCGGCTCGGTCACCGTCATCTGCACCGACAAGACCGGCACCCTCACCCGCAACGAGATGACCGTGCGCACCGTCGTCACCCCCGCTGGGCACTACGAGGTCACCGGGACGGGGTACGCGCCCGAGGGCGACATCCTGCACGCCGGCCGGCCGGTGAGCGCCGTCGAGCACGCCGACCTGCGCGCCCTCGCCGTCGTCGCGGCCCGCGCCAACGACTCGACGGTCGCGCGCCAGGACGGGCGGTGGCAGCTCTCGGGCGAGCCGACCGACGGCGGCGTGCGGACCTTCGCGCTCAAGGCGGGTGTCCGCGGGGACGAGGACGAGCGCGTCGCCGCCGTGCCCTTCGACTCCGCCTACAAGTACATGGCCACCCTCGACCACACGCCCGACGGTCTCGTCGTCCACGTCAAGGGCGCGCCGGACCGGCTGCTGGACCGCAGCGACAGCCAGTCGGCCGGCGAGGGCACCGCGCCGCTCGACCGCGCCTGGTGGGACCGGCAGGTCGACGAGCTCAGCGCCCAGGGACTGCGGGTCCTCGCCGCCGCCGCCCGTCGGGCCGAGCCCGGCGCCACCGCTGTGACCACGCAGGACGTCGACGCCGGCGGCCTCGTCTTCCTCGGCCTCTACGGCATCATCGACCCACCCCGCGAGGAGGCCGTCGAGGCCATCCGCGCCTGCCGCCAGGCGGGGATCCGGGTCAAGATGATCACGGGGGACCACGCGGGCACCGCGAGCGCCATCGCGCGCGAGATGGGCATCGGCGACGGCGCCCCCGCCGTCACCGGCGCGCGGCTGGAGAGCGCCTCGGACGAGGAGCTGCGCACGATCGCCGCGGAGCACGACGTCTTCGCCCGCACCAGCCCCGAGCACAAGCTCCGGCTCGTGCGCGCGCTCCAGGCCGACGGCGAGGTCGTGTCGATGACCGGCGACGGCGTCAACGACGCGCCGTCGCTCAAGCGGGCCGACGTCGGGGTCGCCATGGGGATCAAGGGCACCGAGGCGACGAAGGAGGCGGCCGACGTCGTCCTCGCCGACGACAACTTCGCCTCGATCGAGGCGGCCGTGGAGATGGGCCGCACGATCTACGACAACCTCCGCAAGGCGATCGTGTTCATCCTGCCGACCAACGGCGCCCAGGGCCTGGTCATCCTCGCCGCCGTCGTCCTCGGGCTCACGCTGCCCCTCACCCCGGTCCAGGTGCTGTGGGTCAACACGATCACCGCGGTCACCCTCGCGCTCGCGCTCGCCTTCGAGCCCTCGGAGTCCGACATCATGCACCGCCCGCCGCGCGCGCCGGGCGGCTCGATCCTCCCCCGCTCAGGGCTCGTGCGGATCGTCTACATCTCCCTCCTCATCGGCGGGGGGACGATCGCCGTCTTCCTCCTCGGCGAGGACTCCGGGAGCGGGCTGGCGGAGTCGCGGACCGTCGCGGTCAACACGCTCGTCGTCGGGCAGATCTTCTACCTGTTCGCCAGCCGCTTCAGCCGCACGACGAGCCTGCGCCGCGAGCTGTTCACCACCAACCCCGTCTCCTGGGTGTGCGTGGGCGTCATGCTGGCCCTGCAGCTGCTCTTCGTCTACACCCCCGCGATGAACACGGCCTTCGGCTCCACCTCGGTGGGGCTGGACGGGTGGCTCGTCCCGCTGGCCGTCGGGGTCGCCGTCCTCGCCGTGGTCGAGGTCGACAAGGCGCTGCGCCGCCGCTGACGCAGGTGCGCGTCAGGGGCCGCACGACCTCACGCGGCCCCTGACGCGGCCGGCCCCTCCAGCCGGCCTGCCGGCCCCTCCAGCCGGCACTGCCGTCACCTCGCGGCGTTGCGCTGACGGTGACGACGCCCCGGGTCGCGGGCGGGACCTGACGGTCCCGCCCGCGTGGACGCTGCAGCCCTCGGCTTCCACGGTGCCGACCACAAGCACCGGGCCTGCTCCACGGGCGTGCGCGTCCCGGTTCCCTGACGGTGGGGGCGGCGCCGTCAGGGAGTCTGCGGACCGGACCGGCGCGCCCGGCGCAGGGCCGCCGCACCGATCCCGACGAGGAGCGCGGCGCCGCCGAGGAGCAGGCCCACCTCCACGCCGGTCTGGCCCAGCTGTGCGGGGGGCCGGGTGGCAGGCGGCACGGCCGTCCCGTCCAAGTTCGCCGGCGGCGTCTGCTCCTCGTCCATGACGGCGGGCAGGGTGCCGCCGATCTCCAACAGCACGTCGAAGCTCGCCTCGCGGGGCGCGACGTTCGCCGTGTTGCCGGAGGTCGCGTCCACCGGCAGCTCGTAGCTCAGGGCGAGCGGCACCTCCTCCCCCTGGTCGAGGACGACCTCGAGGACCGGGGTCGTGCCCGCGGCGGCGAGCTCGGTGAAGGTCGCCTCCCCGTCCGGCCAGTGGAGGACGAGGTCGTCGTAGAAGCTGCCCTGGTCCTCCCCCGTCGCGTGGTGGGTGTCCGAGGACTCGGGGTCGAGCAGCTCGACGTCGACGACGCTCGCCCGCAGCACGCCCGCGGTCGGGCCGTCGTTGCGCACGACGACGGTGCGCGAGGCGCTGTCGCCGGGGACCGTGACGGGCTCGCCGAGGAAGCTCTCGCTCAGCACGCTCGCGTAGGTCTCCCCGTCCCACGACAGCTGGATCACGTCGTCGTAGGCCGCCTGCGCCGTCCCGGTGGTGGTGGCGGCGAGGAGGAGGGTCAGTGCCCCCGTGAGGCACGCTCGCTCGGCTCGTGTGTGGCTCATGGCTCCTGCCCTGGGCGGAAGGTGGTCGAGGTGAAGGAGAGGACGTGGTCGGGCTCGTCGGCCGGGTCGAGGTCGGCGACGACGGCGGCGTTCCAGTCGTCCTCGTCACTGACCTGCTCGGAGCCCGGCGCCACGGCGGTGACCGTCGCGGTGTTCGCGTACTCCCCGAGGGCGGGCGGCCCGTCGTACGAGGCGTAGACGCACCAGAACTCGCTCACGAGCTCGGTCGTGTAGGTCGCGGGGACCGGGGTGGAGGACAGCGGGCCTGGGGCCGGGACGGTGTCCGGGGACAGCGCCTCGGTGGTGCAGGCCGCGGCCGAGTCGACGCGGAAGACGTGGACCTCCGAGGCCCCGAGCACCCCCTCGCCCCAGCTCGCGGGCGGGGTCACGGTGTAGTGCAGCCCCTTGTTGCCCTGGCTCACGCTGTCGACCTGGACGGGGACGGCGACCTCACCGTCGCGCACGAGCGCGGCGGCGGCCTCGCTGCCGACGGTGAAGCGGGCGGTGCCCGACGGCGCGGCCACGGTGGCACCCGGGCTGCCGACGGCGAAGGACTGGTAGCCGGTGCTCACCACCCCGCCGACCTCGACGCTGTCGCGCCACAGGGCGAGGGAGGCCCCGCCGATCCCGACGGCTGCTCCGACGAGCCCGGCGGCAGCGACCGTGGCGGTCACTCGGCGACGTGTCGTGCTCATGACGTGAACCCCTCCCCGCTACGGGTCTGGTCGAGGGTGAGGACGATGTCCCCGAGGCGGGCGACCTGCGGCGCGGCGTCCGCGCCCACCCGGTCGGCCATCTCCTGCGCCAGCTCGATGGTCACCTCGATGGTGAACGTGTCGCTGCGCCCGTCGTCGTCGGCGTCGAGCCGGTCGAGCGCCGCTCGCGTCCCGACGGGGACGTCGGTGGCGAGCGCGGCTCCCCCGGCGTCGCGCACCGCGTAGGTCGCGGTGACGCCGGCGGGAAGCGAGGGAGCGTCCTCCCAGTCGACGCCGAGGAGGCCGGTGAGGTTGTCACCCTGGAGCTCGGTGGTGAAGTCCTGGGTCAGGGTCACCGAGTCGCCCGGGCGGGCGAGGAAGTCGGTGGGGTCGATCGGCCGCGGCGCGGTGGCGACGTCCGCCGAGGTCTCGAGCCACTCGGCCGTGCCGAGGAGCTCGATGTCGAGGTCACCGGCGGTGAGCTCGGCGGGCGAGGCGCCCTCGTCGGTGGACCAGAGCGCGACGGTTCCGCCGGCTCCGGCCACGCCCGCGAGGAGCGCGACGGCCACGACCGGCAGCGCCGTGCGCCGGATGGTGGGTGGGGGGTTCACGGTTCTTCCTTGGTGGTCGGTGTCGTGCCACGGCGGCGGTCGACAGGAGGGGCGGAGAGGGCGCGGTAGGCGCCGTAGCCGATGAGCAGGCACCCGGTGCCGGTGACGATCAGGCCCCGGTAGGGACCGACCGCGGTGGCGAGGTGCCCCAGGTAGGGCACGTGGTAGACGACGCGCCCCATGACCTGGTCGGCAACGATCGGGGCGTCGTCCGCCCCGTTGGCGTCCCCCCGCGTGACGTAGCGCGTCTCGCTGCCGAGCCGCACGCCGACCACGCGGTGGGTGACGAGGCTCGGGTCGCCGGAGACGGGCTGGAAGGTGACGACGTCGCCGACGTCGTAGGAGTCCTGCGGGACCGCGACGACGACGTCCCCCGGGGAGTACGTCGGCTCCATCGACCCGGACAGGACGGTGAGCGCCGCCCCGCCGAGGAGACGGGGAACGACGGCGACCGCGAGGGCGAGGACCAGCAGCCCGAGGAGGAGCACCGCGCCGGCGCCCCGCAGGACGGCCCGGCCGACGGAGGCGTCCGCCCGGTCGTGGCGGGCGACGGTGGCCGTGGTCTCCATGCTGCTCCTTCCTGGGTCGGGGGGACGGTGGGTGGGGGCCCGACGGCCCCCACCCGGCGGGTCAGGAGGCGTCGACGACGCCGGCGTCGCGGACCTGGTCGAGCGACACGGCGAGGCCGGCGAGGTCGGCCGCCGCCTTCGTCCGGACCTGCTCCGGGGTGCCCTCGTCGAACGTCGCGGTGACGACGACGGTGTACTGCGCCTCACCCGTGAGCTCGGCCGGCAGGACCGGCAGCGCGGGGTCCTTGGCGGAGTTGTCGGCGGAGACGAAGCGGACCTCGACCGTCTGCCCCGCGGCGATGTCCGTGACGTTGCCGACGGGTGCGCCGTCGGCGTCGACGAGGGAGTAGGTCACGCTCACCCCGTTCTCGGCGGCGATGAGCTCGCCCGACGCCTCACCGACGGCGAGCCCGAGCTCGGCGACCATGTTGTCGCCCTCGAGGGCCGCGTCGATGCCGTAGCGTCCCTCGATCGTGTCGCCCGGGACGATCCGGAAGGTCTCCATGTCGATGGCGTGGGGGCTGTCGGCACGGTCCGCCGAGACGTCCTGCCACTGCGGCGTCCCGACGAGCTCGACGTCGAGGGTGCCGGAGGTGATGGTGCCGCCGTCGACGGTGGCGCTGTCGCTCCACAGCGCGAAGGTCCCTCCACCCACGAGCAGTGCCGCTCCGGCCGCCCCCGCGACGAGTCCTGTCGTGGTCCTGCTGTTCATCAGTGTCCTCTCCTGTTTCCTCTCGTTCCCCCGTTGTGTTGTGGTCGTCCGCACGGCACCGCGCGCGGCTGCCGGGTCACGGCCTCGCCGAGACCGGGCCCGAGCCCGTGCAGACCATGTGCTCACCGACGCCGAGCCGTTGGCGCGGGCAGGTGACGGTGACGCCCTGGTCGTCGCTCACCCGGATGCCCTCCAGCGCCGTCCGACCGGTGTTGCGGACCGTGTAGGTCCAGGTGAGACGCGTGCCCTCGGACACCGTCGCCCCGGCCGGGAGCTCCTCGGCGCCGTCGAGTCCGTCGGCGGCGGGGGTGTCCCACGCCTGCTTGACGATCTCGATGCCGGGGACGAGCCGCTGCTTGTTGGTGAAGGTGCAGGCGATGTCGTCGCCGACCGCCGCCGGCACGCTCGTCCCGTCCCCCACGCGGACCGTCGTCAGAGGTACGCCGTTGGCGGTACACGCGAGTCCGGTGAGGCTCCACCCGTCGGCCCGCTGGTCCTGCGAGATGAGCTCCTCGAGCCGGACGGTGCTCGCGGCCGCGTCGGGACGGTCGAAGCTCACGATGTACTCCACCGTGCCCGCGGTGCCGGTGACCTCACCGCGCACCGGCGCGACGGCCGCTCCGCCCTGGGTGGAGGCGTCGAAGGTCCAGCCCGCGCCCGGTCCGGCGGTGCCGGCGTAGGGCTCGGCGATCTTGTCGACGGTGATCTCGGCGCGGCAGGTCGCGCCCCGGGCGACCGAGCTGAGCACGCCCGCGAGCTCCTGCCACCCGGTCTGGAAGTAGTCGGCGTTCCTCGCCGACGTCGTGTGCGGCGTCGGGCCGGAGATCGCCCGCAGGTTGTCGGACTCCCCGCTCACACCTTCCCCGACCCCGACGGCCAGGACCCGGGTGCCCTTCGCCTTGAGCGCGTTGGCGGAGGCGATCGCCTGCTCGGTCTCGACGAACCGGGTCGAGCTGCCGGACCCCTCTGCATCGGGGCCGAAGAAGGTCGACAGGCCGTCGGTGACGACGATCGCGACGTCGTAGGTGTCGGCGCTGGTGGCGACCTGGTAGATGCCGCGGTCCCAGTTGGTGCCGCCCCCGGCCTCGTAGGCGTTGATCCGCGAGCGGATGGTCTGCAGGTTGCGGTCGACGTCGGTGAGCGGGTAGTTCGTCCCCGTGGCGTCGGCCGACCTGGGGGCGTGCGTGGCGAAGGTGTAGAGCGCGAGCCGGGACCCGGTGCCCTCCAGGGACTCGGCGAAGGCGATGGCCGAGGCCTTGAGGTCGTCCAGGGCGCCCGCGTTCCCGACGGAGCCCGACAGGTCGAGGACGAGCGCGACGTCGAGGCCGGCGCTGCAGGTCTGGGGCAGTGCGGGGTTGACCCGCGAGTTCTGCCAGAGTCCGCCGGAGTCCTCCGCGTGCCCGAAGATGGACCACGCCGAGCCCATGAAGTACGGGTTACCCGAGACGTAGGTCTCGCCGGCGTGCAGCTCCGGGGTCATGAAGCGGTACTGCGTCGGGCCGTGGTCGTCGGCGGTGCCCGTCACCAGGGACGGGTTGGAGTACCAGCCCGCGGGCGCGCCCGCCTGAACCACCCAGAAGTGGCGTTCGTAGTTGGCTCCGCGGAACTGCGTGTCGGGGACGACGAAGGTGCAGTCGCCCTGGGCGTCGGAGGTGCACGTCGCCCAGTCCTCGGTGCGCGGCGTCGTCGGGCCGGTGAAGGAGTTCCCGTCCCACAGGTTCAGGGTCACGCCGGCGAGCGGGCCGACCGTCGTGCCGCCCGTCCTGTCACCGCCGACCCTGACGTTGATGACCGACGACTCCTCAGAGGGACTGGGGACGGCGAGGGGCGCTGCCGCGTCGGGCGCCGGCGTGGCGGCGGCCCGCCCGGCGGCGGCCGCCGGCTCGGCCGGCTGCTGCGGCGCGGGGTCCTCCGCCGGCTGCTGCGGCGCGGGGTCCTCCGCCGGCTGCTGCGGCGCGGGTGCGGTCGGCTGCGCCGGCGCGACGTCGTCGGCCGGCTGCTCCGCCGCGGGGTCGGCCTGCCCGTCCGTCCCCGTCACTACGGCTGCGACCGGCACCTGCTCCGGCTCCCCGGCCGCGACGGCGGGCTCCGGTGCGGGTGCGACAGCGACGAGCGACACGCTGACGAGCGTGGTCACGGCGACGAGCGCGGTGCGCCGCCTCCCGGCGGCGCGGGCATGCCGCGGCCTCGCGTGCCTCTGCCCCATGGTGCTCACGGTGTCTCCTTGATCCGATGGGCGGCCCGATCGCCGTCCCGGATCCAGCAGACACCAGTCGCCGTCACGCACGCCGGGACGCGACACCGAATGGAGTGGAGGAGGCCGGCGCACTGGTAGGTGCCCGGCCGAGCCGTGAGTACCGGTACTCAGCCGACGTGCTGGAGCGCCGTTCGCAGCTCCTCCCGGGAGCCGATCGCCAGCTTCCGGAAGATCCGGTAGACGTGGTTCTCGACGGTGCGCTCGGTGATCGACAACCGTCGTGCGATCTCCCTGTTGCTCTCCCCCGCGGCGGCGAGCCGGGCGACCTCGCGCTCGCGCTCGGTCAGCTGGGCGCCCGGCTCGAGGTTCCTGAGCGCGCGGGAGAGCTCCTCGCCCTCCGCCAGGACGACCTCGCGCAGGCGGGCGAGCTCCACCGACGCCTGCCGGTAGTGCCCGGTCTCGAGCAGGAGCCGGACCGCGCTCTGCCACGATCGCGCCGCCGGTAGCACCGCCCGGCAGCCGAGCAGCTCGTCCGCGGCGGCGAGCAGCTCCTCCACCGAGCCCTCCCCCAGCGCCGAGACGTAGCCGTGCAGGCCGTGGAGCAGCGGGCCCTGCACCCCCTGGATGCGCGCCGCCAGGTCGCGGGCGCGGTCCCGGTCGGGGTGGTCGCCGAGCAGCCACGCCCCGTCGCACAGCGCGGCGAGCACGTGCCCGTCGTCGGCGAGGCGGACGATCCCGTCCCACGCCCAGGCGAGCTCGTCCACCGACATGCCGTCGGCGACGTCCACGGCCGCCGCCGCCACTGCCGGGCGGCACGCGGGCGCGTAGGCGGCGAGCACCCCGGTGGCTTGCGCCTGCCGGGTCATCGAGCGGGCCGACAGGAGGTTCCCGTCGGCGAGCGCGAGCACGGCTCCGACGGTGAGCAGGCCGGCGTGGCTCTGCGGACGCAGCGGGCTCGCGGCGTTGATCGCGAAGACGGCCGAGAGGTGGTCGCGCAGGGTGGTCAGCCGGCCCTGGAGGTAGAGGCCGAGCGCGGCGACGTAGCCGGAGAACTCGATGCGGAGCTCGTCGAGTGCGCCCTGGGCCTCCTCGAGGAGTCGCAGGGCGCTGTTGGTCGCCGTGTCGATCTGCCCCGCGCAGAGCGTGGCGAGCGGCATGAGCGCGGCGTAGTCCGGGACCGGAGAGGAGACGTGCACCGTGGCCATGAGGTCCATGGCCTCGACGGCTCGCCCTTCGGCGAGGAGCCGCTCCCCCGCGACGAGCCGCGCGACGTCCCCGACGTAGGCGGCCATCGACTCCTCCTCGAGGCCGGGAGCGGGCGCGAGGGGCACGGCCCCACCGGGGAGCGGAGGACCGCCCAGGGTGAGTCGGATGTGGTCGGACACCGCGACGAAGAGCTCGGCGTCCTGCGGCCGGGCACTGCGCGCGGAGGCCAGGAGGATCTGCGCGGCCTCGAGGTCGCCCGCCGCGGAGGCGCGGTAGGTCGCCTCCCACGCGACGAGGAGGCCCGCGGAGGGCGAGGAGCTGACGAGCGTCTCGGAGTGAGCCGCTGCGAGTACCGCCTCCACCTGGTCGTGCGGCGCGCCGCGCACGACGAGCGCGTCGAGGTAGTCCACCACCGCGCGCACCGACGGCGTCCGCTCCCAGGCGTCGCGGCAGGCGAGCACCCGTGTCGTCGCGTGGTCGCGCAGCACGCGGCCGAGGACCGAGGCGGACTCCGGCGAGCTCGACCAGCGCCGGGGTGGTGCGAGCGTGGTGGGCTGCTGCCCCTCGGCGGGTGGCCGGCCGAGGGCCGCGCTGACGATCTCGACGGCGCGCATCCCGCGGGCACCGTGGCCGGTCTGGCGCAGGTGCTCACCGAGCAGCGGCGGGTAGAGGACGACGACGGTCCGTCCCTCCTCCTCCACGAAGCGCAGCAGGCCGTGGTCGTCGAGCCGCACGAGGGTGTCCCAGGACAGGACCTCCTGGGCGGTCTCGACGTCGGTGGGGCCGAGGGCGGCGAGGACCCGCAGCGGGACGACGCCCTCGTCCCCGAGGTCGCGCAGGAGCCGCTCGACGCTGGTCTTGAGGGCGGGGGTCCACAGGTCCCGGCGGGCGGTCCACCGGCCCCCCTCGAGCACGAGGTGCCCGGCCCGGCGCGCCTCGGTGACGATCGAGCGGGCGAAGCCGGGCATCCCGCCGGACAGGGAGTAGACGCGTCCGGCCACCCCTGCCTCGACCTCGCCCCTGAGGAGGCTCTGGGCCAGCTCGTAGATCTCCTCGAACGGCAGGGCCGGCAGCCACAACGTCGTCGCCTGCCGCCCGTCGAGGAGCTCCTCGGAGCGGGCGGCGTCGGGCCACGGGGGCGGGGCGCCGGCGACGATCGGCACCTGACGGCGGCCGAGCACCGCACCGATCACCGCGGCGGACACCTCGTCGACCGCGTGCGCGCCGTCGACGAGGAGCACCGAGCGTTCGTCGGCGAACCGCTGCTCGAGCGCCTCCACCGCGGAGTTGAGGGAGGTCGCGCCGGGCGCGAGACCCGACAGCACGAGGCTCTGGAGCGGGCGGGCGCCGTCCGCAAGGCCGTGCTCCCGCAGGACGACGACGTCCCAGTCCCGCGACCGCAGGGCGTCCCCCACCCGGTCCAGCGTGTAGGACCGTCCTGCGCCGGGGAGCCCGATCAGCCAGACGCACGTCCCCTCGAGGACCGCGTCGCGAGCGGTCCGCACGAGGCCGGAGCGCGCGCCGTCGCTGACCATTGCCTCAGGCTAGTCCGGGGACCGACGGCGCGGCGGGCGAGGGCCTCACAGTGCGACTGCCCCGGCGATCGCCGTCGTCGCCGTGCCGCCGACCCACAGCGCGCCGTCTGCGGCGGTGACGTGGACACGCCCGGCCCGGCCCAGCGCGGTGCCCTGCGCGGCGACGTAGGGGGTGGTGAGGACACCGGTGTCGGTGAGCCAGCGGGCGAGCCCGGCGTTGAGGCTGCCGGTGACCGGGTCCTCGCCGATGACGTCACCGGCGAAGGCGCGGACCTCGACGTCGGCCCCGTCGGTGCCGGGCGTGGCCACGACCCCGAGGTGGAGGTCGCCGAGGTGCTCGGGACGGACGTCGAGCACGGCCTGCGCCGAGCCGAGCCGCAGCGCGAGCCAGGGTGAGCCGTTGTCGAGCCAGGAGGCGTCGACGACGTCGTCGGGGGTGAGGCCGAGCGCGGCGGTGGCGCGGGCGAGCGTCGCGTCGTCGGGGCGCTCGTACCGGCGCAGGTCGGGGGCGGCGAAGGCCCACAGGTCACCGGTGCGGCGCAGCTCGACGAGCCCGATGCCGCACTCCTGGACGAGCACGTCCGCGGCGGTGTTCCCGCCGGAGGCGAGCCACGCGTGGGCCGAGCCGAGCGTGGGGTGCCCGGCGAAGGGGAGCTCGCTGCCCGGGGTGAAGATGCGCACCCGGTAGTCGGCGGCGGGGTCGGTCGGCGGGAGGAGGAACGTCGTCTCGGAGAGGTTCGTCCACGCGGCGAAGCGCTGCATCTGCTCGGTGGACAGGCCCTCGCCGTCGACGACCACCGCCACCGGGTTCCCCTCGTACGGTCGCGCCCCGAACACGTCCACCTGGAGGAACCGCCGCTGCAGCATGGCGCACACCCTAGCCCCGGGCGCCGGCCCCGGCCCGGCCGGGCACCGGGGCTCCGGCCTGGGGCCCGGAGCGCCACCGTGCGCCGGGGTGTCGGAGGTGCCGACGTAGGCTCGGGCGGTGGAGATCGTGGTGGCCGAGGAGTCCGACGGCGTCCGGCTGACCGTCCTCACCGACGGCGTCGCCCCGGCCGCCTCGCTCGTGCCCACCGAGGAGCTGCCCGCCCGGGTGGCCGAGCTCGAGGCCGCCTCCCACCCTCGGTGGGTGTGGTCGGACACGGCCGCGACGTACGCGCGGCTGCTGCGCGCCGGTGTGCGCGTGGAGCGCTGCTTCGACCTGCGGCTGTGCCGCACGATCCTGCGCCGCGCGCTGGACGCTCCCCCGCCGTCGGACCTGTGGGACGGCGCCGAGGAGCCGGAGGACCGGCCCGACGCCCCGCCCACGCTCTTCGCCACGTTCACCCTGCCCGCCGAGGAGGTGCTCGCCGAGCGGCTGCGCCAGCGGGAGGCGGTGGCCGCGAGCGCCCAGCGCGGACGGCTCGCCACCCTGCTCGCCGCCGAGTCCGCCGGGGCACTGATCGCCGCCGAGATGCGCCACGACGGCCTGCCCTGGAGCCGCGCGGCGCACGACCGGCTGCTCACCGAGGCGCTCGGCCCGCGCCCGCTGCCCGGCGCCCGCCCGCCGGTTCTCGAGGCGCTGGCCGAGGAGGTCCGGACGACCCTTGCCGCCCCCGCACTCAACCCCGACTCCGGCCCCGCCCTGCTGCGTGCCCTGCACGGGGCCGGCATCGCGGTGCAGACCACGCGCAAGTGGGAGCTCGAGCACGTCGACCACCCCGTCGTCGCGCCGCTGCTCGAGTACAAGAGGCTCGCCCGGCTGCACAGCGCGAACGGCTGGGCCTGGGCCGAGGAGTGGGTGCGGCCGGGCCCGACGGGCGCCGGACGCGAGCGGTTCCACCCCGACTACGTGCCCGGCGGCGTCGTCACCGGCCGGTGGGCCACCCGCGGCGGTGGGGCGCTGCAGCTGCCCAAGCAGGTGCGCGGCGCCGTCGTCGCGGACCCGGGGTGGCGGCTCGTCGTCGCCGACGTCGCCCAGCTCGAGCCGCGCGTGCTCGCCGCGATGGCCCGCGACGAGGCGATGGCGCGCGCCGCCCGCGGCGGTGACCTCTACCAGGGGCTCGTGGACCAGGGTGTCATCGAGACCCGTGCCCAGGCGAAGGTCGCGATGCTCGGCGCGCTCTACGGCGCGACGACCGGTCCTGCGGGCGAGCTCGCGCCGCGGCTGCTGCGCGCCTTCCCCCGGGCGACGGCGGTGGTCGAGGGCGCCGCGATGCGCGGTGAGGTCGGGGGCACCGTGCGCACGTGGCTCGGGCGCACCTCACCGCTCCCGCCGCCGGAGTGGAAGGCGGTCCAGGACCGGCAGCACGAGGGCGGCGCCACCGACGAGGACCGCCGTCGCGCCCGGCGCCTGGCCCGCGACTGGGGACGCTTCACGCGCAACTTCGTCGTCCAGGGCACGGCGGCGGAGTGGGCGCTGTGCTGGCTCGCCGACCTGCGCGCCCGGCTGCGGGTGCTCGGCGGCGACGGCGGGGCCGGCCGCAGCCCGCACCTCGTCTTCTTCCTCCACGACGAGGTCATCGTCCACACCCCGGCCGCCCTCGCCGAGGAGGTCGCCGAGGCGGTCCGCGAGTCCGCCGCCGGTGCCGGCCGCCTCCTGTTCGGCGACTTCCCGGTCGACTTCCCCCTCGACGTCTCCCTCGTCGACACCTACGCAGACGCCACCTGACGGCCCCGCAGAATCCAGCTCTCGACGCAAGGGGGTGGGGGCAGAGGCCAGGGGTGAGGCGCCAACGCCTGCGCGCGCATACCCCCCTCCCCCGCGACAGCCGAGTTCCGCGCGAGAGCCGACTTCCGCACGACAGCCGAGTTCCGCACGACAGCCGACTTCCGCACGACAGCCGAGTTCCCCGCGACAGCCGAGTTCCCCGCGACAGCCGACTTCCGCACGACAGCCGAGTTGCGCGCGACAGCAGAGTTCCGCGCGAGAGCGGAGTTCTGTTCGAAGAGCCCCGGCCGGGCGGGTGTCGGGGGGCGCTGCCAGACTCGGCACCATGCTCTTCGCGCGCCTCGCCGAGACGTCCGCCGCCGTCGCCGCGACGCGCTCGCGGCTGGAGAAACGGGCCCTGCTCGCCGCCACCCTGCGCGAGGCGCAGGACGCCGAGGTCGACGTCGTCGCGACCTACCTGTCCGGGCGCGTGCGCCAGCGTCGCACCGGCCTGGGGTGGCGCACCCTCGCCGACCTGCCCGCCCCCGCGGCGGCCCCGACCCTCACCCCCACCGAGGTCGACGAGCGGCTCGAACACATCGCCGCCCTGTCCGGCGCCGGCTCCCAGGCAGGCCGGGCCGCCGCCGTCGCCGAGCTCTTCGGCGCCCTCACCGCCGACGAGCAGCAGCACCTGCGCGGGCTCGTCCTCGGCGAGGTCCGCCAGGGCGCGCTCGACTCCCTCCTCATCGAGGCCGTCGCCGACGCCGCAGACGTGCCCGTGACCGCGGTCCGCCGGGCGGCGATGTTCAGCGCCCTCACCGGCCCGGTCGCCCGCGCGGCCCTCACCGGCGGCGCCGCGGCGCTCGAGGACTTCCGCCCCGCCGTCCTCCAGCCGGTCCGCCCGATGCTCGCCTCCCCCGCCCCGGACCTGACCGCGGCCCTCGCCAAGCTCCGCGACGACGACGGCGAGGTCGTCGCCGCCGACGGCAAGATCGACGGGATCCGGGTCCAGGTCCACAAGGCGGGCGACGAGGTCGCCGTGTTCACCCGCTCCCTGGACGACATCACCGAGCGCGTGCCGGAGATCGTCCAGGTCGTCCGGACGCTGCCTGCCACTGACCTCATCCTCGACGGCGAGGCCATCGCCCTCGCCGACGACGGCCGCCCGCGCCCCTTCCAGGAGACCGCCTCCCGCACGGGCAGCCACGAGGCGGCCGGCGGCACGACGCCGCTCACCGTCTACTTCTTCGACCTCCTCCACCGCGACGGGACGACGCTCGTCACCGCCCCTGCCCGCGAGCGCCTCGCCGCCCTCGAGGAGGTCGTCCCGGCCTCGGCGCTCGTCCCCCGCCTGGTGTCGGCCGACCCGGCCGAGATCGACGCCTTCTTCCGCGAGATCCTCGCGCGTGGCCACGAGGGGCTCGTCCTCAAGGACCTGTCCGCCCCGTACGACGCCGGGCGCCGCGGGGCCGCGTGGGTCAAGGTCAAGCCGCGCCACACCCTCGACCTCGTCGTCCTCGGGGTGGAGTGGGGCAGCGGACGACGCAGCGGGATGCTCTCCAACATCCACCTCGGCGCCCGCGACGGCGACGGCTTCGTCATGCTCGGCAAGACGTTCAAGGGGATGACCGACGAGATGCTCGCGTGGCAGACCGAGCGGTTCCTCGAGCTCGAGACCGGGCGCGCGGGGCACGTCGTCCACGTGCGCCCCGAGCAGGTCGTGGAGATCGCGTTCGACGGCGTGCAGCGCTCCCCGCGCTACCCCGGCGGGGTGGCCCTGCGCTTCGCCCGCGTGCTGCGCTACCGGGAGGACAAGACGGCCGCCGAGGCGGACACCCTGGACGCCGTCCGCGCCGTCTCCGGCACCCGCGAGGCGGACGAGACGGCGCCCGGCGCGCCGGGACCGTGACCCGGGCCTAGCCTGTGGACGTCGGCTCGTCCATCGGGGGTACGCATGAGCCCGTTCATCAGCGTCCTGTTCCGCGCGATACCGCTCGTCATGGGAGCGGTGTGCCTCGCGTTCGGGCTCTACGTCCTGTCCGGCGGTGACGACCCGGCCCACGTCGTGGCGGGGCACGTGAACATCGCCCTCACCGCGATCTGCATCGCCCTGTTCACCACCGCTGCGACGATCATCCGCCAGCTCGTCCACCGGTACGGGCGTGTGTGGGAGATCGTCCTCCCCACGCTCGGCTACGCGGTCGCGCTGGCGACGGTCATCTGGGGGGTGACGGTCATCCAGCGCGGCAGCGAGACCGAGTACGTCGTCGCGGGGCACGTCATGCTCGGCATCGGGTTCATCGCCGCGTGCGTGAGCACGGTGGCGACGGCGTCGACGAAGTTCACGCTCATCCAGCGCAGCGCGAAGCTCGCCCCGGGCAGCGGCCCGCCCGACGGCGCGTACTCCCGCGGCGTCGGGGCGGTGCTCATCGCGATCCCGGCGGTCCTCGCTATCGTCGGCCTCGCCGTCTCCGCGACGCTCTACGCCCGCGGCGGCGCGGACGCCCTCGTCGCCGCGCACGTCCTCACCGGCCTGTCCGTCATCTGCTCCGCGCTCGTCGCGCTGGTGGCGAGCATCGTGCGCCAGGTCCGCAACGAGTTCGGCGACGCGGAGCGCTACCGGTGGACCTGGTGGGTGGTGGCGATGGGGACGGTCAACGTCGTCCTCGGGGTCTGGGTCCTGCTCGCCTCGGACGACCCCGCCCGGCTCGCGCCGGGGACCGTGCTCATCGGCCTCGGGCTCATCTGCTTCAGCATCCTGTCCAAGGTGGTGCTGCTCGCGCTCGTGTGGCGCCAGGTGTTCGCCCTCGCCAACCGGATCCCGATCATCCCGATCGGCACAGCGCTCGCCTGCCTGTTCTTCGCGGCCTTCCTCTTCGAGGCGACGACGACGCAGCCGGGCTTCTTCGTCGGCGCGCACGTGCTCGTCGGGCTGGGAGCCGTGTGCTTCACGCTGTTCTCGATCGTCTCCATCCTCGAGGCCGGCACGTCGTCGTCCTAGGAGACCTAGGAGACCCATTGACAGGCAAGTAGCGACTTGCCTATAAAGGTCGTCATGGACGACGACCCCGTCCTGTTCAAGGCGATCAGCGATCCCACCCGGCGCGCGATCCTCGACGAGCTCGTCGAGCGCGACAGTCAGACGCTCTTCGAGATCTGCACCCGCCTGGCGATGAAGCACGGCTCGACGTCCTCGCGCCAGGCCGTCTCCCAGCACCTCGCCGTGCTCGAGGAGGCGGGCCTGCTCCACACCCGCCGCGAGGGCCGCTACAGGCTCCACGACCTCGACACCCGGCCGCTGCGCTCCATCGCCGAGCGCTGGCCCACCAGACAGGAGACCGACCGATGATCCGCATCAGCCACACGAGCGTCCTCGTCGACGACCAGGCCAAGGCGCTGGAGTTCTACACCGGGAAGCTCGGCTTCACGAAGAGGACGGACGTGCCCGTCGGTGAGGCACGCTGGCTCACCGTCGTCTCCCCCGCCGCACCCGACGGCGTCGAGCTCCTCCTCGAGCCGGACGCCCACCCCGCCGCGCGGGCGTTCAAGGAGGCGCTCGTCGCCGACGGCATCCCGTGGACCCAGTTCGCCGTCGACGACGTCGCCGCGGAGGTCGAGCGTCTCCAGGGGCTGGGCGTGGAGTTCGTCCAGGAGGCGACCGACCTCGGTCCGGTCGTCGTCGCCGTCCTGGACGACACGTGCGGCAACCTCGTCCAGCTCGCCCAGCTCAAGGGCTAGAGGATGGGCCGGGCCACCGGGGTGTGGTCGCGCGAGACCCACACGTCGCCCGGCAGGTCGCCGGGCAGCAGCGGGTTCCCGCGGCCGAGCAGCGCTCCGAGGTCGTCCTGGCGGAACTGCTCGTAGTCGCGCAGCGCGCCGATCGCCCACCTGCCGAGCGTGACGATGGCGACGAGGTTGACGATCGCCATGAGGCCCATGGCGATGTCGGCGACCGTCCACACGAGCGCGAGCTCGGCGAGCGCCCCGACGAGCACCGCGAGGGTGACGAACGTGCGCAGCGCGAGGGAGGCCCAGCGCCGGCTGGAGAGGAAGTCGACGTTGACCTCGGCGTAGGTGAAGTTGCCGAGGATCGAGGAGAACGCGAAGACGAAGATGAGCACGGTCATCGGCAGCGTCACCCACTCCCCCAGCGAGTCGGCAGCGGCGAGCTGGGTGAGCGCGGCGCCCTGCCCCTCGTGCGTCTCCCCCGGGGAGTACACCGACGGCCCCGACAGCAGGATGATGAACGCCGTCGCCGAGGACACGAGGAGCGTGTCGACGAAGACGCCGAGTGACTGGATGAGCCCTTGCTGGACAGGGTGGCGCACAGTGGCGGTCGCGGCAGCGTTGGGCGCCGAGCCCATGCCGGCCTCGTTGGAGAACAGCCCGCGCCGCGCGCCGTTGAGGACGGCGGCGAGCAGCCCGCCGCCGGTGCCCGCGAGCGCCTCGTCCAGCCCGAAGGCGCCGCGCACGATCATCCCGACGACGTCGGGCAGCGCGCCGAGGTTGAGGACGATGACCGACACCGCGATGAGGATGTAGACCAGCGCCATGAGCGGGGCGAGCAGCTCGGCGACCCGCGCGACGGCGCGGATGCCGCCGAAGACGACGGGCACGACGAGGAGGACGAGCAGCACGGCGGTGACCCACGCGGGCACGCCGTGGGCGGAGTCCAGGGTGGCGGCGATGGTGTTCGCCTGGACCATCTCGAAGGCGAAGCCGAAGACGAAGATGAGCAGGACGGCGAAGACCGCGCCCCACCCGCGCGAGCCGAGGCCGCGCTGGATGTAGAAGGCGGGACCGCCGCGGAAGGTGCCGTCGCGCCAGCGGACCTTGAACATCTGGGCGAGGGTGGCCTCGACGAACGCGGTGGCCATGCCGAGGAGCGCGACGACCCACATCCAGAAGATCGCGCCCGGCCCCCCGAGGGTGAGCGCGATGGCGACGCCGGCGATGTTGCCCGTCCCCACCCGGGAGCTGATGCCGATCGCGAACGCCTGGAAGGAGCTGATGCCACCGTAGCTGCCCTCCCGCGAGCGCAGGATGACCGTGATCATGCGGGTGAAGAACCGGACCTGGACGGCCCGGGTGCGGATGGTGAAGTACAGGCCGGCACCGACGAGCAGGGCGATGAGCACGTAGGTGTACAGCCCGTTGCTGACGTCCTGCAGGACGTTGTTGAGCGTCTCCAACGGTCCTCTCCCGCGGGCGGTGGCCGCCGCCAGGACGGACGACCTGGTGCGGAACGCTACCCCTGGCGGGCCGAGTCGGCGCGCCGGGACCGCTTCCCGCCGCCCGTCCGCTCCCGCGCGGAGGACCCGTCGCCGGGCCGGCCACCGGCGGCCGGGCGGCGCGGGAAGCGCAGCACGGTGACGGCGAAGACGAGCGGGACGAGCGCCGCGAGGAGGAGGCCGGTGCGCAGTCCCGAGCCGCCGTCGTCGGGCAGGGCCGCGGCCAGGCCGGCGAGGCCGCCGCCCGCCGCCTCGGCCAGCCCGCCGACGGCCGCCGGCCCGGCGGCCCCGCCCGCGTCCCCCGCGAGGGCGAGGACGGCGAACATCGCCGCGCCGCCGAAGGGGAAGCGGGCCGCGGTGAGGGAGAAGGTGCCCGGCCACAGGAGGCTGACCATGAACCCGCACGCCGCGCACGCGAGGAGGCTGACGGCGGTGACGCTGCTCGTGGCGGCCAGGACGTAGCAGGCCGCGGCGCCCAGGCTCATGACCGCGAGCGTGCGGCGCAGGTCCAGGCCCTGGCCCCACATCCCGTAGGCGAAGCGGCCCGCGCCCATGAGCAGGGCGAAGAGACCGGGACCGAGGAGGTCACCGACCTCCTTGCCCACCCCGATCCCCTGCTCGGCGAAGAACGAGGACCACTGGACCATGGTGAGCTCGGCGGCGCCGCCGGTCATCATGAGGACGAGCGCGGCGAGGAACAGCGGCGTGCCGAGCAGCCCGCGCACGGGGGTGCGGTGCTCGTCGGGCACCGTCGCGGGCAGCGGGACGCGGGCGAAGACGACGGTGTTGACGAGCGGGACGAGAGCCCACACGAGCGGCAGCAGCGTCCACGACCCCGCCCCCACGAGCCCGAGGAGCACGGTGCTCACGACCACCGTGGCGAGCTGGCCCCAGCAGTAGAAGGAGTGGAGCAGGGCCATCCCGGAGGCCTTCTCCTCGGCGGCGCCGGGCAGGTGCTCGACGATCGGGCTGACGAGCACCTCGAGCAGCCCGCCGCCGACGGCGTAGACGGTGACGGCGAGGCACAGCCCGAGGAACGGGTCGCCGAGGGCGCCCGGCAGCACGGCGAGGAGCACGAGCCCGACGGTCGCCAGGACGTGCGCCAGGACGATGGGCCGGCGGTAGCCGACCTTGTCGACGACGAACATCGCGACGAGGTCGGTGAGCAGCTGCACCCCGAAGTTGAGGGAGGCGAGCAGGCCGAGCTGGGCGACCGGGATGTCGTACTGGGTGTGGAAGACGACGAACAGCAGCGGGGCGAGGTTGTTGACGATCGCCTGGACGACGTAGCCGGTGTACCCGGCGCGTCGGGTGCCGACGTAGGCGCGCGGCGCGGTGTCCTGGGTCATCGGCTCCGTCCTCGGGGTGTGGGGCTGTGCCCGCTCACGCTACGGCCCCGCGGTGCAGGATCCAGCGCTCGGCGGGACAGGAGTGGTCGCCGTGTCCGGTCGCGCGGGCGCCACGTCCGGCCGCGCGGGCGCCACGTCCGGCCGCGCGGGGGGCCGGAGCGGTCGCGCGACCTCTGCGAGACTTGCCCCGTGACGACCCACGAGCTCAACGCCCTGCTGGACCGCCTCGACGACGAGGCCGGCGAGGGCGGGGACCTCGATCCCGACGCCCTCTACGAGGGGTTCGCCGCGTGGGCCGAGGGCACCGGTCGTCCGCTCTACCCCCACCAGGAGGAGGCGCTCCTGGAGATCGCGACCGGCTCGCACGTCATCGTCTCCACCCCCACCGGCTCGGGGAAGACGATGATCGCCCTCGCCGCGCACACCGTGGCCCTGGCGCGCGGGCAGCGCACGTACTACACCGCCCCGCTCAAGGCGCTGGTGAGCGAGAAGTTCTTCGACCTCGTCTCGCTGTTCGGCTCGCGCAACGTCGGCATGGTCACCGGTGACTCGGCGATCAACCCGGAGGCGCCGATCATCTGCTGCACCGCGGAGATCCTCGCCAACCAGGCGCTGCGCGAGGGCGCGGCGACCGACGTCGGCGTCGTCGTCATGGACGAGTTCCACTTCTACGCCGACCCGCAGCGCGGCTGGGCGTGGCAGGTCCCGCTCCTCGAGCTGACGAACGCCCAGTTCGTCCTCATGTCCGGCACCCTGGGTGACGTCTCCTTCTTCGAGCGCGACCTCGCCCGGCGCACGGGCCGGGAGGTCGCCGTCGTCGCCGACGCCGAGCGTCCGGTCCCGCTGACCTTCGACTACTCCCTCGAGCCGATCCAGGACCTCCTCGTCCGGCTCGTGCAGCAGGGCCGCTCCCCCGTGTACGTCGTCCACTTCGCGCAGAAGGACGCCGTCGAGCGGGCGCAGTCGCTCACCTCGGTCAACATCGCCTCCCGCGAGCGCCGCGCGGAGATCGCCGCGGCGATCGGCGACTTCCGCTTCGCCAAGGGCTTCGGCCAGACGCTCTCCCGGCTGCTGCGCCTGGGCATCGGCGTCCACCACGCGGGGATGCTGCCGCGCTACCGGCGGCTCGTCGAGCGCCTCACGCAGGCCGGGCTGCTCGCCGTCGTCTGCGGCACCGACACCCTGGGCGTGGGCATCAACGTGCCGATCCGCACGGTCGTGCTCACGTCGCTGACGAAGTTCGACGGCGAGCGCTCGCGCCACCTCACGGCGCGGGAGTTCCACCAGATCGCCGGACGGGCCGGCCGCGCCGGGTTCGACACGACCGGGGAGGTCGTCGTCCAGGCGCCCGAGCACGTCATCGAGAACGCCAAGGCGCTGGCCAAGGCGGGCGACGACGAGAAGAAGCGCCGCAAGATCGTGCGGAAGAAGGCGCCGGTCGGCCTCGTCAACTGGACCGACAAGACGTTCGAGCGGCTGCGTGACGCCGAGCCCGAGGCGCTGACCAGCCAGTTCTCCGTCACCCACACGATGGTGCTCTCGGTCATGGCCCGCCCGGGCGACCCGGTGCAGGCGATGTACAAGCTGCTCACCGACAACCACGAGCCGCCGACGGCGTGGAACCCGCACCTGCGCCGGGCGGCGGAGATCTACCGCTCGCTCAAGGCGGCCGGCGTCGTCGAGCACGCCGACGCCGCGTGGCGCCGCGCCCACCCCGGCGAGCCCTACGTCCGCCTCACCGTGGACCTGCCGCGCGAGTTCGCGCTCAACGCGCCGCTGTCGCCGTTCGCGCTGGCGGCCATCGACCTGCTCGACGAGGACTCCCCCGACTTCGCCCTCGACGTCGTCTCGGTCATCGAGGCCACCCTCGAGAGCCCGCGCCCGCTCCTGTACGCCCAGCAGCGCCACGCGCGCGGCGAGGCGATCGGGGCGATGAAGGCCGAGGGCATGGAGTACGAGGAGCGGATGGAGGCGCTGGAGGAGATCACCTGGCCCCGCCCGCTCGCCGACGTCCTCGAGGCGGCGCTGGCGACCTACCGGCAGACCAACCCGTGGGTGGTCGGCTACGAGCTCCAGCCGAAGTCGGTGGTGCGCGAGATGGTGGAGAACGCGATGACGTTCTCCGAGCTGGTCTCGCGCTACGACGTCGGCCGTTCGGAGGGGGTCGTGCTGCGCTACCTCACCGACGCCTACCGGGCGCTGCGCCAGGTGGTCCCCGACCGCGCCCGCACCGAGGAGGTCGAGGAGATCATCACGTGGCTCGGTGACCACGTGCGGTCGATCGACTCCAGCCTCCTCGACGAGTGGGAGTCGCTGTCGAGCCGCGCGCTGTCCCCCGGGGAGCCGACCACGGACACCGCCGACGTCGTCGAGCGCCGCTTCGGGGAGGGCCCCGACGGCGAGCCGGTCGCCTTCACCCGCAACCGCCACGCCTTCCGGGTGGCCGTGCGCAAGGCGGTGTTCAACCGGGTGGAGCTGCTCGCCCGCGAGCACTACGAGCCGCTCGGTGCGATGCACGCGGCCGACGGCTGGGACGCCGCCCGGTGGGAGGCGGCGATGGACCCGTACTGGCAGGACTACGACTGGCTCGGCACCGACGCGTCGGCCCGCTCCTCCGGCATGGCGACCGTGGACGAGCATCCCTCGCGCGAGGACCTGCTGCGCGCCGGCCTGCCGGAGGACGACGACGCCGCCCTCGCCCGCGCGGCGCAGGGCCGGCTGTGGCTCGTGCGCCAGACGCTGGAGGACCCCGAGGGCGACCACGACTGGGGCATCTGGGCGACCGTCGACCTCGACGCCAGCGACGAGGCGGGCGGCGCCGTCGTGCGCATCCTCGCGGTCGGTCCGCGGTGAGCCGGCCCCGAGCGCGCGTCTCCCGCGCGAGCGCGGGTGGCACGGCGCCCGCGCTCGGCGAGCTCACCCGCGGTCGGGTGGCCGGGGCCGCGCGGTGAGCCGGAACCGTCCGACGGGGACGCCGGCGTTGCGGGCGCTGGGGGCCGCGGAGGTCGCCCACACGGTGCGCGAGTACGCGCACGACCCGCGCAGCGAGCTGTCCTACGGCCTGGAGGCGGCACACGCGCTCGGGGTCGACCCGGCTCGGGTGCTCAAGACGCTCGTCGCCGACGTCGACGGCCGGCTCGTCGTGGCCGTCGTGCCCGTGTCCGGCGAGCTGGACCTCAAGGCGCTCGCCGCGGCGGTGGGCGGCAAGCGGGCGGTGATGGCGGACAAGGCCGCGGCGGAGCGGGCGACGGGCTACGTCGTCGGGGGCATCTCCCCGCTCGGGCAGCGCCAGCGCCTGCCCGTCGTCGTCGACTCCACCGCCCTGGACCACGCGACGGTGCTGGTGAGCGCCGGGCGTCGCGGGGTGGACGTCGAGCTCGCGCCCGCCGACCTCCTCGCGCTCACCGGCGCGAGCACCGCCCGGCTGGGCCGGCCGTGAGCCGCCGCCGCGCGTGGACGGTCCCCGAGCCGGACGTCCCGCCGCACCTGGAGCCGGCCGACGTCGCGGACCTCGACGACGCGACCGTCTCCGCCGTCGACCTCACCGGCGCCGTGGTGCCCGGGCTGCGCGAGGCGCAGGTGGACGGCAGCGACCTGAGCCGGATCCGTGCGGGCTCGGCCCGGTGGGAGCGGGTGACGCTCGCGGACTGCCGCCTGGACGGCGCGGACCTCGCCAACCTCGTGTGGCGCGACGGCTCGCTGCTGCGCTGCTCGCTGCGCGAGGTGCGGATGACCGGCGCACTGCTCGCCCGGGTGCGGCTGCGCTCGGTACTGCTCGAGGGCGCCCAGGCGACGCTGACGACGTGGCAGGGCGTCCGGATGCGCAGCGTCGTGCTGCGCGGCTGCGACCTGCGCGAGGCGACGTTCCACGACACGGTGCTCGAGGACGTGCTCCTCGAGGACTGTGTGCTCAGCGGCGCGCAGCTGTCCGGCCTGCAGTGCCGCGACGTCCAGCTGCGCGGGTGCCGGCTCGACGGCGTGGCCGGGGTGGGGGCGCTGCGCGGCGCCCGGCTCGCCGAGGAGGACGCGGCGGCGCTGCTGCCCGCCCTCGCCCGCGAGCTCGGCATCGCCATCGGCGGCTGAGCGGCGGGGCCAGGGCCGGTTGTCCGCCTCGACGTCCGGCATTCCGCGACGCACCGGACGTGCCAGGGCCCTACGTCCCATCGCAAGGACCATCGTCACTGGACGTCCCGGCCCGCCGCGCGGGAGGCTGGGCGCACACCGACGTCAGGGAGGCCACCATGCCCAAGCAGAAGCAGAAGCAGAAGAAGCAGTGGAAGGACATGAGTGGCCCGCAGCGGGGCGTGGCGATCGCCATGGGGTCGGTGCAGCTCGCGCTGGCCGTCTCCGCGTGGGCGGACCTCGCCACCCGTCCGAAGGCCGAGGTCAACGGCAAGAAGGGCATCTGGGCGCTGGTCATCGCGGTCAACTGGGTGGGCCCGGTCGCCTACTTCGTCAAGGGCCGCAAGAAGTCCTGATGTCCGTCGTCAAGATCAACGCCATCTCCGTCCCGGAGGGCGCCGGGCCCGAGCTCGAGGCGCGCTTCGCCGCGCGCAAGCACGCCGTCGACTCCGCACCGGGCTTCGAGGGCTTCCAGCTGCTGCGGCCGGTGGCCGGGGAGGACCGGTACTTCGTCGTCACCACGTGGGCGAGCCAGGCCGACTTCGAGGCGTGGCGCGACTCGCGGGAGTTCGGCGCGGGTCACGGCGGGGGCGGCCGGCCGGTCGCCTCGGGCGCGGACCTCCTGGAGTTCGAGGTCGTCGACCTGTAGCCCTCACCCGCCGCCGACGTGGATGGTCGGGCGCCGGCGCGGGTCGGGCTCCACACGCCGCAGGATCTCGCGGACCATGATCGGGGTGTCCCCCTGCCCGAGGAACAGGAAGCGCAGCAGGTGGTGGACCGGTGAGCCCTCGGACCACGCGAAGTAGCAGTGCGGCCGGGTCCCGGTGGCGGCGGCGAGCGCAAGGAGGATCCCGGCGATCGCGTTGGGCACGGCGGGGCTGTGCACCTGGAGCACCCGGTAGCCCGAGACCTGCACGCCGTGGACGCGCAGGTCCTCGCTGAAGCGTGACGGGTCGTCGACGACGACCTCGAGGAACAGCTCGTGGGCGCCGCTGGGCAGCGGGTTGAGCCAGTGCTGCTCGCTCTCCTTGTCCACGTAGCGCTGCTGCCCGCCGCGGAGCGGCTTCTTCGCGACGACGTACAGCGTGCCGTCGTGGCGCAGCGCGTCGGCGATGTAGCGGCGGGCCGCGTCGTCGAGGGTGATGGTGCCGACGCGCAGCTCGATGGTGCGCGCCGCCCGGGAGACGAGGGAGGTGACGACGATGACGCCGACGAAGACCGCGGCGATCGCGATGCCGTCGGGGTGCAGGACGATGTTGTCGACGAGCGCGTACCCGAGCGCGAGGGACAGCAGGCCGAAGCCGGCGGTGGCCCTGCGCCGTCGTCGGCGGCGGGCGGAGATCGTGACGGCGACGGCGGCCGAGGCCATCATCGCGAGGATGCCGGTGGCGTAGGCACCGGCCTGGGTGTCGACGTCGGCGCGGAAGATCACGGTGAGGACGACGGCGAGCGCACCGTAGACGAGGACGACGGGCCGCACCGCCCGCCCCCACTCGGGCACCATGCCGTAGGCCGGCAGGTAGCGCGGGACGATGTTGATGAGCCCGGCCATGGCCGAGGCGCCGGCGAACCAGAGGATGAGGATCGTGCTGATGTCGTAGAGGGTGCCGAAGCCCTCCCCGAGCAGCCCGTGGGCGAGGTAGGCCAGGGCGCGGCCGTTCGCCTCGCCGCCGGGCGCGAACTCCTCGGGCGGGATGAGGAGGGTGGTGACGAGGCTGGTGGCGAGGAGGTAGGCGGACATGATGAGCGCCGCCGTCGTGAGCAGGGTCTGGGTGTTGTGCACCCGCCCGCGCACGCCGCGCCGGTCCCCGCCGTCGACGAGCGGCATCATGCTCACGCCCGTCTCGAACCCGGACAGCCCGAGGATGAGGAGCGGGAAGGCGAGGACGACGTCGGAGATCCCGGTGGTGAGCGGGGTGGTGGTGACGAGCTGCCACCAGGAGCTCGTCACGCCCTGCCGGTCGGCGAGCTCGACCGCGCTCGCGCCGATGACGACGACGTTGAGCACGAGGAAGAGCCCGACGACGGGGATCGCGAGGGAGATCGCCTCGGTGAACCCGAGGAGGAACACACCGACGAGGACGACGAGCAGGACGACGGTGACGGCGACGGCGTGCCCCTCGAGCACGTCCGGGGCGAGCGGGCTCTCCAGCACGTGGACGGTGGCGTCGGCGGCGGAGAGGGTGATGGTGACGATCCACGACGTGACGACGAACCCGAGCAGCGCGAGGACGAAGAACTTGCCCCGCCAGAACGGCAGGAGGTGCTCGAGCATGGCGATGGAGCCCTGGCCGTGCGGGCTCTCGCGGGCCACCTGCCGGTACATCGGCAGCACCCCGAAGAGGGTAAGCCCGACGATGACGAGGGTGGCCAGCGGGGAGAGCGCGCCGGCGGTGAGGGCGGCGATGCCGGGCAGGTAGGCGAGGGTGGAGAAGTAGTCGAGGCCGGTGAGGCACATGACCTTCCACCACGCGTGGGTGCGCTGGGCGGGGCTGGGTGTCTGCGGCCCGGCGGGTGAGACCTCGTGGCGCAGCAGCCAGCCGACGACGGCGTTGCGCGGGGCGGGCCGGCGCACCGGGCTGGGGAGCCGGTTGGGAATGCGGGACTGCGCGGCGGGGGCGCCGTGGCTCGTCCTCGTGCGTTCCGAGCGTCGCAGCTGACGAGGTGCTGCGCCGTCGGGTCCATGGACCACGGCGTGACTGTACGCCTCGCCGGGGCGGGGCGCTACGGGGTGTTGACACCGATGTCGGCGGGTCCTGGCGAGGGCCACCGGGCCGTGCTCGGGACCGCCGGAGGTGCGTGCCGAGACCCCTTCCCCCAGGGTCCACGGCGCCCTACGGTGGGGCTTGTGGCTCCTGGAGGTGGGACTGGTCCCGCACGGCCCGGACGAGTGCGGCAGTGGCGGCACGCCGCCCGCCGGCGCCTGTACCGGGGCGGGCGCGCGGGACCGTTCGCCGCCGCCCTCAACCGGTTGTCCGCCGTCCAGTTCGCGGCCGGGGTGCTCTCACCGAGCCAGGCGATGACGATGGAGGTGCGCGGACGGCGGACCGGGCGCGTCATCTCCTTCCCGGTGGCCGTCGCCGACCTCGACGGCGAGCGGTACGTCGTCTCGATGCTCGGCGAGGGCGTGAGCTGGGGGCACAACCTGCGCGCCGACAACCGGGCGGTACTGCGCCGCCGGGGCCCGGAGCTCGTGCGCCTGGAGGAGGTGCCGACCGACCGGCGGGCGCCGGTCCTGCGCCGCTACCTGGCTGTCGCGCCGGGGGCGCGGGCGCACGTGCGGGTCGACCGGTCGGCGCCGCTCACGGAGTTCGCGCGGGTCGCCGGCGACTACCCGGTGTTCCGGGTGAGTCACGTGCGCTCGCTACGGCGCTGACCCGGCGCAGGCGCGCGGGCCGTGGACCGCGTGCGAACCGGCCGGCGTCGATCTGGCCGGCGACCAGCGCGGTGAGCGCGAGCGCGAACCCGGCGAGCTGCCCGGCGGCGAGCGTCTCCCCGAGCACGAGCGCACCGATCGCGGCCGCGACGAGCGGGGAGAGCAGCCCGAGCATGGCGGTCGCGGTGACGGGCAGCCGGCGGATGCCGCGGAACCACAGCGCGTAGGCGAGGAACCCGCCGACGGTGCCGAGCCACACGTACCCGGCGACGGCACCGCCGTCGATCCCGGGCGGCACCCCCTCGGCGAGGGCGACGAGCGGGAGGAGGGCGAGCCCGCCCGCGGCGAGCTGCCACCCCGCGTAGGCGAGCGGGCCGACGCCGGGCGGCGCGCCCCACCGCTTGGTGAGCGTGACACCCAGCGCCATCGAGCCGGCACCCGCGAGCCCGGCGAGGACGCCGGCGCCGTCGAACCGCGCCGTCGGCTCCAGGACGACGAGCCCGATCCCGACGACGCCGACCACGCTCCATGCCGAGCGCCACCGGGAGGGCCGCTCGCGCAGCACGACGACGGCGAGGCCGGCGACGACGAGCGGCTGGACGGCGCCGAGCGTGGCGGCGACCCCGCCGGGGAGGCGCTCGGCGGCGACGAAGAGCAGCGGGAAGAACGCGCCCATGTTCAGCGCCCCGAGGACGGGTGCCTTCCACCACCACTCACCCGCCGGGAGCCGTCGGGAGAGCAGGACGAGGAGCAGCCCGCCGGGCAGCGAGCGCATGAGCGCGGCGAAGAGCGGGTGGTCGGGCGGGAGGAGCTCGGTGGTCACCACGTAGGTGGTGCCCCAGGCCATCGGCGCGAGGGCGGTGACGGCGACGAGGAGCGGGGCGAGGGCGCGGGCCGGTGCAGGGGCGAGGGTGCTGGGCGGTGCCATGTGTCCCACCCTCGGCCCGCACCGATCGATCCGTCCAACACCTGGTTGCGATCAGAACTATCGCCCAGGACGATAGGCGGATGGAGCTACGCCAGCTGCGTTACGCCGTCGCCGTCGCGGAGACGAGGAACTTCACCCGCGCTGCGGCGCAGTGCTTCGTCGCCCAGTCCGCGCTGAGCCAGCAGGTGCGCACCCTGGAGCGCGAGCTGGGGGTGGCGCTGTTCGCGCGGACGAGCAGGCGGGTGGAGCTGACCCCGGCCGGGGAGGCGTTCCTGCCGGCGGCGCGGGAGTGCCTGGAGGCGGCCGAGCGGGCGGCGGTGGAGGCGGCGGCCGCCGTCGGGCAGGTGCGGGGGCGGCTCGCGGTGGGGATCACGCCGACCGTCGTCGCGCTCGACATCCCCGCCGTCCTCCAGCGTTTCCGGGAGCGGCACGGTGCGGTGCAGGTGAGCCTGCAGGTGGGCTCGAGCGACACGATGGCGGCGCAGGTGGCCGCGGGGACGCTCGACGTCGCGGTGCTCGGGCTGCGGGAGGGGCTGCAGCCGCGCGGGGTGGAGTCCCGCGAGCTGGACCGGCAGCGGCTGGTGGCCGTCCTGCCTCCCTCGCACGCGCTCGCGGCGCGCGAGGAGGTGGCGCTGGGCGACCTGGCCGGGGAGACGTTCGCGGACTTCCCGCGCACGTCGCCGGGGCGGGCGCAGAGCGACCACGCGTTCGCGACGGCGGGGCTGGAGCGGGAGGTCGCCTACGAGGTGACGTCCGCGGAGCTCATGCTCAGCCTCGTCGCGCAGGGGCTGGCGGTCGCGCTGCTCGCCGAGGCGATCGCCGTGCGTAACCCGGCGGTGCGGACGGTGCGGGTGACCGACGGCCCGGTGCGGGTGGAGCACCTGGCCTGGAGCGGGTTCAACCCCTCCCCCGCCACGCGCGCGTTCCTCGCCATGCTGGAGGACGCGCCGTCGGAGTGAGGGCTGCGCGGGTTCAGCCCTGCTTAGCGGCGGCCTTCATCGCGCGCTTGGTCTCGCGCACCTGGAGCAGGGAGTCCTCGTCGGTGACGTCGGCGATCGACCGGCGCGCCCCGTCCTCGCCGTACGCGCCGGCGGCCTCGCGCCAGCCGGGAGCCTGGAGCCCGCACTGCTTGCCGAGGAGCGCGAGGAAGATCCTGGCCTTCTGCTCGCCGAACCCGGGCAGCTTCTTGAGGCGGCGCAGGATCTCGGCGCCGTCGGGGTCGCCGTCGGTCCACAGGCGGGCGACGTCGCCGTCGTAGTCCTCGACGACGGCGCCGCTGAGCGCGATGATCCGCTTGGCCATGGAGCCGGGGTAGCGGTGGACGGCGGGGGTCTGGCGCATGACGTCGGTGAGCTCGTCGGGGTCCATCGCGGCGAGCCGGGCGGCGTCGAAGCCGCCGAAGCGCTGCTGCAGCTTGTACGGCCCGGCGAACGCGGTCTCCATGGCGACCTGCTGGTCGAGCAGCATCCCGATGATCAGCGCGAGCGGGTCGGTGGACAGGAGGTGGTCGGCGTCGGCGTCGCCGGTGAAGTGCAGCTCGTGGTCCATGGCCCGATCCTCCCACCGTTGCCGCCACCGGCTCATCCCGATGTCAGTGGTCGCTGGGACGATGGGAGCACAAGGGAGGCAGGGCGTCACTCGCAGGGAGGTGAGGGTCGTGGTCGCAGCACCGGTGGTCGAGGAGTCGGCGGTGGAGCGTGCCTTCGCCTCGCTCGTCGAGTACCTCGACTTCGACGGCGTCCGCCTGGTCCGGGCGTCCGTGTCCCGTGCCACCTCCCCCGAGAGCGACGACGACGCCGCACCTCTCGCGCGTCCGGCTGTCGCCGCGGCGCCGCTCGCCCGGTCGACGGTGAGGGCACGGGTCCGGGAGTCTTCCGCCGCCTGCACCCCCGCCGTCGAGCGGCCGGCCGTCTCCCGGACGAGCACGCCGGGTCCCCAGTCCCGCGGGGCCACCGCTCTCGGCGCTGCCGTGCGACCGGCCGCCTGCGACCCGGTGGCAGAGCTCGAGGCGATGCTCGCCGCGGCGGCGTCGCTCAGCGGCACGCCGTGGCACGAGGTCGGTGGCCGGCGGGTGCACGAGGCGCTGGACCTGCTGGAGCAGCTGGACCGGCGGCTCACCGGGCTGCGGGCGGGCGTGGTCGCCACGATCGAGGCGGAGGGCCTGTGGGCGCTGGACGGGCAGCGCACCGTCCAGGCGTGGCTGCGGGAGCGCACCGACGCCACTGCGGGGGCGGCGTCGCGGCAGGTGCGTCACGCGCGGGCGCTGCGTGACCACCTCCCGCTCACCCGGCAGGCGCTGGAGGCGGGTGAGGTGAGCGGTGAGCACGTGACGGTGCTCGTGCGCGAGGCGCTGCACACCGACCGGCTGCGCGCCCAGCTCGGCGAGGAGCACGTGGGCGAGGCGTTCCTCGTCGAGCAGGCGAAGGCGCTGGACGCCGCCGCGTTCACCAAGCTGGTCAAGCACTGGGCGGTCTCGGCAGACCCGGAGTCCGCCGACCGCGCGTGGCGCGAGGCGGGCACCAAGGAGCAGCTCACCCTGTCCCGCACGCTCGACGGGTACCACCTGGCGGGGTGGCTGGACGAGGTCTCGGGGCAGCTCGTGGACACGGCGCTGCGGTCCCACCTGGGCAGGAAGTCGAAGGACGACGATCGCACCTCGGCCCAGCGCCGCGCCGCCGCGCTCACGTCCTTGGCCCGCCAGTCGCTGGACGCCGGCCTGCAGGGCGCGCACTCGCGCATCCGCCCGCACCTCACGGTGACTGCCTCGTTGGAGACGCTGCGGGCGCTGGCCGCCGCGAGCGGCTCGCCGGTGCCGCCGCGCCGCTCGGACGGCACCCCGCACGAGGCGGGCGCGGACTTCGGCTTCTGGTCCGACACCGCGCTCACCGCCCCTGGTGGTCCGCGGGACCCGGGCCGCGGTGAGGACCTGTTCGAGCTGTCGGGGGAGGCCCGTCGCTGGATGGAGACGTGGCAGCCGGGCGACGAGCACGTCATCTCCACGACGATCGACCCGCGGGTGATGACGGGCGTGGAGCCGGCGACCCTGGAGGACGGCACCCCGGTCCCGCCGGCGCTGCTGGCCCGCCTGGCGTGCGAGTCGGGGCTGTCGCGGGTGGTGTTCGGGCCGGACTCGACGGTTCTGGACGTCGGCCGCGAGCAGCGGATCTTCCCGGCGCACATGACCAGGGCGATCATCGCCCGCGACGGCCACTGCCAGTTCCCCGGCTGCGACGAAGCACCGGGGTTCGGCGAGATCCACCACTCGCTGCAGTGGTACCGCGACCAGGGCCCGACGAGCGTGGAGACCGGCATCCTCCTGTGCTGGCACCACCACGACTGGGTCCACTCCCAGAACATCACCATCGTCCGGTCCGGCGGGCAGTGGCACTTCTACCGCCGCAACGGCTGGCGCATCGGTGCGGAGTCCGGTGAGGACGACCCGCCACCTAACCCGACGGGACAGGTCTGCCCGCTGGAGGCGTCGAGCTCCTGAACGAGGTCCTCGCAGCGAGGGCAAGCCCGGCGCCCCGTGCCCCAGCTGCTTATCACCCCGTCGTGAGCCGTGGCGTAGCCGTGACCACCTCAATCGGTTCTGTGGTCTGGGTCGTCACTGCTCGACCCGCAACGGGTAGCCAGGTCGATGTGCCGGCCACGCGGAACGCGGCGTCCCACTCGATCTGCAACGAGATCACCGCGGTGCCCGGAGACTCGTAAACGTGGGACACGGTGTGGTTCGGCCACGACGCACCCGGGTCCGTTCCCGTCAACGGAGCACTGCCATCGCCGAAGTCCCAGGTGTAGAGCACCGGCGTCACACGCACGTCGATGTCCAGATCCAGCACCCGTGTCCTCAGGATGTGCTCGGAGGCATCGGTCATCACCACCGTCTCAGCACTGACGAGTACCCACGACCGGTCCGGCTGCACGATCAGGCTTCCCGGCTCGACGATGAGCCTCTGCACATCCTCCCGATCAAAGGCGATCACCTGAGGGGGCGCGCTCTCCCCCTCTTCGTTCTCTGTACCCTCCTGGTCCTCGAACCAGGGTGCCCACTCTCCCGGCGGAACGAAGCCGCACTCCGTCACAGTCAGGCTGTACTTGCCCCACCGGTACTCCTGCGGCGGACAAGTTCTCTCCGATCCGCCCGCAGCAGGGGTTCCGGAACTCGGGAGTCCTCTCCGAGGTCGTTCCCATAACTCCTTCGACGACCCCACCACTTCAATCTGGTCGAGCCGATCGGGACCGACGCGAACGTCGGAGGGATCTGCGCGCGAAAGCAGCGGCCTTTCTGTCGCCACGGCGACATTCACCCCTGCGATCGCGAACGAAAGCGTAGCGATAACCAGCCCGATCATTGCTCCTCCGTCGCGAGGCCTCGGATCGTCCATCCGTCTTCAGCCAAGACCGCAATCGTGTAGTTCACTTCGCCACCTTTCGCAGATGCAAGAGGCTCACCGTCAGCAGAGAAACTCGACGAGGCCGATTCAGTTCCTCGAACACCCACCCGGAAGTGGGTGTACTCGCCATCTGGAGGCAGAGCGCCCATTTCCGCGACGACGATCTCCCCGCCGACGCCGTAACCACCGCTGGAGTGCAGCTCACTAACGTCGTCAGCGACGGCCGCACAGAACTGACACTCCGGGTGCGACATCGCCTGCCACTCCTCAAGGTCACCCGTGGCGTAGACGTACGGGTACAACGCCAAGAAGTACTCAGCCGCCGCCTTCGCCCCTTCGATGTCGTCCCGCTCCATCGCGGTGGGTCGCGTCGGCTCCGGCCACGGCGTAGGGCCGGGCGCTGCAGTGGTCGGCTCCGTCGAGCTCGGCGACTCGCTCGATACGTCCGTCGCCGATCCCGTCGGTTCCGGCTGACCGTCACCACTCGAGCACCCTGCCAAGAGCAAGCCGGTCGCGAGCACCGCCGCAGCCATTCGCCTCGTCATCAGAGCCCTGGTCATCGACATCTCCCCATCAGTCGGGCGCGTCCATGAATCCATCGCGTAGTCCTCACAGCCATCACCCCGTTGTCAGCCGAGGCGTCGCGGTGAGCACCTCGATCGGCTCGGTGCTCTGCGTCGTCACAGCCCGGCCGGCAACCGGCAACCACGTCGAGGTGCCGGCCACGCGGAACGCCGCGTCCCACTCGGTTCGCAGCGAGATCACGACCGTGCCGGGAGCGTCGTATACGTGGGCGACAGTGTGGTTCGGCCACGGTGCACCCGGGTCCGTCCCCGTCAGCGGAGCGCTGCCATCACCGAAGTCCCACGTGTAGAGCACCGGCGTCACGCGCACGTCGACGTCAACCTCCAGCACCCGCGTCCGCAGGATGTGCTCGGCAGCATCGGTCATCACCACCGTCTCGGTATTGATCAGGACCCACGACCGATCGGGCTGCACGATCAAGCCCCCCGGCTCGACGATCAGGTGCTGCACGTCTTCGTGCGAGACCACGATGGGCTGGATAGTCACGTCGGGTGCGGGCGCTCCCTCTTGGCCTCCACCTGTGGATCGATCGAACCACGGCGTCCTTTCGGTGCCGCCCGCACCATCACACTCGACGATGACCTCGCGGTAGCGCCCCTCTGTGTAGAGCATGGGCGCGCAGTTTCGCTTCCCGCTGGCCCCGGATTGCGAGATGGAGGGCCGGCTCGGCACGTCCGCACCCCCTCGAATGCGAAGAGAGCCTCCCTGGCGCGCCTCACGATAGTTGCCGGTGACAGTCACCGAGTCCGCACCGTCTGCAATGCCGCGCCAGTCCGATGAAGCTCCGCGAGAAGCCATCGCAGGCGCGTCAGTCATCAACGATGCAGCTGCGATGGCCAGTGCCATCAATGATGAGGTGAATCTACGATCCACTTTGCCCCTCCTGCAGGTTGACGCCACGAACGACCCATCCGCCCTCAGAACGGAGCAAGGCAAGGTTGTAGGTCACCGCTCCTCCCGCGATGGTCCGCAGCACCTCTCCGTTGCCGGAGTACTCGACCGACGGGCTCTCGACGCCGTCCACCCCCACCCGAAAGTGCTCCCAGTCGTCGTCGGGCGGGGCGGCCCCGATCTCGAGGACGGCGATCTCCCCTCCGACCCCATACCCACCTGCAGAGAAGAGCTCTGTCGCGCGCTCGGCGGCGCCCTCGCAGAACTGACACTCCGGGCCCGACATGGCGCGCCACTCATCGAGATCACCCGTGGCATAGACGTACGGGTACAGCTCGAGAAAGTACTGAGCCGCCGCCTTCGCCCCTTCGATGTCGTCCCGATCCATCGCGGCGGGTCGCGTCGGCTCCGGCCACGGCGTGGGGCCGGGCGCGGGAGACGTCGGTTTCACCGAGCCCGGCGGGTCGCTCGGCTCGGCAGTCACAGGCGTCGTCCCCGAAGGCTCGGGTTCCCCGTCACCGCTGCACCCGGTCGCGAACAGGCCGGCGACACACGCCGCCACAGCCAGCCGCCTCACGCTCCACGTCCTCATCAGGACCTCCCCATCAGTCGGCCCGCGCCGACGACGTCACGGTGATCACGAACCCGTCGGTCCACGGCACTAGCACCCACGGCACGACGGCCGGGCGCGCCACGGCGGACAGCACCACACGCGCCGTCCGCCCGTCCTCGGTTCCCGTTCCGGCACTGACCCCGAGCCCGCGGAACGTGGTCGCCGCGGCAGAGCTGCCGAGGTACTCGACGACGGACTCACGGACGGACGCGTCCGACAGCGGCAGCCCTTCGGCAGGGCCATCCGGCGCGTAGTACCGCTCGTAGTCGATCGCGTCGGCCGCGTCTGCCGCCGCGCCGTCGGCGAGCGCCAGGAGCTGCTTGCGCTCGAGGTAGAGGGAGGACGCCGCGGCGAGCACCAGCACCAGCGTCAGCGCCAGCAGCCCGAACCCGATCGAGAGGAGCGTGATCTGCCCGCTCTCGCCGTCGTCGTCGGTGGTCCTGCGCACAGCCGCTCACCTCCCCCGGAACTCGGGGACGGAAGCCAGGTGCGCTGCTTCCACCGGCACCTCGAGCGGCAGTGACCCGCCGAGGAACTCCGGGACCAACGGCAGCGGAACCACGGCCACGACCTGGACGTGGATCTGCGCACCCGGGCTCAGGCACGGCTCCTCGCTGCAGGAGACCGATAGCGCCTGCGAGCCGTCGACAGCGATGCCGTGGTCGCTGAACGCGAGCTCGACGGCGGTCTGCGCACGCTCGAGCCCGGTCGCCAGATCCGGCTCCTGGCTCATCACCCTGCCGGACTCGCGTGCGGCTGCCTCGGCGGCGAACGCCGCGGCCTGGATCTGCCCGAGCGTGAGGACCAGGTAGACCAGCGGCAGGAGCAGCACCAGCGTGACGCCGAGGAACTCGACGAGGGCGCTGCCGCTCTCCTCACTCCGCAGTCGCCGCAGGACGGCAGTCGCCAGGGCCCTCACTCCTGCACCGCCCGTCCGCCGGCTGTCATGACGCCTCCGGGTCCGAGCAGGCCGAGCACCGGCAGCGGCGCGCGCACCGTCACCTCGACGAGCACGAGCCCGTCCCGCTCGACGAGGGCCGCGCTCACGTCCCGCCCGTACCGCGCACTGAGGGCCGTCCCGATGAGCTCACGGGTCCGCTGCGCACCTGCCTGCGGTGAGCTCCCCTCGAGGGCCCCGTAGCGCGCTCCTTCCCCGGCGGCGTCGACCAGGGTGTTGCGCACGTGCATCGCCAGGGCGAGCTGCACCACCCCGAGCAGCACCGTGACGAGCAGGATCGAGACGAGGACGAACTCGACGACGGCCGAACCGCTCTCGTCGGTCAGCCGCCGACGCTGAGCACCCGCTGGATCGCCGTGTTGAACACGTTGACCAGGGCCGGGCCGGCGATCAGCCAGATGGCGACGACGAGGCCCGCCGTCATCAGCGTGACGAGCACCCAGCCGGGGACGTCGCCGCGTTCCTCGGCGACCAGCCGCCGGCGCAGCGCTGCCAGGTACGTACTGAGGTACAGCCGCATGTCGTGCTCCTTCGGTTGGGCGGGCGGTGTCGGGCCGGTGCGTGCTCACAGGCCCACCTGCAGCAGCACGAGCCCTGGGAAGAGGGCGAAGAGGACGGTCACCGGCAGCACGAGGAAGACGACGGGGATCATCATCGCGATCTCCTTCTTCCCGCCGGTCTCCATGAGCTCGCGTCGCGCGGCCTCGCGCGCGTCCTGGGCCTGGGCGCGCAGCACCTCGGCGAGCGGGGTGCCGCGGTCGACGGCGACGGCGATCCCCTCGGCGAACCGGGCGACCGCCGCCTTCGACACCCTGGCCGACAGCCGTTCCAGCGCCTGGGCGAGCGGCTGTCCGGCGCGCGCCTCGGCGAGGGTGACCTCGAGCTGGCGGCTCAGCGCGCCGCGGGTGGTGCGCGCGACCCGTTCGAGCGCCGCCATCGGGCCTTCGCCGGCGCTCACGGCGAGCGCGAGCAGCTCGGCGACCGCAGGGAGCTCGTCGAGCATCGCGCGCTGGTTCCGCTCGGCAGCACGCGTGAGCCAGCGGTCCCGGGCGACGGCGCCGAGGACGGCAGCGACGACGACGGCGGCCGTCCCGGCGACGACGTTGAGCCCTCGGGCGACGCCCGCGAACGTCACGAGGACGAGCCCTCCGGCCAGCCCGAGCGCGGCCCACATGACCTGCTCGAGGCGGAACTGCTCGACGGTGAGCGTCGACCCCGCGAGCACGATCCGGCGCCGCACGCTGTGGGAGGTGCTGCCGAGGCGTTCGAGCAGCCGACCGGCGTCGGACATGACGGGCGCCAGCAGGCTCTCCAGCGTCGGGAACGGAGTGTGGGTGCGCGGCTCGGCGAGGAGTCCGGAGGTGGCGGGCCGCTCCCGCAGGTAGGGCGCGATCCTCTCCGGCAGGCGCGGGCGCATGGCGCGGACGCGCCAGTAGACGAGGACGAGCCCGAGGCCGCCGAGGAACCCCGCGAGACCACCCCACGCCGTCGGGCTCATCGCAGCACCCTCGTCTCCTCGGGCAGCCGGCCCAGGCGCACCATGAGCCAGTACGCCAGGCCGGAGACGACCGCTCCCGTCGCCAGCACGAAGACTCCGGCCGCAGAGTTGAAGGCGGTCGCGGCCTCGGGTCGGCCGCTGAGCAGGATGAGCACGGCCCACGGCGCGGCGGTGGCAAGGCGGGCGCCGTTGACCGTCCAGCTCTGCCGCGCCTCGAGCTCGCCGCGGGTGCGCAGGTCCTCGCGGAGCAGCTGGCCGAGCGTGCGGAGCAGCCGGACGAGGTCTGAGCCGCCGACCTCCCGCGTGATCCGCAGCGCCTCGATGATCCGGTCGGCGACGGGGTCAGCCAGCCGCGCCTTGAGCCGGTCGAGCGACTCGGCGAAGCGTCCGGTGACGCGGTAGTCCTCGCCGAACCGGCGGAACTCAGGACGCACCTCCGTCGGCCCGCGCTCGCCCAGGCTGGTGAGCGCCTCGGGGAGCGAGAGTCCCGCGCGGATCGCCGAGATGAGGTCGTCGACGACCTCGGGCCACACCGCGCGCAGCTCGACCTGCCGCCGTCGCGCCCGCGCCCGGACGAACCCGACCGGCACGATCGAGGCCATCGCCCCGAAGCAGACCGCGATCGGCGGAGACCCGGTGAGCCCCAGGACGAGGAGGAGGACGAGGACGGCGAGCACGACGCACGCGGCGACGAGCCGCCCGGGGGTCACCGCCGGCGCCCCGGCCCGCACGAGCAGGTCCTGCGTCCGTTCCCTCCAGCGCGCGGGCCGCCGCTCGCGGACGGGCTGCGGCCAGCAGGAGAACCAGACCAGCAGCAGGCCTGCGCCGAGAAGCAGACCCGCCAGCGTGCCCACCGTCTACCTCCCGGTGTCCTGCGCGAGCAGCTGGGCGAGGTCGTAACCGGCCCGCTCGAACCTCTCGGGGTCGGGCGGGAAGCCACCCGACCTCACGAGGGTCTCCCCGCGCTGCACGAAGATCTCTGCGGTCTCGACCATCCCCTCCTCCGAGCGGCCGGTGACGGCGACGATCTCCCGCACCCGCCGCCGTCCGTGCCGGTCGAGCTCGAGGTGGACGACGAGGTCGACGGCGGAGGCGACCGTCGGCACGACGAACGTGCTGGAGACGTTCTCCCCCGCGAGGAGGGGCAGCGTGCACATCTTGGTGACCGCCTCCCGCGCGGAGTTCGCGTGGACGGTGCACATGCCGGGGATCCCGGCGTTGAGGGCGATGAGCATGTCGAAGCTCTCCGCCTCGCGGACCTCGCCGATGATGATCCGGTCGGGGCGCATCCGCAGCGCCTCCTTGACGAGCCGGCGGAGCACGACCTCGCCCCGCCCCTCGAGGTTCGGCTGACGGCACTGCATGGCGACGACGTCGCGGTTCGCCAGCCGCAGCTCGAAGACCTCCTCGCACGTGATGATCCGCTCGTGGGGCGGGATGGCACCGGCGAGGGCGTTGACCATCGTGGTCTTGCCCGCCTGGGTCGCCCCGCTGACGAGGATGTTCAGGCCGGAGACGACGGCGGCGTCGAGGAACGCAGCCGCCTGGGTGGTCAGTGACCCCAGCTCGACGAGGTCGCCCACGCGGGTGGCGCGGGCGATGTACTTGCGGATGTTCACCGCCCAGAACCGGCGCGTGATGTCCGGGATGACGACGTGCACCCGCTCCCCCGTGGCCAGCGAGGCGTCGACGAACGGGGAGGACAGGTCGAGGCGCCGCCCGGAGATGCGCAGCATCCGCTCGACGAGATCGTGCACCTGAGCCTCGGTGAGGATCGTCGTCGTCAGCTCAGCCCTGCCGGCGCGCGCGATGAAGACCTTTCCCGGCTCGTTGATCCATACCTCCTCGATCGTCGGGTCGTCGAGGAAACGCTGGAGCGGCCCGAGCCCGGCGATCGCGTCGATCAGGTCCTTGGCCGTCTGCTCGCGGTCGGCGACGGGCGGCACGAGGCCGGCGACCGAACGGTCGTCGTAGTCGGCCATCGCGTCGGCGACGAGCGTGCGGATGCCGGCGACGTCGCGGGCAGGGTCGAGCCCGCGTCGGCGGACGAGCTCTCGGACCTCGTCCTCGAGCAGCGTCGTTGCGTGGTTCATGCCGTTTCACACCCCCCCGTGGGCGGACCGGAATGGTGGTCAACCTAGGGGCAAACCACCGCGCGTGTCAGCCGTTAGGGGTGAGGATGTGGACAACCGACGCCAAGATGTCCCGTCCCCATGTTCGCTGCACGTCCTTATGGAAGGTGCCGCAGCCGTGCGCGAGCCGCTGTACTACCTCTCCTCCAGGACGCCCACCGGGCAGTACACCACGCCCGGCGAGGCACCGGGACTCTTCCACCTAGGCCAATCCCCGGGCACGTCGGTCGCCGCCCGACCTCATGGTCAGCTCGGCCATGGACAACCTCGTTTCGCCGGCGTTCGTCCAAGTCATGAGAGACCTGGGAGCGACCGGCTACCGGTCGAGCCGGTCCGGCTGTCGCTCCGGGACGAGGAGCTGCCGAGGTGGGGCCGGCTGATCGTCACCGGTTCGTCTCCGCGTTCGTGGTCGGGCTTCCGCGACGAGCACGTCCGCGAGAAGAGGTACGTCGACAACGGTCCGTGGTCCCCCGACCACGCCTGCTTCGACCCTGCGCCGGACGGGTGGGACGGCAGCGACGTCTTCCACCCGGCAGAGACCGCCTTCGTCGTGGTGACCGAGCGGGTCAAGGACGCCCTGGTCGCCGCACGCCTCAACGTCGAGATCGAGAGGGCTGGGCTCAAGCCGTTCCCGCTCACCTACGCCCTCGACGGCACAGAGGAAGCCTGGCGACGGCGGATGGCGCACCATGCCCGGGGACCTCGCGGGTGAGCCCCGGTGCCCGGTGCTCCTCGGAGAGGAGGAACGGACGACGGTGTGAGGCCGTACGTCGAGGCTCTTCGGAGTCTCGACCGCGTCCAGTGGGCACTGACGACCATCGTGGTGTCCGCTGCGAACACCGTGCTGGGTGCGGCCGGTGGCCCCAGCCGGCCGGCGAGGAGCGTGCCGGATCAGTGAGGATCGAGAGCGCCGCACACCGTCATCGATGACCACTCCCGCCTGTCCATGCGGGTCTAGATGCCTTCTGCGAGATTAAAGGTGATCAGCCCGTTCGCCGCTTCACTCTCAGCTACCGCGTCGGTGGTAATCGATTCGACGATTGCCGTGTAGTAGCCGCCACCGGGCGGAACCCTGGTCTCGAAGTAGAACATGCACGCATCTTCGTTGCTATTGAGTCGGCGCTCGATCTGAGCGGTGCCAACGATGGCCCCTGAGGCATCTAGGACCTGCACTTGGGGCTCGTCCGTGAGCGGGTAGATGCGGTCGTGCAGGTTCTGCTGGGGGATGAGGGGCAAGCAGGTGCCGTCATCCAGGATCAGCGAGGTCTCAGGCGTGAGCACCAGCGCTCCCATCACCGTTATCTGGGCCTCGTATTCTGCCCGGGCGCTGGCCTGCTCCTCAGCCATGGAGTCGAGCAGTCCCTCGTGGTCGTCGGTCGCTTCCTCGGTGGCTGTCTGTTCGGTACTCGGTACTTCCTCCGGCGTCCCATCACTCTGCGATGAGCAGCCAGCGGTCAGAGTGATCGCCACCGCCCCGAGTACCCCTAGGAGTCGATGCCGCGTCATATCGCCAAGTTTCCCATATTCGGCGGCAGGTGACGGGAACTTGCGATCTCGAACTCTGCCCTGCAGGCCCGCGCGATGAAGACCTTCCCTGGCTCGTTGATCCACACCTCCTCGATCGTCGGGTCGTCGAGGAAATGCTGGAACGGCCCGAGGCCAGCGATCGCGTCGAGGAGGTCCTTGGCCGTCTGCTCGCAGTCGGCGACGAGCGTGCGGATGCCCGCGACCTCGCGGGCAGGATCGAGCCAGCGTCGGCGGACAAACTCTCGGACCTCGTCCTCGAGCACCGTCGTTGCATGGTTCATGCCGTTTCACACCCCCCGTGGGCGGACCGGAGATGCTGGTCAACCTAGGGGGCAAACCCCCACGCATGTCAGCCGTTGGGGGTGAAGATGTGGACAACCGACGCGGGGAGGCGTCTTCTAGCCGTGTTTCAGCCCAGCGGCAAGAGAAGGTCTCTAGCTGCGAGCCGGGGTTGGACGGCGCTCCGCGCAGGGATCCCCATGCGCCAGCACGCCGCGTGATCCTTCGGCACGGCGCGGTTCACGCTGACCACGGCGTGGTGCGAGCTAACGTTGGCGGCATGGGAGTGTTTCGCAAGGATCCGCAGAAGCAAGCAGAGCGCCAGGCAGCCGCAGAGGCGAGCCGGGCAAGCAAGGCCGCGAAGATTCGAGCGGCTGCGCTGAAGTCCGAGGAGAGCGCACGGAAGAAGGCCCAGAAGAAGGGGATCGACGTCAGCGGAGCGGTGGCCGTAGGACACACTTTCGACGACTCGGCGGACCAGTTTCTAGTGGTTTTCGCCGACCGAGTCGAACTGATCAACCAAGGCAAGATCGGATCACTCTTGAGGGCCAACGCCGGGGCCGAGACGATCCCGACCTCGCGGATTTCGTCGGTCGAGTCTCGCAATAAGGGCATTTGGAGCGTCCTGGAGATCCATACCTCTGGGAACGTTGTCGAGTTCAAGGCCGATCACGCGTCGGGGCCGTACCTGCGTGAGGTCATCCTTGAGCAGGTGGGTGGCGGTTCCATCGTCCCCGCCAATACTGCACCTGGCGCTCCCGATGCGGCTGACCAACTTAAGAAGCTGGCCGCCCTGCACAAGGACGGGATCCTTACCGACGAGGAGTTCAACACCAAGAAGGCTGAACTGCTCGACCGCATGTAGGGGATCGTCGCGTCATCGATAAGCTAGCCCATCTTGGACACGTGCCGGACGACCCGGCTCGCGCGCAGCGATTGAGCGAAGGCGTCTTCCCCGTGAGGTCGCGCGAGGAGCAACCCACCGCAGCCCCGTGACCATCCCGGGCGAAACCAGAACCAGCATGGCTGGTATACCTAGGCACACCAGCCGTTCGGGGTGAGAATGCAGACAACCGATGCGAAAAGCGTCCTCCACTGCGTCCCTGTCCAGCCTCGCCAAAAGGTTCCACCTGCCATGGGTCGCCCTCTGTTCTTCCTAAAACCGGCAACGGCGTGACACCGATAGCAGCACGCGCTGGGATTCGGCGCGACCGGCGAGCGCGGGCGGCAGAGCCACCGGTGACCGAGCCTTCGCCAGCCCCGACCTGGTCATCCCCGACCATGCCGCTGTCTTGACGCCGGCCCGCGTCCTCGGCGTCGACGCGTACCGGAAGGGCTGGGTCGCGCTCAGCTCCGACCTGCGCGGCTACGTCGCAGCCACGATCGCCGAGGTCGTCGCGGCAGCCGAGCGCGACGGACCGGTCGCCGTCGTCGCCATCGACATCCCCATCGGCCTGCCGACCGGCGGCCCGCGCGAGGCCGACCGCCTCGCCCGCCGGCTCGTGGGTCGGCGCGCCTCCTCCGTCTTCTCCACCCCGGTGCGCGCTGCGGTCGAGGCCGCCACCCATGCGGAGGCCACCGCCATCGCCGTCGCCGCCACCGGCAAGGGCATCTCCCAGCAGGCCTACGCCCTGAGCGGCAAGATCCTCGACGTCGACCAGTGGGTACGCACGGTCCCGATCCCCGTCCTCGAGGTCCACCCCGAGGTCTCCTTCGCCACCGCCGCCGGCGCCCCGCTCACCCACCCGAAGTCCACCTGGGCCGGCATCGAGGAACGCCGCGCGATCCTCGCCTCCCTCGGCATCGTCGTCCCCTCCGACCTCGGACCGGCGGGCGCCGCCGGGGTCGACGACGTGCTCGACGCCGCCATCGCCTCCTGGACCGCCCACCGCTACCTCACCGGCGACGCCGTCTCCTACCCCGCCGTCCCCGAGGACTACGGCGACGGCGGCCCCCACGCGGCCATCTGGGCCTGACCGGGTCCCACCTCCACGGCACGCCCACCGCCCGGCATCACTCCTCCCCGTCGAGGACCCCGCCGTCGAGCAGCCAGTGGTACCGCAGCCGCAGTGCCCGCTCAGTGCTCGCCACCACCGCCGCCACCGAGAGCGCGATGTTCCACCCGGCGGGCAGGTGGATCGGGGAGACGAAGGACCCGAAGCGCTCGGCCACCGGCGGGAACTGCGTGATCTCCTGGGCGATCTGCGGCGTCCCGAGGACGAGCGCGACGAGCAGCACGAGCATGGACACGCCCCCGATGAGACGGCTCAGCCCGGGCCGGGTGCGGTCGAGCCGCGCACGCCGGCCCTCGGCCGACCCCGGGTCTGGCGCGAGCTGGTGCTCGGCGCCGTCGAAGCCGACGAAGTGCGCGCGCCGCAGTCCGAAGCTGCTCGCCGCCACCTGGATGACGCCGCCCGGCACCGGGAACACGGCCGGCAGCGGCGACACCGCCTCGTGCAGACCGTCCCGGTAGAGCCGCGCGCGGACCTCGCCGTCGTCGGAGTCGCCCCCGAGCCGCACGTCCACCGACCATGTGGCGGACCGGCCGTCGTCCTCGGTCAGCGGGATGTGCAGCAGTGCGCGGGAGAAGGGCTGCCACCACCGGTAGCGCGGGAGCGGGTGCCCGTCGCCCGGTCCGATCCGGCGGTTCCTGCGGCTCTCGGGGTCGCGGTGCACCCCGCCACCGTAACGGGCGGGCCGGGCAGGGGTCAGGCGTTCGCCACCACCTCGAGCACCGCCTCCCCGTACCGCTCGAGCTTCGCCGCGCCCACCCCGGAGATCCCGCTGAGCTCCGAGCGGTTCACCGGTCGGGACTGCGCGATCGCCGCGAGCGTCGCGTCGGGGAAGACGACGTACGCCGGCACCCCCTGCTCCTTCGCCGTCGCCGCCCGCCAGGTGCGCAGCCGCTGGAACAGCTCCTGCTGCGGCTCGTCGAGCTCGGCCGCGGCGCCCTTGACGCGGGGGCCGCGGGAGGACCGCACCCGCTCCGGCTCACGCCGCAGCAGCACCTGGCGCTCCCCGCGCAGCACGTCGGCCGCCGCGGGCGTCACGCCGAGCACCCCGTACTCCCCGCGCACCTCGAGCAGCCCCTGGGCCAGCAGCTGGCGCACCACCCCGCGCCACTCCGCCTCCCCCAGCTCGCTGCCCAGCCCGAACGTCGACAACGACGTGTGGCCGAGCTTCACCACCCGCTCGGTCTCCTTGCCGAGCAGGATGTCCACCAGGTGCCCGGCGCCGTAGCGCTGCCCGCGCTCACGCTCCAGCCGCACGATCGTCGACATGAGCTTCTGCGCCGCCACCGTGCCGTCGTAGGACTGCGGCGGGTTGAGGCACGTGTCGCAGTTCCCGCACGGCCCGGACTCCTCCCCGAAGTACCGCAGCAGCTGCTGGCGGCGGCACTGGACCGTCTCGCACAGCGCGAGCATCGCCTCCAGGTGGAGGGACTGCGCGCGCTTGCGGGTCGCGTCGCCCTCGCCGTCCTCGATCATCCGCCGCTGCTGGACGACGTCCTGCAGCCCGTAGGCGAGCCATGCCGTCGACGGCAGGCCGTCGCGCCCCGCGCGACCAGTCTCCTGGTAGTAGCCCTCGATGCTCTTCGGCAGGTCCAGGTGCGCGACGAACCGCACGTCGGGCTTGTCGATCCCCATCCCGAACGCGATCGTCGCCACCATGACGACGCCGTCCTCCCGCAGGAACCGCGCCTGGTTGCGCGAGCGCACCTGCGCCGGCAGGCCCGCATGGTACGGCAGCGCCGTCACACCCTGGGCGGCCAGCCACTCCGCCGTCTTCTCCACCGACGCGCGGCTCAGGCAGTAGACGATGCCCGCCTCGCCGTCGTGCTCGTCCTTGATCAGCCGCAGCAGCTGCTTGCGGGCCTCCTGCTTGGGCGCGATCCGGTACTGGATGTTCGGCCGGTCGAAGCTCGAGACGAACACGCGCGCGCCCTCGAGCCGCAGGTTGCGCACGATCTCCTCGCGCGTCTGCGCCGTCGCCGTCGCGGTGAGCGCGATGCGCGGCACGTCGGGCCAGCGCTCGTGGAGGAGCGTGAGGCCGAGGTAGTCGGGCCGGAAGTCGTGCCCCCACTGCGACACGCAGTGCGCCTCGTCGATCGCGAACAGCGCGATGCGCGCCCGGTCGAGCAGGCCGGTGGCCACCGGCAGCCGCTCGGGCGCGAGGTAGAGCAGGTCGATCTCACCCGCGAGCAGCCGCTGCTCGACCTCGCGCCGCTCCTCCACCGTCTGCGTCGAGTTGAGGAACGCCGCGCGCACCCCCAGCTGCTCCAGCGCGTCGACCTGGTCGTGCATGAGCGCGATGAGCGGGCTGATGACCACGCCCGTCCCCTCCCGCACGAGCGCCGGGATCTGGTAGCACAGGCTCTTGCCGCCGCCGGTCGGCATGAGGACGAGCGCGTCGTCCCCGCGCGTCACCGTCTCGATGATCTCGGCCTGCTCACCGCGGAACGCGTCGTAGCCCCAGACCTTCGTCAGCGCCTCGAGCGGGGAGGACGACGACGCCGCGGCCGCCCGCGCCGCCGTCAGCGGTGCCGCCGTGGCCGAGTCGGTCGCGAAGGCCGCGACCGTCTCGGAGTCGGGGAAGTCCCACTCGGGGTCCGGCGGCAGCTCGTACCAGTCGGGCTCCGGCCCGCTCCACGTCTCACCCACCCCGCCAGGGTAGGCGGTCGGTCCGACGCCGGGCGCCCACCCGCCCGCTCCTCACAGGTGACGACGTTCCTCCCCCGGGTATCGCCCCCGCGCGGTCGGGCGTACCGTGCCGCGTGCCCGCGCCCACCCGGCCACTGACGGTACGGGCCCGAGAGCACGGGCGACTCTGGGGAGGAGAGTGATGAGAGTGACCAGGACCAGTGGTGGTCGGATCAGGCTCGTGGGAGCGGCCCTGGCGGTGGTCCTCGCAGGCGGCACGGGTGCCGCGGTGCAGGGCTGGAGCGGCGCCGAGGTGGCCCGCGAGCGCGGCGCGCACGAACGCGGGCAGGGGCACGGCCACGGCCGCGACGAGGGCAGGGCGAAGAACGTCATCTTCATCGTCGGCGACGGGATGGGCATGGCCCACCGCGAGCTCATCCGGCTGACGACGGTCGGGCGCGAGGGCGAGCTCGTGATGAACCAGCTGCGCTACCAGGGCTGGGCGCAGACCGACCCGGCCGACCCCGAGGAGGTCGTCACCGACTCGGCTGCCGGCGCGACGGCGTTCTCCACGGGCGTGCGCTCCTACAACGGCGCGATCGCCGTCGACCTCGACGGCAACCCGGTACGCACGCTTCTGGAGCGCGCCGAGCGCGCCGGGAAGTCCACCGGTCTGGTGACGACGTCGCAGGTCACCGACGCGACACCGGCCGCGTTCGGCTCCCACGTCGCGGACCGCGGCAACCAGAGCGAGATCGCCCGCCAGTTCATCGAGGAGAGCGAGGTCGAGGTCATCCTCGGCGGCGGTGAGGACTGGTGGTACCCCGCCGGCACCGAGGGGCAGTGGCCCGACAACCCGGCGAGCGACCCGAGCGAGCAGAGCAAGGGCACGGTCGGCAACCTCGTCGAGCGGGCGCAGAGCCTGGGCTACAGGTACGTGAGCACCGCCGAGGAGCTCGCCGCCGCACCGAACCGCGGCCGCCTGCTCGGCCTGTTCGCCAACGAGGAGATGTTCGAGCACGTCGGCCCCGCCGCCCCGCTCTACGAGCCGTCGGTGCCGCTGACGGACATGGCGTCCAAGGCGCTGGACGTCCTCTCCCGCGACCGGGACGGCTTCTTCCTCGTCATCGAGGAGGAGGGCATCGACGAGATGGCCCACCACGGCCACGGGCAGGAGATGGTCGAGGCCGGCCGCGCGCTGGACGAGACGGTCGCCCTGGCCCGCGAGTTCGCGAGCCGCAACCGCGACACGCTCATCGTCGTCGCCGGCGACCACGAGACCGGTGGCCTGGCCATCGAGAACCCGGACGAGAACGACGAGTCGGGTGAGGGCGAGCAGGCCGAGGAGGGGCCCTTCACCCTCGCCGGCACCGACCTCACGTTCTACGTCGACTGGACCACCGGCGGGCACACCGGGGGCGCCACCCCGGCGAGCGCCGAGGGCCCGGGCGCCTCGGCCATGGTCGGGGTGCGGGACAACACCGACATCCACGACCTCGTGCTGGACGCCATGCGGCTCGGCCGCCGCAGCTGAGACGGCCGCAGCCGGGACGAACGAGCCCGCCCGCCCCGCCGTCGTCGGCGGGGCGGGCGGGCTCGTGACCGGTCGGGTCAGACGCTCACCCCGCCGAGCACCTCCTGGACCTCCTCCGCGGTGGTCGCGGCGCGCAGGCGGGCGGTCTGCTCCTCGTCGAGGAACACCTCCGCGACCCGCTGCAGCACCTCGAGGTGGTCATCCCCCGCCCCGGCGATGCCGATGACGAACTCGGTCTCCTTGCCCCCGCCCCAGTCCAGCCGCTGCGGGTAGCGCACGACCGAGATCGCGGTGCGGGTGATGAGACCCTTGGCCTCGTTGGTGCCGTGCGGGATGGCGAGCAGGTTGCCCATGTGGGTGGACACCGAGCGCTCCCGCTCGTGCATCGCCTCGACGTACTCCGGCGGCACCGCGCCGCTCGCCACGAGCAGCTCACCGGCCTCGGTGATCGCCTCCTCACGCGTCCGGGCGCGGCCGGACAGGACGATCGCCTCCTTGGCGAGCAGGTTCCCCGACGGCGCGGGCCGGTCCTGCGACCCGGGCTGCGCGTCGGCGGGCACCGTGGGGCTCGGCGCCGGCTCGGCGCCGTCCTGCGTCACGAGGTCGACGATCTCGTCGTAGCGCGGGCTGGCCATGAAGTCGTCGACCGACACGTGGACGGCGGAGGGGGTGCGCTGGCGCGCCCGCTCGGCGAGGTCACGGTGGGTGACGACGAGGTCGGCGTCGTCGGTGAGGCTGGAGATCGCCTTGTTGACGACCGTGACGTCCTCGCGCCCGGCCGCCTTGATCCTGCGCCGCAGGACGGAGGCGCCCATCGCCGAGGAGCCCATGCCGGCGTCGCAGGCGAAGACGATCGAGCGGATGGGACGGGTGGCCGTCGCGGTGGCCGCGCCGCCGCCGGTGAGCGTGCCCGCGACGCTGGACCGCTTGCCCTTCATCGTCTCCATGCTCGCCGTCGCGCCGGCGAGGTCGCCGTCCTCGTCCTTGCCCAGGCGCAGCAGCGCCGCCGCGACGAGGAAGGTGACGAGTGCGGAGAGCACCACCGACAGGATGACCCCGAGCAGGCTGGAGACCGGCGCCTGGATGATGACCGCGATGATCGAGCCGGGCGCGGCCGGGGCGCGCAGCCCGGAGTCGAAGACGAGGTTGGTCGCCACGCCCGTCATGCCGCCGGCGATGAGCGCAAGGATGAGGCGCGGCTTCATGAGCACGTAGGGGAAGTAGATCTCGTGGATGCCGCCGACGAACTGGATGAGCGCGGCGCCGGGGGCCGAGGCCCTGGCAACCCCGGTGCCGAAGACCGCGAACGCGAGGAGCAGCCCCAGGCCGGGGCCGGGGTTGGCCTCGATGAGGAAGAGGATCGACTTGCCGGTGGCGTCGGCCTGCGCGGTGCCCAGCGGGGTGAAGATCCCGTGGTTGATCGCGTTGTTGAGGAAGAGCACCTTCGCGGGCTCGACGAAGATGGAGGTGAGCGGGAGCAGGCTGTTCTCGACGAGGAAGTCGACGACGTCGCCCGCCACCCGGGAGAACGCCGCGACGAACGGGCCCGCGACGACGAAGCCGAGGATCGCGAGGAGCATGCCCCAGATGCCGGCGGAGAAGTTGTTGACGAGCATCTCGAAGCCGGGCCGGATCCGGTCGGCCCACAGCGCGTCGAGCTTCTTCATCGACCAGCCGCCCAGCGGGCCCATGACCATCGCGCCGAGGAACATCGGCACGTCCGCGCCGGTGATGGCGCCCATGGTCGCGATCGCGCCGACGACGCCGCCGCGCAGGTTGTCGTCGTACATCATCCGGCCGCCGGTGTACCCGATGAGGATCGGCAGCAGGTAGGTGATCATCGGGCCGACGATGCCGGTCCCGTCCGCGCCGGCGCCCCAGCCGCCGAGGTGCTCGACGAACCCGTAGCCGCCCTCGTACCCGAAGGCCTTGCCGATGAGGACGATCCAGCCGACCTCGATGAACAGCGCGGTGATGAGGCCCCAGGCGATGAAGGCCGCGATGTTGGGCAGCACCATGTTGGACAGGGCGGTGCCGAGCTTCTGGACGGCGACTCTCACGCCGCCTCGTTCCCGACCTCGTGCCGGGTGCACATCTGTGGGTGCGGACATCTCTCCTCCTCGAGCCGGTGATGCACCTCACGCATCGGGGCCAGTTAACACCCATCCGGACTCAATGCCAAGTATTCCCACTTGATCCCACACCCGGTTGTGTGGCTATCATGAGGGGCGCGGTGGCCGGAGCGGTCACCGGCCGATCGCTTGGGAGGACCGATGAAGGCTCTGCGTTTCTACGCACCCGAGGATGTCCGTCTGGAGGACCAGCCGGAGCCCACGCCCGGCCCGGACGAGGTCAAGATCCGGGTCCGCAGCTGCTCCACCTGCGGCACCGACGTCAAGATCTTCAACAACGGCCACCAGAACCTCAGCCCGCCGCGCACCATCGGCCACGAGATCGCCGGCGAGGTCGTCGAGGTGGGCGCCGACGTCGCGGCCCGCTTCGGCACCGACTGGCAGGTGGGCGACCGCGTCCAGGTCATCGCCGCCGTCCCCTGCGGGGAGTGCCACGAGTGCCGCAAGGGCTGGATGGCCGTGTGCGAGAACCAGACCTCGATGGGCTACCAGTACGAGGGCGGCTTCGCGGAGTACATGATCGTCCCCGCCCAGGTGCTCAAGGTCGACGGCCTCAACCGCATCCCGGAGAACGTCGGCTTCGCCGAGGCCTCCGCCGCCGAGCCGCTCGCCTGCGCCATCAACGCCCAGGAGCTCCTCGGCATCGAGGAGGGCGACGTCGTCGTCGTCTTCGGCGCCGGCCCGATCGGCTGCATGCACATCCGCCTCGCCCGCGGCGTCCACAAGGCGGGGAAGATCGTCCTCGTCGACGTCAACGCCGAGCGCCTGGCCATGTCCGCCGCCGCTGCCCACCCCGACGAGACGATCGACGCCTCCCAGGTGGACGTCGTCGAGCGGGTCCGCGAGCTCACCGGCGGGCGCGGCGCCGACGTCGTCATCACCGCGACGGCCGCGAAGGTCGCCCAGACCCAGGCGGTCGCGATGGCCGCGCGCAACGGGCGCATCTCGTTCTTCGGCGGGCTGCCGAAGAACGACCCGGTCATCGAGCTGGACTCCAACGTCGTCCACTACCGCCAGCTCCACATCCACGGCGCCAACGGCTCCGCCCCGGAGCACAACCGCCGCGCGCTGGAGTACATCTCCACCGGCCAGGTCCCGGTCTCCGACCTCATCACCCACCGCATCCCGCTCGAGGACGTCATGTCCGCGTTCGAGCTCGTCCGCAGCGGCACCGCGATCAAGGTCACCGTCGAGCCCTGAGACCAGCGCATAGCATCGGGACGCCGGAACCGGAGGGGAGGCACCGTGTACGCGGAGGAGCGCCAGCAGTCGATCGCGCGGCTCGTCGTCGACCGCGGCCGGGTCGGGGTCACCGACCTGGCCGAGGAGTTCGCGGTGACGACCGAGACGGTCCGTCGCGACCTCAGCGCCCTCGAGCGGCTCGGGCTGCTGCGCCGGGTGCACGGCGGCGCCGTCCCGGCGGCCGTCCTCACCGCCACGGAGAGCCACCTCGACGAGCGTGACGTCACCCGCGCGCGCGAGAAGGACCGCATCGCCGCCGCGGCCGCCCGCTTCCTGCCCGACGACGGCGGCACCCTCGCCGTCGACGCCGGCAGCACGACGGCGCGGCTCGTCGGGCTCATCCCGCCCGGACGGCGGCTCACCGCGTTCACCCACGGGGTGCCGATCGCGGCCCGGCTCGCCCCGATGCCCGGTATCGACCTCCACCTCCTGCCCGGCCGGGTGCGTGCCACGACCCAGGCCGCCGTCGGCTCGCTCACGACGCAGGTGCTCGAGCGGGTGCGGGTCGACGTCGCGTTCCTCGGCACGAACGGCGTCACCGAGGAGCACGGCTTCTCCACCCCGGACTCCGAGGAGGCGGCGGTCAAGCGCGCGCTCGTCGGGGCCGCGCGCCGCGTCGTCGTCCTCGCGGACGCGACGAAGATCGGCCGGGACACGACGGTGAGCTTCGCCGACCTCGCCGGCGTCGACGTCCTCGTCACCGACGCCGAGCCGAGCGGGGCGATGATGCGGGCGCTGACGGCGCACGCGGTGGAGGTCGTCCTCGCATGATCCTCACCCTCACCGCCAACCCGAGCAGCGACCGCACCGTCACGCTCGCCGGGCCGCTGAGGCGCGGCGCCGTCCTGCGCGCCGCCTCGACGACCGCCCAGGCCGGGGGCAAGGGCGTGAACATCTCCCGCGCGGCGGTGGCCGCCGGCCTGCCGACCGTCGCGGTCCTGCCGGCCGCGCCGCAGGACCCGTTCGTCGCCGAGCTGCGCGCGGCGGGCATCGACTGCCGTCCGCTCGAGCCGGCCGGGCCGGTGCGCGTCAACCTCACGATCTCCGAGCCGGACGGCACGACGACGAAGGTCAACGACCCCGGCGCCGTCGTCGAGCGGCGCCACCTCGACCTCCTCGCCGACGCCGTCGTCGCGCTCGCCGCGGAGGCGACGTGGGTGGTGCTCGCCGGGTCGTTGCCGCCCGGGGCACCGGCCGGCTGGTACGCCGAGCTCGTCGGGCGACTGCGCACCACCCGCGCCCGCGTCGCCGTCGACACGAGCGAGGCCCCGCTCGCCGCGCTCGCCGCGGCCCTGCCCGCCGCGGCGCCCGACCTCATGAAGCCGAACGGCGAGGAGCTCGCCACCCTCACCGGGGGTGACCCGGTGGCGCTGGAGAGCGACCCGGCCGCCGCCGCGACCGCCGCCCGGGCGCTCGTCGACCGCGGGGTCGGCGCGGTGCTCGTCACCCTCGGCGGCGCGGGCGGCGTGCTCGTCACCGCCGACGGCGCCTGGCACGCGCCCGCCCCGCCGACCGCCGTCGTCAGCACGGTCGGCGCCGGCGACTCCAGCCTCTTCGGCTACCTCCTCGCCACCGAGCGCGGGCTCCCGTCGGCAGAGCGGCTGGCCCTCGCGGTCGCCTACGGCAGCGCCGCCGCCGGCCTGCCGGGCACGACCATCCCCCGCCCCACCGACGTCGACCCCCGCCCCGTCCACGCCACCCCCCTCACGCCCAGCCCGACCCCCTGACGCGAGGCGGCGCCGGGCGGCGGGCCGCCGCCCCCGCCAGCCGCGGCGCACGCCACCCCCTCCCACCGAGGTCGCACCTTGCCGTCAGCGGTCGCACGAGATGTCAGCGGGACGCTGATCTAGATGTGCGACCTCGGCGCGGCGCGGCCCGGGTCGGGCGCGCGTGGCGGGCGCAGGCACGGCCCGGCCCGCGCGCGGCGTCAGCCCTGCTGCGGCTGGGTGAGGCTCGCGGCGATGCGGCGCTGGACGGTGAGGTCGTGGAGGGGGGCGCCGCCCGCGTCGTCGTCCACCGCGTCGGCCGCGCCGGCCGGGTCGAGCAGCCGGCGCACCCCCGTGCGGAGCAGCCGCTGGTCCATCGCCGCGCTGCCGCCGAGGAGGAGGATGCCCGAGCCCTGGTCGAGCGCGGCGACGAGCGCGCCGAGCTCCTCGACGGAGACCGGGTCGCCCTCGCTCCGGTACTGGCGGGCGACGGCGGTGTACGCCTCGGTGAGCCGCTGCATGCGCTGGGCCATCTGGTCGGCGAGCGCCTCGTCGCGGGCGGCGACGGCGATGAACTCGAGGGTCGCGAGCGCGAAGCCCGCCATCGCCGCGGTGACCTCCTCGTGGGTGAGGTCGCCGGCGATCTCGGGCGGCGGCTGCTCGTCCACCCGGTCGAACGGGTTCCACGTGTCGGAGAAGGCGACGTCCATGTTCGCGTCCATGACGGCGAGGAAGAGGCCGGCCTTGCCGTCGAAGTTCGAGTAGACGGCGCCCTTGGAGAACCCGGCGCGGCGGGCGATGTTCTCGAGGTTGGCGCCGTGGTAGCCGTCGGTGGCGAACGCCTCGCGCGCGGCGAAGACGAGCGCCTCGCGCGTCTGGCGCTGGCGGTCGCGGCGGGAGATCGGGTCGGGCAGGTCCGTCATCACCCCGATCCTAGGCGCTGCGCGACCCGTTGACGTACCGAAAGTATCCGGATACCGTGAGTATCTGCATACCGCTGGTATCCGAGGAGCACCCATGGACGACGTCCTGCACATCACCGGACTGACCCGTCGTTTCGGCGCGGTGGTCGCCAACGACGACATCTCGCTGCGCGTGCGGCCCGGCGAGGTCGTCGGCCTGCTCGGCCACAACGGCGCGGGCAAGACCACGCTCGTCTCCCAGGTCGTCGGGCTCCTGCGCCCCGACGCCGGGAGCATCACCGTGGGCGGCACCGACGCCGTCGCCCACCCCGCCGCCGCCCGGCGGCACGTCGCGCTCCAGCCGCAGGCCCAGGCGCCCATCGAGGGCCTCACGCCCCGCACGGCCATCGAGCTCGCCGCCCGCGTCCGCGGCCTGCCCCCGCGCCGGGCGCGCGCCGTCGCCGAGGAGCTGGCCGACGAGCTCGACATCCGCCCCTGGCTCGACCGGCGCGCCCTGCCCGAGGGGCGCGGCCTGTCCGGCGGCGTCCGCAGGCTCACCGCGTTCGCGATGACCGTCGCCGCCCCCACCCCGCTGCTCGTCCTCGACGAGCCGACCAACGACATCGACGCCGCCCGCCGCCGTCTCCTCTGGGACGCCGTGCGCCGCCGCGGCGACGAGGGCGCCGGCGTCCTGCTCGTCACCCACAACGTCACGGAGGCCGAGCGGATCGTCGACGAGCTCGTCGTCCTCGACCGTGGCCGGGTCGCCGCGGCCGGGTCCCCAGCCGCCCTGCGCGGCACCCAGGACACCGACCTGCGCCTGGAGCTCCAGCTCCCGCCGGAGGCCACCGACCCGGACCTCGGCCAGCCGCCGGTCACCGTGCACCGCACGGTGCGCGCGGGACGGCGCACGCTGCTCACCGTCCCGGCCGCCCAGGCCGCCGCCGCCGTCACATGGGCGACGACCCTGCGGGAGTCCGGCGCCGTCGAGGGCTACTCCCTCGCCCCGGCCACCCTCGAGGACGCCTACCTCGCCCTCACCTCCCCCGACGACGCCGCCCCGTCCGTCCCGACCGACCAGGAGCCCGCCCGTGTCTGACACCGCCACCGCCCTGCGGCCCGCGCCCGTCCAGGTGAGCCCGTGGGCCACCTACCGCACCCTGCTGCGCTGGCAGGTGGCCTCCATCGGCCCGCTGCTGCCGCTCGTCGTCGTCATCCAGGCGCTGCTCGCGGCCGGGATCATCGTCGGCTTCGGCTTCCTCATCCCCGACATCGACCCCGGCACCGCACTGTTCCTCTCCACCGGGGCGCCGACCGTCCTGCTCCTCACCGTCGGGCTCGTCATCGTCCCGCAGGGGGTCTCCCGCTCGCGTACCGACGGCACGTTCAACTACATGCGCTCGCTGCCGATCGCCCGTCCGCTCCTGCTCGCCGCGGAGATGACGGTGTGGCTGCTCATCGCGCTGCCGAGCGTCGCCGTCGGCGTCCTCGTGGCCCGGCTGCGCTACGACCTCACCTTCGACATCGACTGGCCCGTCCTCGTCGCCGCCGCCCTGCTCGTCACCCTCACGGCGACGGCGGTGGGCTACGCGATCGCGGTCAGCCTGCAGCCGCTGCTCGCCCAGCTCCTCACCCAGGTGCTCGTCTTCTTCGTGCTGCTGTTCTCCCCCATCACCTTCCCCGCGACCCAGCTGCCCGCGTGGTTCCAGTCGGTGCACGACGTGCTCCCCGCGCGGCCGGGCGCCGACCTGCTGCGGGCCGGGCTCGCCTCCCAGACGTTCGAGGCGAGCGGGCGCGACCTGCTCGTCCTCGGCGTGTGGTGCGTCCTCGGCGTCGCGGTGACGCTGCGCGCGCTCGTGCGCCGCGGCTGAGGCTCAGCCGAACGCCGCCGCCACCGCCTCCTGGACGGTGCGGCGGCGGAAGCTGAAGCCGTCGGCCTCGAGCCGCGCCGGGACGACCCGCTGGTCGGGCAGCAGCATCTCCTCCGCGACCTCGCCCATGACGAGGCGCAGGAGCGGCGCCGGCAGCCGCAGCAGGTGCGGGCGGCGCAGCTCCCGGGCGAGCGAGCGGGTGAGGTCGTCCCACGTCGCGGGCTCGGGGCCGGTGAGGTTGACCGGCCCGGCGAGGGAGGAGTCGGCGAGCAGGTGGACGATGGCGCGCGCCTCGTCCTCCAGGGAGATCCACGGCAGCAGGTGGCCGCCGCTGCCGATCGAGGCGCCCGCGCCCAGCCGGGTGGCCAGGGCGAGCGGCCCGAGCGCCCCGCCCTGCGTCATGACGACGCCGGTGCGGGCGTGGACCACCCGGGTGAGGCCGTCGGCGGGCCCGGTCGCGGCCTCCCAGCGCCTGACGACGCCGGCGAGGAACCCCTCCCCCGGCCCGGACTCCTCGGTGAGCAGCTCGCCGGGCCGGTCCCCGTAGTAGCCGGTGGCCGAGCCGCTCACCCACACGCGGGGGCGCCGGGGCGTGGCCGCGATTGCGGCGGCGAGCGTGCGGGTGGCGCTCACCCGGCTGCGGTAGATCTCCCGGCGGTAGGCCCGGGTCCACGGCAGCCGCCCGAGCGGGGCGCCGGAGAGGCTGACGACGCCGTCGGCCCACTCGATCGCCTCCACGGGCACCTGCCCCTCCGCGGGGCGCCACTCGTACTCCTCCGAGCCGGTGGGGGTGCGCCGCACGAGCGTGCGGGTGTGGTGCCCGTCGGCGCGCAGCGCGTCGCGCACGGCCTTGCCGATCGGACCGGACGCCCCTGCGAGCAGCACCTTCATGGGCCGGACGCTACCGGCGCCGGGCACCACCCGCGCGGGCGCCGGTCAGCCGGCGGCGACGGGCAGCGCCCCGCGGCCGGCCCGGGTGAGCGTCGCCTGGCCGAGCACCCGTGTGCCGGCGTAGACGACGACCGACTGGCCGGGCGCGAGCCCGCGCAGCGGCGCCTGGAGCCGCACGGCGAGCGTGCCGTCGTCCTCGTGCCGGACCTGCGCCGCGGCCGGCTCGCCGTGGGCGCGCACCTGGACCTGCGCCGTCGTCCACCGGCCGGCCGGGACGTCGTCGGCGAGCCACACGGTCTGGTCGGCGGCGAGCTCGGTGACCGAGAGCAGCTCGCTCGGGCCGACGACGACGGTGTTCGTCCGCGGGTCGGTCCCGAGCACGTAGCGCGGGCGCCCGTCGGGGGCGGGCCGGCCCAGGCGCAGGCCCTTGCGCTGCCCGACGGTGAAGGCGTAGGCGCCGTCGTGGGTGCCCACCTCGTTGCCGTCGGGGTCGAGCACGGGGCCGGGCTGGGCACCGAGCCGCTCGCGCAGGAAGCCCTGGGTGTCGCCGTCAGCGACGAAGCAGATGTCGTAGGAGTCCGGCTTGGCCGAGACGGACAGCCCGCGGGCGGCGGCCTCGGCGCGCACGGCCTCCTTGGACGGCGCGTCCCCGAGCGGGAACAGCGAGCGGGCGAGGCGCTCGGCGCCCATGACGGCGAGCACGTAGGACTGGTCCTTGGCGAGGTCCGCGGCGCGGTGGAGCTCGCGACCGCCGTCCGGCCGCTCGACGATGCGGGCGTAGTGGCCGGTGGCGACGGCGTCGAAGCCGAGCGCGAGCCCGCGGTCGAGGAGCGCGGAGAACTTGATGTGCTCGTTGCAGCGGACGCACGGGTTGGGGGTGCGGCCGGCCGCGTACTCGGAGAGGAAGTCGGCGACGACGGTCTCCTCGAACTCCTCCGACAGGTCCCACACGTAGTACGGGATGCCGAGGACGTCGGCGGCGCGGCGGGCGTCGCTCGCGTCCTCGATCGAGCAGCAGCCGCGCGAGCCCGTGCGGTGCTGGGCCCGGGAGCGGGACAGTGCCATGTGGACGCCGACGACGTCGTGCCCGGCGTCGACGGCGCGCGCCGCTGCGACGGCGGAGTCGACGCCGCCGGAGAGCGCTGCCAGCACCCGCATCCTGTTCCCCTTCCGGCTCTGTTCCTGCGCGGGCACGCCCGCGACGTGCCCCCCGCCCGAGGGTACGTCGCCGATGTGCCGCGCTTCCATCCGCCGGTCTGCGCCGGGCCGCCGGCCGGTGGACGATGGGCCATGCCCACCTTCACCGGACGGATCGCCGGCTGGGGCACCGCGAGCGGGACCCGGCTCGTCCTCGGCGCCTGGCACGACTCCCCGCTCGGCACGTTCGCCGACGTCATGGTCGAGCGCCCGGACGGCGAGCGGCTGCTCCTCGCGCCGTCGGCCGAGGTGGCCGAGTTCGTCTCCGCGACCTACACGTTCGACTCCACGGTGGTCACGCCGGTGTCGGTGGTGGTCGACGGACGCCCGCTCGCCGCCACACCGACGTCCGCCGGGCAGGTCTGGGAGCTGCGGGCCGGGCCGCTCACCGCCCACCTGCTCGTCGGGGAGCGGCCGGCGCTCGGGCGGGTGCTGCGCCTCGTGCCGCGCCGCCTCGCCACCGCGCCCGCCCTCACCCGGGTCACCGACCCGGTGGCCCGGGCCCTGCTGCGGGGCGTGCGGACCCGCGGCTCGGCCGGGGGCGGGCGCACCGAGCACTACGGCGCCCACGACCTCCACCGGCTCGTCGCGGCCGGGACCCGCTGGGAGGGCACCGACCTCGGCCCGCTGCGCCCCCTCGACCCGCCCGTGCGCTTCGGCTTCGGCTCCGCGCCGCGCGACCCCGGCATCACCGACCTCGTCACCACCATCCGCCTCCCCCACTGACCCGCCCCCTCTGCCCCCCCTCCCATCTCCCCCGCCCCCTCCCCCCCCCGCCCCCGCGACAGCCGACTTCCGCACGACAGCCGACTTCCGCACGAGAGCCGACTTCCGCACGACAGCGCAGTTGCTCGCGACAGCGGAGCTCCGCACGAGAGCCGACTTCCGCACGACAGCAGAGTTGCTCGCGACAGCGGAGTTCCGCCGGCCGACTCGGTCACGACGCTCGACATCCCTGTGGCAGCCGCCGTCGTCGGACACTCGCCGCCTCGCGTTGACCCGAGGGCAATGACCAGACTCCGCTTCGCGCTGAAATCGGCTCTGACACGAGAGCCGGCTCTCGATCGGAAGTCGGCTGTCGCGACGAACTCGGCTCTCGCGCACAACTCCGCTCTCGCGCACAGCTCGGCTCTCGGGCACAACTCGGCTCTCGCGCACAACTCCGCTGTCGCGCACAAGTCCGCTCTCGCGGGGAAGGGGGGAGCGGGAGGGGTGGGGTGGCGGCGTGGGCAGCGGCCGGGGTCAGCGGGCCCGGGTGGCGTTGGCGGCGCGGGAGCGGGCGACGACGTCGGGCAGGACGGCGAGCGCCGCGTCGACGTCGGCCTCGGTCGTCGTCCGGCCGAGGGAGAAGCGCAGCGCGGAGCGCGCGAGGCCGGCCGGGTAGCCCATGGCGACGAGGACGAACGAGGGCTCCTGCACCCCGGCCTGGCACGCGGAGCCGGCGGACGCCGCGATCCCGGCGGTGTCGAGCCCGAAGAGGAGGGAGTCGGCGTCGGCACCCTCGACGGTGAAGTGGGCGACGTGCGGCAGGCGCGGGGCGTGCTCCCCGGTGAGGTGCAGCCCGTCGACGGCCGCGAGCGCCCCGGCCACGAGCCGGTCGCGCAGCGCGGCGAGCCGCGCGTTCTCGGCCTCACGGTCGGCGACGGCGAGCGTCACCGCCCGGGCCAGCGCCCGCGCCCCGGCGACGTCGAGCGTCCCCGACCGCACGCCGCGCTCCTGGCCGCCGCCGTGGTGGACCGGCGCGAGCGCGAGGTCGCGCCGGGCGAGCAGCGCGCCCGTGCCCACCGGCCCGCCGAGCTTGTGCCCGGTGAGGCTCATCGCCGCCAGCCCGCTCGCCCCGAAGTCGACAGGGAGGTGGGCCACCGCCTGGACCGCATCGGAGTGCACCGGCGCCCCGCCCGCGAGCGCGACGACGTCCTCGACCGGCTGGACGACGCCGGTCTCGTTGTTCGCCCACATGACCGACACGAGCGCGGGTGCCTCCCCCTGCGCGAGCAGCTCACGGGCGGCGTCGAGGTCGAGCGTGCCCTCACCCGTGACCGGCAGGAAGGCGACATCGGCCAGTCCCTGCTCGCCCAGCCAGGCCGCGGCGTCGAGCACGGCGTGGTGCTCGACGGCGCTGACGAGCAGCCGGGGCCGCGGCGAGGGGTGGGCGTAGACGGCGCCCTTGACCGCGAGGTTGTCCGCCTCGGTGCCCCCGGAGGTGAAGAGCACCTCGGCGGGCTCCGCGCCGAGCGCGGCGGCGATCTCCTCGCGCGCCTCCTCCAGCCGGCGACGGGCCGACCGGCCGGCGCCGTGGAGGGAGGAGGGGTTGCCCTCGCCGGCGAGCTCCTCGGCGTACACCTCGACGACCTCCGGACGGACCGGGGTCGTGGCCGCGTGGTCGAGGTAGTGCATGCCCTCAAGTCTACGGACGGACACAGGGGCCTTTCAGGAACTGCACTTAGGCTGTGCGCGGTGCCACCGGGGAGCGGCACCGTCCCGCTGACACGAAAGGCACATCTGTGCGCCGATCCGTAACCGTCACGGCCGCTGCGCTGGCGGCCGTCCTCGCTCTCGCCGGCTGCTCCGGCGACAGTGCCGACCCGGCCGACACGGCCACCGAGACCGCCTCCACCGCACCGGCGGAGGACGCGACGGCCGAGCCGGACGCCGGCAACGCGCCGGAGGACGTCGCCCTGCTCGAGGCCATCACCGTCGAGGGCGAGCCCGGCTCGGAGGCGACGCTGACCTTCGAGCAGCCGCTCACGGTGAGCGGCACCGCAGCCGCGGCCGTCAGCCCCGGTGACGGCGCCCCGATCGAGGAGGGCCAGATCCTCCTCGTCCACTTCACCCAGGTCAACGGCGAGAACGGGGAGGTGCTCGACTCGACGTACGAGGCCGAGCCCCAGCCGCTCGTCGTGACCAAGGACGCGACCGTCCCCGCACTCGTCGACGTGCTCCTCGAGCAGAACGTCGGCTCCCGGGTCGTCTTCGCCTCGCCGACGCAGGGCGCCGCCGCGCTCATGGCGATCGAGGTCCTCGAGGCGCTGCCCGCGCGCGCCCAGGGCACCGCCGTGCCCGCGCCCGAGGGTCTGCCTACCGTCACGCTCGCCGAGAACGGCGCCCCGAGCATCGAGCCGGTCGCAGGCGACCCGCCCACCGAGCTCGTCGCCGTCCCGCTCATCGAGGGCGACGGCAAGGCCGTCGAGGCGGGCGACTACGTCTACGCCCAGTACACCGGCTGGCTCTGGGACGGCACCATGTTCGACTCCTCGTGGGAGGGCGGCCAGCCGCTGCCGTTCGAGGCGGGCGCCGGCCAGCTCATCCAGGGCTGGGACCAGGGCATCATCGGCAAGACCGTGGGCAGCCAGGTCCTCTTCGTCATCCCGCCGGAGCTCGGCTACGGCGACGAGGGCGCCGGTGAGAACATCCCCGGCGGCTCGACGCTCGTCTTCGTCGTCGACATCCTCTACGCCGGCTGACGCCGAGCCGGCCGACACCGAGCCGGCTGACGTACGAGAAGGGCCCCGGACGCGAGTCCGGGGCCCTTCTCACGTTCGCAGCGGGCTCAGCCCTCGCGGTGGCGGCGCAGCACCTCGATCGCCTGCGGCAGCACCTCGGCGGCGTCGCCGACGACGCCGAAGTCGGCGAGCTCGAAGATCGGGGCCTCGGGGTCGGTGTTGACGGCGACGATCGTCTGCGCGGCCCGCATCCCGACGGTGTGGTGCACGGCGCCGGAGACGCCGACGCCGATGTAGAGCCGCGGCGCGATGGTGGCGCCGGTCTGGCCGACCTGCGCGGAGTGCTCGCGCCAGCCCTCGTCGGTGACGTCGCGCGTGGCGCCGACCGCGCCGCCGAGCAGGGCGGCGAGCTCCTCGACGGCGGTGAAGTCCCCGTCGGTCCCGCGGCCGCCGACGACGACGGCCTGGGCCTCGGTGAGCGGGACCTCCCCGGTCCGGGGGTGGACGGTGCGCTCGACGACGGTGACCGCGCGGGCGCGCTCGGAGAAGGTCACCGGCACCGGGAGGACCTGCGGCTCGAGCGGCTGGGCCGCCGGCTCGGCGGTGACGGCCGTCGGGCGCAGCGCGATGACGGGCACGCCGCGCGTCACGGCGCAGACGGTGTCCCACGTGGAGGCGAAGGCGGTCTTGGCGGCGGCGAGCGTGCCGTCGGGCCGCACCTGGACGCCGTCGGCGTCGACGATCGCTCCGGAGCCGAGCGCCACGGCGAGTCCCGCGGCGAGCTCCTTGCCGGCGTAGGTCGACACGAGGAGGACGGCGCGCGGCCCGGTCGCGGCGACGACGGCGGCGACGGCCTCGGTCGCGACGGGCGCGAGCTGGGGGGCGAGACCGCCGAGGTCGGGCACGTGGACGGCCGCGACGCCGAAGCGGCCGAGCTCGCGCAGCGCGGCCTCACCGGGGGCCTCGGCGCCGAGCCAGACGGCCGCGACGGGCCCGCCGTCGGCGATGCCGCGCGCCGCGGTGAGCACCTCGGCGCTCGGCGGCGTGGGCATGCCGTCCTGGTGGTCGACGACGACGAGCACGGGTGCCTGGGTCATGGTGCCTTCCTGGAGCATGGGTGGGCGGCCGTCAGACGAGCCGGGACTCGATGAGGAACTCGGCGAGCTGCCGGCCGCCGTCGCCGGAGTCGGTGACGATGCGGCCCTGCTCGCGGGCGGCGCGCGGCTCGGCGGACAGGACGGTCGTCGCCGGGGTCGCGTCGGCCAACCCGAGGTCGGCGAGCGACCACGTGTCCACCGGCTTCTTGCGGGCGGCGCGGATGGCCTTGAACGCCGGGTAGCGCGGCTCGTTGGCCTGGTCGGTGACCGACACGAGAGCCGGGAGCGGGGACTCGAGGACCTCGACGGCGTCGCCGATGTCGCGGCGCACCCGCACCCCTCCCCCGGTGACGGACAGCTCGGTGGCCAGCGTGAGCTGGGGCAGGCCGAGCTCGGCGGCGAGCGCGGTGGGCAGCATGGAGGTGAGCCCGTCGAGGGCGGCCATGCCGGTGACGACGAGGTCGACGGGCCCCACGGCCCGGACGGCGGCGGCGAGGACGCGGGCGGTCGTGACGACGTCGGCGCCGGCGAGGGCGTCGTCGCTCACGTGGACGCCACGGTCGGCGCCCATCTGCAGGGCGCGGCGGACGGCGTCCTCGGCGTCGTCGGGGCCCATGGTGAGGGCGACGACCTCACCGCCGTGCGCCTCGACGAGGCTGACGGCGGCCTCGACGGCGTTCTCGTCCAGCTCGTTGAGGACGTCGTCCAGGCCGCGCACGGTACGGCCGTCGTCGTCCAGCGCGCGCTCGGACTGGACATCGGGGACATGCTTGACGCACACGACGATCCTCATGGGACCAGCCTGCCACCTCCGGGGGCCCGGCGCCGATCCCGCAGCCCTTCCACCCGACGATCGGCGGGTGCCGCGAGGACCTGAGCGGTGCGGCGCGGGGCTCTTGTCACTCGGCGCCGTGACTTACCGACCTCCACGTGGTGCGAGAATGGATCACCATGAGCATGACCGCTTCATCCGTTTGCACGACCCCCGCTGCCATCGCCGCCGAGCGGGTCGCCGGTCGTGCCCCCGCACTCGGGGCGCACCTGTACGGCGGCGGACTGGACGTCGCGGTGTTCGCGTCGCACGCGACCGCCGTCGACCTGTGCCTGCTCGAGGAGGACCGCTCCTCCCCCACGGGCTTCAGCGAGCGCCGCCTCGCGCTGCACCGCACCGAGCACGGCGTGTGGCAGGGCCACGTGCCCGGCGTCGGCGCCGGGCAGCGGTACGGCTTCCGCGTCCACGGCCGCTGGGACCCGGCAGCCGGCCTGCGGCACAACCCGGCCAAGCTGCTCCTGGACCCGTACGCACGCGCCGTCACGGGCGGCTTCGAGCTCGCGCCCGAGGTCTACGGCCACGCCGTCGACGAGCACCTCACCCCCCTGCCCGGCCTCGAGCCGAGCACGCTCGACTCCGCCGGCCACGTGCGTCACGGGGTCGTCGTGGCGGAGCCGCCGGTCGTCCCGGCCGATGCCCGGCCGCACACCCCGTGGGAGCGCACCGTCGTCTACGAGGCGCACGTGCGCGGGCTCACCGAGCGGCTGCCCGGCGTGCCCGAGCACCTGCGTGGCACGTACGCGGGCCTGGCCCACCCGGCGACCATCGCGCACCTGCGCGAGCTGGGCGTCACGGCGGTCGAGCTGCTGCCGATCCACGCGTCGAACGACGAGCCGTTCCTCCTCGAGCGCGGGCTGAGCAACTACTGGGGCTACAACACCCTCGGCTTCTTCGCCGCCGAGCCGCGCTACGCCACCGCCGCCGCCCAGGCGCAGGGGCCCGCCGCCGTCCTCGAGGAGGTCCGCGGCATGGTGCACCTGCTCCACGAGGCGGGCCTCGAGGTCATCCTCGACGTCGTCTACAACCACACCGCCGAGGGCGGCGACGGCGGGCCGTCCCTGTCGTGGCGCGGCCTGGACAACACCCAGTACTACCTGCACGACGACGGCCGGCCGGCCCGCCTCGTCGACGTCACCGGCTGCGGCAACTCCCTGGACTTCCGCCGCGTGCGGGTCATGCAGATGACGCTGGACTCCCTGCGCTACTGGACCGAGCGGATCGGCGTCGACGGCTTCCGCTTCGACCTCGCGACGACGCTCGGGCGGCACGGCACGGAGTTCACCCCCGAGCACCCGCTCCTCGTCGCCCTCGCCACCGACCCGGTGCTCTCGCGGACCAAGCTCATCGCCGAGCCGTGGGACGTCGGCCCGGGCGGGTGGCGCACCGGCCAGTTCCCCGCCCCGATGGCGGACTGGAACGACCGCTTCCGCGACGCCGTGCGCACGTTCTGGCTCAGCGACCCCGCGACCGGCGCGGCCGGCGGGACCGGTGGGGACCTGCGCGACCTCGCCACCCGGCTCGCCGGCTCGGCGGACCTCTTCGCCCACGGCCCGCTGCCGGGCGGGCGCGGCCCGCTCGCGAGCATCAACTACGTGACGGCGCACGACGGCTTCACCGCCGCCGACCTCGTCACCTACGACCACAAGCACAACGAGGCCAACGGCGAGGACAACCGCGACGGCACCCACGACAACCGCTCGTGGAACCACGGCGTCGAGGGACCGGTGGCCCCGGGCGACGAGCGTGGCGGCCCGGGGGACGCGGCCCGGCGGGCGGGGCGCACCCCCACGGTCCACGAGCGCGGCCCGGACATCCTCCTCCGTCGGCGGCGCAGCGTGCGCAACCTCCTCGGCACCCTGCTCCTGTCCGCCGGCACCCCGATGATCACGGCGGGCGACGAGCTCGGCCGCAGCCAGCTGGGCAACAACAACGGCTACTGCCAGGACAACGAGATCTCCTGGGTGGACTGGCAGCTGGAGCCCTGGCAGGAGGACCTGCTCGCGACCACCCGCCACCTCCTGCGCCTGCGCCGTGAGCACCCGGTGCTACGCCCGGCGCACTTCGCGACCGGCCGGACCGCCGAGGGCGACCTCATCGCCGACCTCGCGTGGTTCCGTGCCGACGCCGAGCGGATGGACTCCGCCGCCTGGCACGAGTCCCGGGCCCGGGTGCTCCAGATGCTGCGCTCCGGGCACGCCGTCGGGGACTGCGACCTGCTCCTCGTCCTCAACGGCTCCCTCGCCGCCCAGGACGTCACCCTGCCCCAGGGGGCCGGCACGGACTACGCCCTCGTGTGGGACTCGGCGTGGGAGCGCCCCTCGGCCGGCGAGCCGCAGGTCCTGGCCCCGGGCTCCGTGACGACCATGGAGCCGCTGACCATGCGCGCCTACCTCGGCCGACGCTCGTGACATGACCGTGCGGGCCCACCTCAGCCGACGCCGAGACGGGCCCGCACGCCCCCCGTTAGCCCTCCGCGGAGCTCACTCCGCGAAGATCTCCCGCAGCTGGCGCTCCTCCGCGTCGCTGAGGTTGGTGTGCACGAGCTCCGGACGCAGGCCCTTCTCCGCGAACGCCTCCTTCGTCTTGTCGATGACGACGGACTCGGTGAGGAGGAACAGCGCCGAGGTGCCCTCGGTGATGGTGTCCCGCACGGACCGGATGAAGTCGTCGTCGATGCCGACGTCGGTCAGCGCGCCACCGACCGCCCCCGCCGCGGCACCGACGGCGGCCCCGAGGATGGGCACGAAGAAGAGCAGACCGAAGAGCACACCCCAGAAGGTCCCGCCCAGGGCACCGACCGCCGCCAGGTTGTGCATCTGCCGGGTCTTGGGTGCCCGCTTGCCGGGCTCCCAGTACACGACCGCCGCATCGTCCAGCGTGACGAGGCCCTGCTTCTGGAGGGAGAGGAGGAGCTCCTCCGCCTCCCTCGCTCCGTCCGGGGTGTCGAACTTCCACACGCTCAGAGTCGCCATGCTGCCCTTCCTTCCTGTCCTGGCACCCTTCCGGCACCTGAGGCCGAGTCTGCGGAGCGGGGTGAGGCGGGGCATCACCCGCCGGGGATGAGATCCCCTCCCGTGGCCGGGTCCCACCCGGGCTCCTAGACTCCGATCCATACGCCCGTTCGGGCGCCGGGGGTCGGGGTTTGCCATGGTCGCGCAGGTCGAGCACAGGAGGGCACGCGACGGACTGCCGCGCGACGGCGTCGTCCGCCAGCGGTGCCTGACCGCGCTCCAGGACTCCGTCGCCCGCCACCGCGTCACCGTCATCTCCGCGCCGGCGGGTTACGGCAAGACCACCCTCCTGCAGCACTGGACCCGCGTGTCCGGAGCGGTGGTCGCCGGCCCGGAGCACATGGCCGCGCTCCTCGACGAGCCGGGGCCGGACGTGGAGGCCGCAGGTGGGCGCCCGTCGGCCCGGTGGCGCGGCGCGGTCCGTGCGGCGCGGCGCAACGGCGTCGTCGTGCTCGACGACGCCGACGAGTACGCGCCCGAGGCCGTGCGGCGGGCCGCCCACGCGCTCGAGGGGGTGCGGCTCGTGCTCGCCACCCGCCGTCCGCCTCCCGCCACGGCCCACCGGCTGCGCGTGGCCGGCGAGCTCACCGTCCTCGGCGCCGCCGACCTCGCCTACACCGCCGAGGAGGTCCAGGTGCTGACCGCGGCGTGGGGCATCGCCGGCGTCGACCGCGCTGCCGCCCAGCAGCTCGTGTCCCTCACCGGCGGCTGGCCGGTCGCCGTGCGCCTGGGGCTCCTCGCGGTCGACCGCACCCGGGAGGTCTCCACCCAGCTGCGCGCGCTGCGCGCCGCCGACATCGACATCGGGGACTACTTCCTCGAGGAGGTCCTGCGTCCGCTGGAGCCCTCGCTCGCCACCTTCGTCCTGCGCGCGACGACCGACGACGCCATCACCCCCGCCCTCGCCGACGTCCTCGCCCCCGGCGGCGCGACGATGCTGCAGCAGTGCGCGGCGAACGGCCTGCCGCTCACCCCTGACGGCGAGGGCTACCGCTGGAACCCGCTCTTCGCGGCCCACTGCCGGTCGGTGGCCGCCCGGCGTGAGCCCGCGCTGTCCTCCCTGCTCCACCGCCGCGTGGCCCTGCGCCAGGCCCCGGCGGACCCGCTCGCGGCCGCCGAGCACGCGCTCCAGGGGCACGACCCCGGGCTCGCCGGCTCCGTGCTCGCCCGCCGCTGGCCCGACGTCCTGCTCACCGAGCACGCCGACGCCCTCCTTCGCCTCTCCGAGAGGCTCGCCGCCCAGGAGGCCCCCGACCTCGCCTTCGCCCGCGACGTCGTCGACGCCCTCGTCCGCGGTCCTGTCCTCGCCCCGGGGTCGACGCTGCCGCTGCGCGTCGCGACCGCGGTGGCCGTCCTCCTCACCACCACCGAGGCCGCGGAGCTCGCGCGCGCCGAGCCCGTCGTGCGCGAGCACGTGGGGACCGTGGGTGAGGCCGGGGCCACGCGCGCCTTCCTCCTGTTCACCCTCGGGTGCGTCGCCCTCGAGCGCCAGACCGAGCCGGACCGGGCCGCGGACCTCCTCCACGAGGCGTCCGTCCTCGCCGCCGACGCCGGCCTGCCGGTGCTCGCCTCGGCCTGCCGCGCGCACCGCTCCCTCCAGCTCGCCGTCCTCGGCGTCGTGAGGGCTGCCGACAGCACGGCGAGCACCGCGCTCGAGACGGCGACCGCTGCCGGGGCCGCGCACACCGTGGCTCTCGCCCCGGCCCACCTCGCCCGGGCGGTCGTCGCGCTGTGGCAAGGGCGCACCCGCGACGTCGCCGCCCTGCTCGAGGAGCTGCCGGCCGGCCCGCGGCACGCCCGCTACGCCCCGGTCCGGCACCTCGCCCACGCCCTGCGGGCCACCGCCGACCTCGTGGACGGCGTGCCCGGGGCGGCGCGACGGCTCGAGGACGTGCGCTCCGGCGGCGGCGAGCTGCCGCGCCTGTGGCACGAGCTCCTCACGGTGCTCGACCTCGTCGGTGAGTCCCTGTCGGTGGGCGCCGCCCGTCCGGCCCCGGCGGACGGGCCCGTCGCCCTCGCCTGGGTGGCGACGGCGTTCGCCGAGGCCGGCAGCCGCGGGCCGGCCCGCGAGGCGCTCGACCGGCTCGGCCCGCGGCCCGCGGGCGTGGTCGTGCGCATCCGGCGCGCCCTCACCGAGGCGCTGCTCGCCGACCAGGGTGGTGATCCCGGGCTGGCCCACGCCACCCTCGAGGAGGCCCTCGTCGACGCCGCCGCGGACGGTGCCGTGCTGCCGTTGCTGCCTGCCGGGGAGGCGGGCCGCCGGCTCCTCACGAAGCACCTGGCGTGGGGCACGGCGCACGGGGAGACCGTGCGCCGGGTCCTGGACGCCGGGGAGCACGAGCGCCAGGAGCCCGCCGAGGCGCTCACCCCGCGCGAGCAGGAGATCCTCGCGTACCTCGCGGTCGGCCTGTCGCGCCAGGAGATCGCCGACTCCCTCGTCCTGTCGGTCAACACCGTCAAGACCCACCAGCGGGCCATCTACCGCAAGCTCGCCGTCCCGGGGTGGCGCGGCGCCGTCCGGGAGGCCACCGCCCGCGGGCTGCTCCCCTGACCCCGCGCGCCCCCGCCCTGCCCGGCGGACAATGGCGCGATGGAGCACCTCAGCGGTGAGGCCCGCGACCGCGTGCGGGCGAGCAGCCTCACGCTGGTCGGCGTGCTCACCCTCGTGCTCGTCGCCGCCGGCATCTACGCCGAGTTCACCGGCGGGCAGCCCGTCGGCGTCGCACCGAGCGAGGTCCTCGCCGTGTCCACCGACGGCCGCACGGCCACCGTCGCCGTCGAGGTCGGCGGGTGCGAGCGGCTGCAGGGCGTGGACGTCGAGGCCGGCGCCGACGTCGTCGTGCTCATCGCGCGGGTCGTGCAGGACGAGCCGGGCACCGACGGCGCGTGCGAGGACGTCGCGCGCCTCACCCGCCGCACGGTCGTGCTCGACGAGCCGCTCGCCGACCGGGCGCTGCGCACGGCCACCCCCTGAACGCCCCTGAACGCCACGACGCCCCCGCCCGCACGAGGCGGACGGGGGCGTCGGGGAGCCGGGCCTAGGCCTGGGCGGCGCTCACCAGCGCGAGCTCGGCGGTGCCGGCGATGAGCTCGTGCACCGGCACGATGCGCACCGAGTATCCGAACGAGCCGGAGAACTCGAGCTCGACCTCGCCGTGGTAGCCGTAGCGGCCACCCTCGTAGGTCTCGACCAGCTGGAGCGGCCGGGTGGCGACGTCGACGAGCGTGTCGTCCTCGTCCACCCGCCCGGTGACGAGCTGGACCTCGACGTCCTGCGGGCGCAGGCCGCCGAGGGTGACGTAGGCGCTGACGCCGACGACGTCACCGACCTTGACGACGTCCGCCACGCCCGTGGACTCGACGTGGTCGACGCGGACGCCGTGCCACGCCTCGCGCACCCGCGCCTTCCACTCGGCCAGGGCGGTCGCACCCGCGTAGCCGGCACCGTTGAGGGTGCGGTAGGAGCCGGCGACCGGCGTGTAGAGCCGCTCGACGTACTCGCGGACCATGCGGGTGGCCTGCACCTTCGGGCCGAGCGTGGCGAGGGTGTGGCGGACCATCTCGAGCCAGTGCTGCGGGATGCCGTTCTCGTCACGGTCGTAGAACCGCGGCACGACGGTGTCCTCGAGGAGCTCGTAGAGCGCGGCGGCCTCGAGCGCGTCGCGGCGCTGGTGGTCCTCCACGCCGTCGGCCGTGGGGATCGCCCAGCCGTTGCGGCCGTCGAACCACTCGTCCCACCAGCCGTCGAGGATCGAGAGGTTGAGCGCGCCGTTGAGCGCGCACTTCATGCCGGAGGTGCCGGACGCCTCGAGCGGGCGCAGCGGGTTGTTCAGCCACACGTCACAGCCCGGCATGAGGGTCTGGGCCATCTCGATGTCGTAGTTCGGCAGGAAGACGATCCGGTCGCGCACGCCCTCCTCGTCGGCGAAGCTCACGAGCTTCTGGATGAGCCCGATGCCCTGCTCGTCGGCGGGGTGGGACTTGCCGGCGACGAGGATCTGGATCGGCCGCTCGGGGTCAGTGAGCAGCTTCCGCAGGCGCTCGGGGTCCGAGAGCATGAGCGTGAGCCGCTTGTAGGTCGGCACGCGGCGGGCGAAGCCGATGGTGAGGACGTCGGGGTCCAGGACGTCGTCGACCCAGCCGAGCTCGGCGGGCGAGGCGCCCCGGTCGAGCCACGACTTGCGCACGCGGCGGCGCGCGGACCTCACGAGCGCAGCGCGCAGCGTGCGGCGCGTGGCCCACAGCTCGGCGTCGGGGACGCCGCCCTGCTCGGCCGGCAGCAGCCATCCCTCGCCGCCGGCGATCTGCTCGGGGGTGAGGTGGGACTCGGCCATCGCTGTGAAGGCCGGGTCGGTCCACGTCGGGCCGTGCACGCCGTTGGTGATCGAGGTGATCGGCACCTCGCTGACGTCGAAGCCGGGCCACAGCTGGTGGAACATGCCGCGGGAGACCTGGCCGTGCAGCTTGGCCACGCCGTTGGCCAGGCGTGCGGTACGCAGGCCCATGACGGCCATGTTGTAGACCGACAGGTCCCCGCCCTCGAAGTCCTCGGTGCCGAGGGCGAGGATCTTGTCGACCGGCACGCCGGGCAGCTCGGCCGAGCCGCTGAAGTACTCGCGGACGAGGTCGCGGGAGAAGCGGTCGATGCCGGCGGGGACCGGGGTGTGGGTGGTGAAGACGGTGCCGGCGCGGACGGCCTCGAGGGCCGCCTCGAAGCTCAGGCCCTCGGCGGTGACGAGCTCACGGATGCGCTCGATGGCGAGGAAGCCGGCGTGGCCCTCGTTGGCGTGGTAGACCTGCGGCGTCGGGCCACCGGTGAGGCGGGCGTGCAGGCGCAGTGCCTTGACACCGCCCATGCCGAGGAGGAGCTCCTGCTTGAGCCGGTGCTCCGCGGAGCCGCCGTAGAGGCGGTCGGTGACCTTGCGGGTCACGTCGTCGTTCTCGGTGACGTTGGAGTCGAGGAGGAGGAGGGGCACGCGGCCGACGTCGGCCCGCCACACCTGGGCGTGCAGCTGCCGGCCGCCGGGCAGCGACAGGCTCACCCGGGCCGGGGTGCCGTCGGCCTCGCGCAGCAGCGTGAGCGGGAGGTTGTCCGGGTCGAGCAGCGGGTAGGTCTCGTGCTGCCAGCCCTCGCGGGTGAGGGACTGCTTGAAGTACCCGGCGCCGTAGAGCAGGCCGACGCCGATGATCGGCACCCCGAGGTCGGAGGCGGACTTCAGGTGGTCGCCGGCGAGGATGCCCAGGCCACCGGAGTACTGCGGCAGGACGGCGGTGATGCCGAACTCCGCGGAGAAGTAGGCGATGGCGTCGGGCTTGTCGGGGGCGTCGTACTGCTGGAACCAGCGGGGCTGCTCGAGGTAGTCGCGCAGGTCGGCGTCGAGCTCCCGGACCCGGGCGACGAGCGCCTCGTCCCGCGCGAGCTCCTCCAGGCGCGTCTTGCCGAGCGCGCCGAGGAGCTTGATCGGGTCACCATGCACCTCCGCCCACCGTTCTGGGTCGAGCGACTCGAAGAGCGCCCGGGTGGGCTCGTGCCACGAGAACCGCAGGTTCTGGGCGAGGGTGTCCAGCGGAGCGAGGGGCTCGGGAAGGACCGTGCGGACGGTGAATCGGCGGATTGCTCTCACCTTTGCGAGTGTAGACCGAACGGCCGGAAAATTTTCATGCGCTTACGGTTCCGTTGCAGGACGGGTCGCCCGCACGCCTCGAACCGGGACAAACGGGCCGCCGGCGGCCGCTCGCCGGTGCTGCGGTCGACCTCGGCCCGTCGCGTCGATAGGTTCGTGCCGTGAGCCCAGCACGCACGACACCCTCCCGTCCGTCGCCGGCCCCGAGCCCGCTCGCGGCTTCCGGCGAGCCACCCCGCCCGGCGTCCCCGACGCCCATCGGCCGCATCCCCGTCATCGAGGTCTCCCCCGTCGTCGAGGGGGGCCGCTGGCCCGCGAAGGCCGTGAGCGGGGAGGCCGTCCGCGTCCGGGCGACCGTCTTCCGCGAGGGGCACGACGCCGTCGCGGCCACCGCCGTGCTCGTCCGCCCCGACGGCACGGACCACACCGCCGTGACGATGACCCCGGTCGACCCCGGCCTGGACCACATGGAGGCCTGGCTGGTCCCCGACAGCGAGGGCGACTGGTCCTTCCGCGTCGAGGGCTGGTCCGACCCGTACGGCACGTGGCTGCACGACGCGCCGCTCAAGGTCGACGCCGGCGTCGACGTCGAGCTCATGCTCACCGAGGGCGCGCTGCTCCTCGAGCGGGCGGCCGCGCGGGCGGACCTGCCCCCCGGGGACGTCGCCGTCCTCACCGACGCCGTCGCCGGCCTGCGCGACGCGAGCCGCCCCGCCCCGGCACGGCTGGTGGCGGGCACCTCCCCGGAGGTGCGCGCGGTGCTCGCCGCCCACCCCGTGCGCGAGTACGTGACGCCCAGCGCCACCTACCGGCTGCGCGTCGACCGCCCGCTCGCCCTCACCGGCTCCTGGTACGAGTTCTTCCCCCGCTCCGAGGGGGCGTACTTCGACCAGGAGTCCGGCAGCTGGGTCTCCGGGACGCTGCGCACCGCCGCCGAGCGGCTGCCGGCGATCGCCGAGATGGGCTTCGACGTCGTCTACCTCACCCCGGTCCACCCGATCGGCACGACGAACCGCAAGGGCCGCAACAACACCCTCACCGCCGAGCCCGGGGACCCGGGCTCGCCCTACGGCATCGGCGCCCCCGAGGGCGGCCACGACGCCATCCACCCCGAGCTCGGCACCTTCGCCGACTTCGACGCGTTCGTCGCCCGCGCGCGCTCGCTCGGGATGGAGGTGGCCCTCGACATCGCGCTGCAGGCCTCCCCCGACCACCCCTGGGTCACCGAGCACCCCGAGTGGTTCACCCGGCGCGCCGACGGGACGATCGCCTACGCGGAGAACCCGCCGAAGAAGTACCAGGACATCTACCCGCTGAACTTCGACAACGACCCCGAGGGCATCTACCAGGCCGTGCGGGACATGCTCCAGGTGTGGATCGACCACGGCGTCACCGCCTTCCGCGTGGACAACCCGCACACCAAGCCGCTGAGCTTCTGGGAGCGCATCCTCACCGACGTGCGCGCCTCCCACCCCGAGGTCGTCTTCCTGTCCGAGGCGTTCACCCGGCCGGCGATGATGCGCACCCTCGCGGCGATCGGCTTCCACCAGTCCTACACGTACTTCACCTGGCGCACGACGAAGAAGGAGGTCGGGTCCTACCTCCTGGAGGTGTCGAACGAGACCTCCGACGTCCTGCGCCCGAGCTTCTGGCCGACGACGCACGACATCCTCACGCCCTACATGCAGACCGGAGGGGCCGCCGCCTTCGCCATCCGCGCGGTGCTCGCCGCCACCGGCTCGCCGACGTGGGGGATCTACTCCGGCTACGAGCTCGTCGAGAACGTGGCCCGCCCCGGCGCCGAGGAGCAGATCGACAACGAGAAGTACGAGTTCAAGCCGCGTGACTGGGCCCGCGCGCAGGAGACCGGCATCGCCGCGCTCCTCACCGCCCTCAACGGGATCCGCCGGGGCCACCCGGCCCTCCAGCGGCTGCGCGGCCTCACGGTCCACCCGACCTCCGACGACGCGACGATCTGCTTCTCGCGGCACCTGCCCGCCCACCTGTCCCCCACGGGCCAGGACGACACGGTCGTCGTCGTCCTCAACCTCGACCCGTTCAGCACGCGGGAGGGCACCATCGAGCTCGACCTGTCCGCGCTCGGCCTGCCCGAGCCCTCCCAGGGCAGCGACCCCGGCACCCCGCTCCTCACGGCGCGCGACGAGCTCTCCGGGCAGACCTTCCTCTGGGGCCGCACCCCCTACGTCCGACTCGACCCGAACCACAACTGCGCGCACGTGCTGGCGGTGAAGCCGCTGTGAGCCCCACGAACCCCGCACGCTCGCTGGCCGCCCGCACCGACCCGATCCCGCGCCTGGGACAGGGCGAGCGCCCCGGACTCACGCCCGACCCGGACTGGTACCGCACCGCGGTGTTCTACGAGGTGCTCCTGCGCGCCTTCGGCGACTCCGACGGCTCGGGCACGGGTGACCTGCGCGGCCTCATCGACCGTCTCGACTACCTCCAGTGGCTCGGCGTCGACTGCCTGTGGATCCCGCCGTTCTACCCCTCGCCGCTGCGCGACGGCGGGTACGACGTCTCGGACTACACGGCCGTGGCCTCCGAGTACGGGAGCATCGAGGACTTCCAGGAGCTGCTCGTCGAGGCCCACGCCCGCGGCCTGCGGGTCATCATCGACCTCGTCATGAACCACACGAGCGACCAGCACCCGTGGTTCCAGGCCTCCCGCTCCATGCCCGACGGGCCCTACGGCGACTTCTACGTGTGGAGCGACGACAACACGAAGTACTCCGACGCCCGGATCATCTTCGTCGACACCGAGACGTCGAACTGGTCCTTCGACCCGGTGCGGCGTCAGTACTACTGGCACCGGTTCTTCTCCCACCAGCCCGACCTCAACTTCGAGAACCCCAAGGTCGTCGAGGCGATGCACGACGTCGTGCGGTTCTGGTGCCGGCTGGGCGTGGACGGCTTCCGGCTCGACGCCGTGCCCTACCTCTTCGAGGAGGAGGGCACGAACTGCGAGAACCTGCCCCGCACCCACGAGTTCATCCGTGAGGTGCGGGCGATGGTCGACCGGGAGTTCCCGGGCACCGTCATCCTCGCCGAGGCCAACCAGTGGCCCGAGGACGTCGTGGAGTACTACGGCACCGACGAGTCCCCCGAGTGCCACATGTGCTTCCACTTCCCCGTGATGCCGCGTATCTTCTACGCGCTTCGCGAGCAGCGCTCCCACGCGATCCGCGACATCCTCGCCGACACCCCCGACATCCCGCAGGGCGCGCAGTGGGCGACGTTCCTGCGCAACCACGACGAGCTCACCCTCGAGATGGTCTCCACCGAGGAGCGCGCGGCGATGTACGGCTGGTACGCCGAGGACCCGCGGATGCGGGCCAACGTCGGCATCCGGCGCCGGCTCTCGCCGCTGCTGGGCAACTCCCGCAAGGAGATCGAGCTCGCGCACGCGCTGCTCCTGTCCCTGCCCGGCAGCCCGTACCTCTACTACGGCGACGAGATCGGGATGGGCGACAACATCTGGCTGCCCGACCGCGACGCGGTCCGCACGCCGATGCAGTGGTCCCCCGACCGCAACGCCGGGTTCTCCACCGCCGACCCGGGCAAGCTCTACCTGCCGCTCGTCCAGTCGCTCGTCAACCACTACCAGGCGGTCAACGTCGAGGCGCAGTACGCGACACCGACCTCCCTGCTCCACTGGGTCCGCGGCATCCTCGAGGTGCGGCGCAAGCACCCGGTGTTCGGCACGGGGTCCTTCCGCGTCCTGGACACCGACAACGACGCGGTCCTCGCCTACCTGCGGCAGAACGAGGACGAGGCGCTGCTGTGCGTCATGAACCTCGCCAACACCCCGCGGGCCGCGCGCATCGAGGCCCCCGGGTTCGGCGGGCGGCGACTCACCGACATCTTCGGCGGCGCCGTCTTCCCCGATGTCGACCCCTCCGGCTCGGTGACGATCACCCTCGGCTCGCGCGACTTCTTCTGGCTGCGTCTGGAGCAGGCGGCGCTGCCCGCCGCGCCGGTGGACCCGGCCACCGCGCCGTCGGCCGAGCCGGCCGAGGCCCCCGAGCCGGTCACCGTCGCCGCCCAGCTGCCGCCGGCCCCGCCCAGGGGGACCTGATGGCGACGATGACGCCGTCCTTCGACCAGTTCCTCCCCGAGTGGGTCGCCCGGCAGCGCTGGTACACCGCCAAGGGGAACGCACCGCAGCTGCGGCGCGTCGGAGGGCTGCGCTACCAGGACCCCGACGGCGAGGTCGGCATCGACACGTGGCTGCTGCGCGACGACTCCGGGCCCGAGCCGGTGCTCTACCAGGTGCCGCTCACCTACCGCGGCGCGCCGGTGCCCGGGCTCGAGCACGCGCTCGTGGCCGAGGCGGAGCACTCCGAGCTCGGCCGGCGGTGGGTCTACGACGCGTGCCACGACCCGGTCGGTGCCCGCGTCCTGCTCGACACCATCGTCGAGGAGCGGGCGGTGGACTCCGACGCCGGGGCCGCCCACGGCCACGCGACCGGCCATCGCGCCGGGGGTCCCGGCGCGATGGGCGCCCACACCCGCGGCGAGCAGGTGCGCGTGCTCACCGGGGAGCAGTCGAACACCTCGATCATCCTCGAGGGCGAGGACGGCCCGCCGGTCATCTGCAAGGTCTTCCGCGTCATCGGCCAGGGACGCAACCCCGACGTCGTCGTCCAGGAGGCGCTGGCCGACGCCGGCAGCACCCGGGTGCCGGCCCCGCTCGGTGATCTCTCCTGCACGTGGACCGGTCCCTCCGGGGAGGAGCAGCAGGGTCACCTCGCCTTCGCCCAGGAGTTCCTCCCGGGCGTCGAGGACGCCTGGCGGGTCGCCGTCCGGGCCGCCGTCGCCGGCCAGCGGTTCGCCGCGGGCGACCTCGGTGCCGCCGTCGCCTCCGTCCACCGCGACCTCGCGGCCGCGTTCCCCGTCCACGAGGCGACCGCGCCGGTACGCACCCGGCTGCGCTCGACGTGGGACGACCGGACGACCGCCGCGCTGCTCGCGGTGCCCGACCTCGAGGAGCTGCGCGAGGCTGTCGGCGCCGTCTACGCCCGCGCCGAGGCGGCCCCGTGGCCCGCCCTCCAGCGCATCCACGGCGACCTCCACCTCGGCCAGGTCATCGAGGCACCCGGGCGCGGCTGGCTGCTGCTCGACTTCGAGGGCGAGCCGCTGCGGCCGGTGCCCGAGCGCACCGCCCCGGACCTCGCCCTGCGCGACGTCGCCGGCATGCTGCGCTCGCTCGACTACGCGGCCGGTGCCGCGCGCCGCCAGCACGGCGCCGACGTCGCCGAGGAGTGGGTGTCCGCCGCCCGGGCGGACTTCCTGGACGGGTACGCCCGTGAGACCGGCCACGACCCGCGCGAGCACGCCGAGCTGCTGGCTGCCCTCGAGCTGGACAAGGCGCTGTACGAGGCGGTCTACGAGGTGCGCAACCGGCCCGACTGGCTGCCGATCCCCCTCACGGCGGTCCGGCGGCTGCTCGGCGCCACCACCTAGGATTCACGCGGCGGGACCAGGGCCCTGATGGAAGAGTGGAGAACATGACGAAGAACGACGAGCGACCCGTGCATGCCCCCGGCGTGCCCACGCCGCAGCCCCCGCGACCGGCCCCCCTGCCGGTCGACAGCGGGGTGCTCCGCGCGGTGAGCACCGGCCTGCACCATCAGCCCCACGACGTGCTCGGCGGCCACGTCGGCGAGGACGGCGTGACGATCCGCGTCCTGCGCCCGCTCGCCGACGCCGTCGTCCTCGTCACCCCGGAGGGCCGCCAGTCCTTCGACCACGAGTACGAGGGAATCTGGGTGACCACCCTGCCCGGCTCCCACGTGCCCGACTACCGGGTCGAGGTCCGCTACGGCCCCGACACCCACCTCACCGACGACCCCTACCGGTTCCTGCCCACCCTGGGCGACCTCGACCTCCACCTCATCGCCGAGGGCCGGCACGAGGAGCTGTGGACCGTGCTCGGCGCACACGTGCGCCGCTACCTCTCCCCGCTCGGCGAGGTCACCGGCACGTCCTTCGCCGTCTGGGCCCCCAACGCGCGGGCCGTGCGGGTCAAGGGCGACTTCAACTCCTGGGACGGGCGTCAGACGGCGATGCGCTCGCTCGGCTCCTCGGGTGTGTGGGAGATCTTCGTTCCCGGCGTCTCGTCCGGCGCCCGCTACAAGTTCGAGATCCAGCACCGCGACGGGTCGTGGCACGAGAAGGCCGACCCGATGGCCCGCGCCACCGAGCACCCCCCGGCGACGGCGTCGGTCGTCACCGAGTCGCAGTACGAGTGGGGCGACGCGCAGTGGCTGGAGCGGCGCGCCGCGACCGACCCGCACCAGGGCCCGATGAGCGTCTACGAGGTCCACCTGGCCTCCTGGCGTCCCGGCCTGAGCTACCGCGACCTCGCCGTCGACCTCGTCGACTACGTCGCCGGGCTCGGGTTCACCCACGTGGAGTTCATGCCCGTGGCCGAGCACCCGTTCGGCGGGTCGTGGGGCTACCAGGTGACCTCCTACTACGCCCCGACCTCGCGGCTCGGCGGCCCGGACGACTTCCGCTACCTCGTCGACGCGTTCCACCAGGCCGGCATCGGCGTCATCATGGACTGGGTCCCGGCCCACTTCCCCAAGGACTCCTGGGCGCTGGCCCGGTTCGACGGCACCGCGCTGTACGAGGACCCGGACCCGCTGCGCGGCGAGCACCCCGACTGGGGCACGCTGATCTTCAACTACGGGCGCCGCGAGGTGCGCAACTTCCTCGTCGCCAACGCCCTGTACTGGCTCGAGGAGTTCCACATCGACGGCCTGCGGGTCGACGCCGTCGCCTCGATGCTCTACCTCGACTACTCGCGCGAGCCCGGCCAGTGGCGGCCCAACGAGCACGGCGGGCGGGAGAACCTCGACGCGATCAGCTTCCTCCAGGAGACCAACGCGACCGCCTACCGGCGCGTGCCCGGCATCGTCATGATCGCCGAGGAGTCCACCGCGTGGCCGGGCGTGAGCGCGCCGACGAGCCACGGCGGCCTGGGCTTCGGGCTCAAGTGGAACATGGGCTGGATGAACGACACCCTGCAGTACCTCGCAGAGGAGCCGATCAACCGGCGCTACCACCACGGGGAGCTCACCTTCTCCCTCGTCTACGCGTTCTCCGAGCAGTTCGTGCTGCCGCTGAGCCACGACGAGGTCGTCCACGGCAAGGGCTCGCTCCTGCGCAAGATGCCCGGCGACCGCTGGCAGCAGCTCGCCGGGGTGCGCTCGCTGCTCGCCTACCAGTGGTCCCACCCGGGCAAGCAGCTGCTCTTCATGGGCGGGGAGTTCGCCCAGGAGGAGGAGTGGGCCGAGGCCCGCGGCCTGGACTGGTACCTGCTCGACAACCCGGCGCACGCGGGCATCGCGGACCTCGTCCGCCGGCTCAACGACGTCTACCAGGCGCACCCCGCGCTGTTCGCCGACGACTTCACCCCCGCCGGGTTCCAGTGGATCGAGGCGGGCGACGGCGACCACAACGTCATCAGCTACCTGCGCACCGACCCGACCGGGCGCGGCCGCGACGTCGCGTGCGTCATCAACTTCGCCGGCGTGCCGCACGAGGGCTACCGGGTCGGCCTGCCGCAGGCAGGCGCCTGGGTCGAGCTGCTCAACACCGACGGCGAGGAGTACGGCGGCTCGGGCGTGGGCAACCTCGGCGTCGTCCACGCCGAGGAGCTGCCGTGGAACGGCCGGCCGGCCTCGGCCCGCCTGCGCGTGCCCCCGCTCGGCGCCCTCTTCCTCACCCCGGCGGAGTAACCCCGCGGAGCAGTCCCGGGCGCCCCGCCCCTGACCGCCGAGAGCTGGATCGTGCACGGTGCACGATCCAGCTCTCGGCGGTTGTGGGGTGCCCCGCCGGGGAGCGGGGGGCGGGCTGTCAGTACAGGGCGGAGGCGAGGGCTCGGCGGGCGGCGGTGACGGCAGGGTCGGAGCCGAGGATGTCGAAGTACTCCACGAGGCGCACCCGGGCCGCCTCCCGGTCCTCCCCCGCCGTCGCGCGCACGACGGCGAGCAGCCGGTCGAAGGCGGCCGGGTACTGCCCGGCGGCCATCTCGGCGTCCGCGGCCGCCAGGTGCGCGGCGACGTCGGTGGGCGGCGCGTCCTGGGCGGCGGTGACCGCCTCCAGGCCACCGGCCGCCGACGTGCGCATGATGAGCTCGACCTGGGCGAGCGCGGCGCTGGCCTCGTGGTCGCCCGGGTTCTCCTTGAGCGCACGCCGGTAGGCGTCCGCGGCGGCGGTGTAGTCCTCGCGCTCGATGGCCTCGAGCGCCTCGGCGTGCAGCGGCGGCAGCGGCGGCTCGGCCGGCTCGGCCTCGCCCTCCTCCGGGGCGGCCCCGCTCACCGTGCCGGTGACCCCGGCCTGGGCGGCGACGCGCAGCACCTCGTCGATCACCTGGCGGACCTGCTCCACGGGGTGGTCCCCCTGGTAGAGCGGGATCGGCTGGCCGCGGACGATGGCGACGACGGTCGGGACGGCCTGGACCTGGAAGACCTGGGCGATCTGCGGGCTGGTCTCGACGTCGACGCGGGCGAGGTGGAACCGCCCGCCGTACTCGGCGGCCAGCTCGGCGAGCGTGGCCGAGGGGCCCTGCGCGTAGGAGGCGAAGACCTCCACGACGACGGGCACCCGCATCGACAGCTCGACCGTCTGCTGGAACGTCGCCTCGGTGACGTCGGAGACGAGCGGCGCGTCCGCGGCCTCACCGGCCGCGCCGCCCGGTGCCCCGGCCGGCTGGGCGGGACGGGCGAGCGCGGACAGGTCGACGGCGCCGTGCAGGTTGAGGGAGGGCTGGCTCATCACGTTCCTTCGGTTGCGGTGAGGTCCTGGGACAGGACGTTACCCTCCGACGCCGTGCTAGCCCTCGCTCACCGCGACGTTCGCGAGGATCTGCGCCGCCCCGAGCACGGAGATGAGCTCCTCACTGCCCTCCGGCGGCACCGAGAAGGCGACCGGGATGAGGTAGTGCGCCTCGGCGGCGTCGTCGATCCGGGGGTCCTGCGCCATGAGGAGGCCGATGTCCCCGCCGGCCTCGAGGGTCGCCCCCTCGACCGTCTTGCCGAGGAACAGCCGGCTGTCGATGACACCGACGACGAGCGCGCCGCCGTCCGCCGTCTCGATCGCCGACACGGTGTTCTCCCGCACGCCGTAGCGCTCGCGGACCTCACCGGCCACCTCGACGGTCGAGCGCAGCGCCTCGATCATGTCGGCGTAGCTCGTGCGGAAGGGGTCCTCGGCGAAGAGGTCCGCGCCCTCGCCGTCCGGGTCCCCGAGGAGTCCGGCGTAGAGCTCGACCGTCTCCTCCGGGCTGGCGAGCAGGCCACCGGCGTCCGGCGCGAGCGGCGGGCTGCCGGCGTCGGGGCGCGCGGTGCTCGGGGTCTGCGCGCCGGGCAGGAGCGAGGTCCAGAACCACAGCTTGTACTGGCTGCGCGCGTCCTCCTGGGTGAGCACGAGCAGCAGCGGGAGGTTCGCGTCGTCTGGCACGTGGGACACGACGTACAGCGAGCGGGGCCACTCGTCGGTGGCCGCCACGACCTCGACCTGGCTGTTCGTCGTCAGCGGCGTCGGGGTGCGCTGCCCGTCGGACGCCTCGGCGAGGCGGTACTCGGCCTCGCGCATGGACAGGGCCGGGCCGGTGAGACGCTCGGCGAGGATGTCGGCGTCGAGGGCGGCGTCCCCCTCCTCGATCGTCGCCTCGACCTCGTCGAGCACCCGCTCGATCCGGTCCTCGTCCAGCACCGGCAGCGGCGTGCTCGAGGAGGGGTCGGGCTGCGGCTGGGGGACGTCCCCGCCGCAGCCGGCGAGGAGGAGTGCCACGCCGGCCAGGCCGGCCGACAGTCGCACGCGTCGCGAGTGGTGGGTGGTCATCGCTTCTCCTCTCCGTCGGAGTCCTGGTCGTCGACGGGGTGGGGGTCCTCGGGGTCGCTGGTGTCGTCGGCGGGCGGCGCGGTGGTGCCCTGGCTGCCGAAGCCCCACACCGAGCGCCAGCTCAGGGTGGCGGGGGGTTCGTCGTCGGGCTCGTCACCGTCCGGCTCGTCGGCATCGGGCTCTCCCTCGGCGGGCTCGTCGTCGGCCGGCTCGGCGTCGGCCGGCTCGGCGGCGGCCGGCTCGGCGGCGGCGTTGTCGGCCTCGTCCGCCGGCTGCTCGTCCACCGGGCCGGTGGGCTCCCCGGCGTCCGTGTCCTGGGCCGTGGGCGTCTGCTCGTCGGCCGGGCCGTCCTGCGGGTGCTCGGCCGCGTCGTGTCCGGGGGCGAGGGGGACGGGCGGCTCGCCCGTCCGCAGGAGACGCTCCTCCTCGGCCATCCGCTGCTCGAGCTCGCGGATCTGGCGGCGGGTGAGGCGCTCCCCGGTGCCGGGGTCGGTGTCGCTGATGCTCCGGTAGCTGCCGTCGTCGCCGGCGGCGGCCTGGCGTGCACGGGCGTCCTCCCGCCGGCGCTGCTCGCGCTTGGCGAGGACCTCCAGGACGAGCATGGCGAGGCCGGCGACGAGCGCGAGGCCACCGAGGACGATGCCGGGGACGAGCCACGGGGTGCTCACCCGGCGGCCCCACTCGAGCTCGATCTCGGGGGCGGGGCCGGTGCCGTCGGTCGCCGCGACGAGGCTCCACCGGCCGGGGCTGTCGGTCCAGGTGAGCTCGGCGCTGCCGGTGCCCACGCTCTCGGCGAGCCAGAGGTCGGAGCCTGCGGGGTCGGGCACCCCGGCGTCCTGCGCCCCCTCCTCGGCAGTGGCGCCGTCGGTCGGTTCTGCGGTCGCCTCGCCCGTGGCGGCGTCGGTGGGCTCGCTGCTGGGGACGACCTCGACCGTCAGCTCCTCCCACGAGGACAGACCGGTGATGCGGGCGTGCGGGGCGTCCCCGAGCCAGGCCTCGACCTCTGAGGTGCGGCCGATGGCGAGGACGACCTGCTCGTCGTCCCCCGCGGTGGCACGGATCGTCACCTCCGGGTCGACGGCGTCGAGCACGCCGGGCTCGGTGATGACCACCGGGACGTCCGGGCGCTCGCCGAGCGACAGGGTCGCGGTGTCGGTGGAACGCACCACGACCGCGGCGATGACGGCCACGAGGATGATGACGAGGCCGGCGGCGGAGAGCAGCAGGGGCAGTCTGCGACGGGTCACGGGTTGGGGTGTCCTCAGAGCGGGGATGGCGACATCCCAGGATACGACGCCACCGTGGACAGCGCGTTACCGAGTTGTGATCGACCTGCGCCGATCGCGGAGGGGACCTGTACCGCCGGGCGCGGCCCCCAGGTGGGCCGGTTACGCTGGCCGCTGCAGGACAGCGCGAGCAGGAGGACAGATGACCGAGGACCACCCCGCCTTCCCCGTGGTCATGCGGGGGTACGACCGTGCGCAGGTGGACCAGCGGGTCCACGCCCTCGAGGCCGCGCTCGACACCGCCCGCCAGCAGGTCTCGGCGCTCGACGAGCGGGTCATGCGCCTGTCGGGCGAGCTCTCCGAGGCGCAGCACGAGCTGCGCGAGCGCGAGCAGCCGACCTACGCCGGGCTGGGCTCGCGGATCGAGCAGCTGCTCCGCTCCGCCGAGGAGCAGTCGGCCGGGGTCGTCGACCGGGCGCGCGCCCAGGCGGCCCAGGCCCTCGCCGACGCCGAGCAGCGTGCCGCCGAGCTCACCGAGCACGCCGAGGCCGAGGCCGCCTCCCGCGTGGCAGCCGCCCGGCGCCAGGCTGAGGACACCCTCGTCGAGGCGGAGCGGTCGGCCGGGTCGACCATCGAGGTGGCCCAGCGCACCGCGGAGGAGATCGTCCTGTCCGCCGAGCGTGAGGCCGCCCGCGTCCGGGAGGTCGTCCGCGACGAGGAGCAGCACCGGCGCGCGGACCTCGACCGCGAGCTCGGGCTCACCCGGGCCACGGCCGAGCGCGAGGTGCTCGAGCTGCGTACCGCGGCCGAGGAGGAGGCCACCCGCCTGCGCGGGGAGGCCACCCGCCTGCACCAGGAGGCGCAGACCGCCCTGGAGGAGGCCCGCGCCGAGGCCGAGCGCGTGCGGCACCGGGCCGAGCTCGACGCCGCGACCCTCACCGAGGAGACCGAGCGCGCCGCGGCCGAGGCCCACGCGCAGGCACGGGCGGCGACGACCGCGCTGGCCGAGGAGACCGAGCGCCGCGCCGCGGCAGCCGAGGCCCGGCTGGCGGAGTCCCTCGAGCGCACGCGGACCGTCGTGGCCGACGCCGACGCCGGGGCCGCCCAGCGGCTCGCCGAGGCGGGCGCCGAGGCCGACCGGCTCGTCGCCGACGCCCAGGCCGAGGCGGACCGCGTCCTGCGCGAGACGACCGACGCCGCCCGCGCCGAGCGCGACACCCTGCAGGCGGAGATCGCCGACCTCGCCCGTCAGCGCGAGGACATCACCCGCTACCTCACCGAGCTGCGCGGGCTGCTCACGACGCACGCGGCCCCGGCGTTCGGTGCCGCGGAGCAGCCTGCGGCCGCGGAGGACGCCGTCACGGAGCAGGCCGCTGTCACGGAGCCCGCCGTCGACGAGCAGCCGGGCGCACCGGACCCTGACGTCCTCGCCGCCGCGGCGGAGGTCGCGGTCGAGGACGTGCTCACCGACGAGGACGAGGGCACCGCCCTCGAGGAGAACCTCGTCGAGGATGACGTCGTCGTCGAGGAGGAGACCGTCGTCGTTGACGAGGACGGCACCGTCGTCGAGATCGACGAGGTCGTCGCCGAGGACGAGGTCCTCGCCGAGACGCCCGTCGAGGAGCCCGCAGCGGACACCCCCGGCGAGGAGCCGCCCGCCGCTGAGGCGGAGGGTGCGCGCACCGAGGTCATGGAGGCGGTGTCCGGCGACACGTCCGTGCTCCCGGCCGTGCGGGACGACCAGCCCGGGAAGAACACCAAGCAGCGCCGCTGAGCGGCCCTCGCCTCAGCGGACCAGGCGTAGCTCGGGCCCGGCGCGCTCCTCGCGCCGGGCGCCGTCGGGCGCGAAGCCGTTGCGCCCGTAGAAGCGCTGGGCTCGGGCGTCGTCCTGCCCCACCCACAGGTAGCAGGGGGCGTCGCCGACGGCGTGGTCGAGCAGGACCTGGCCCAGGCCCTGTCCCCGCCACTGCGGCTCGACGTGGAGCGACAGGAGCCGCAGCGGGCGCAGGTCGCCCGGTCCGGTCGCCTCGGCGGTCGCGATGCCGACGGGCTCACCCGTCGCGCGCACGACCCCGACCCACGTCATGCTCCCGCCCGGGTCGGAGAGCCGGTCGCGCCACCGCTGCACCGCGTCCTGCGGGGCGCCGACCTCCTCGCTGCCCTCCGCCTCGCGCCTCGCGCGGGTCTCGAGGTCGGCGAGCGCATCGGCGTCGTCGGGGCGTGCGGGACGGACGTGGAGAGGACCTGCCATGCCCACACCGTAGGACACTCCCCCGGTTGCACGGCCCGGCTGCTGCCCCCACGCTGCAATGGAACACCGCCACCGCAGGAGCGACCATGACGAGCGACGACCACACCCGGCCCGACCACCCGCGCAAGCCCGACTCCCCCGCCGACATCCGCAAGCCGTCCTGGACCTACGTGCTGCGCAAGTCGGTCCGCGAGTTCCTCAAGGACGACTGCACGACGCTCGCCGCCGGACTCACGTACTACGCCGTCCTGTCGATCTTCCCCGCGCTCATCGCGCTCGCCTCCATCCTCTCCCTCGTCGGCCAGGGGTCGCAGGGCACGAGCCAGGTCACCACCCTGCTCGAGGACACCCTGCCCGAGGACACGTTCAAGCAGGTCGAGCCGGTCATCGAGAACATCACGAACGTCGGCGCGCCCGGCATCGGCCTGATCATCGGCCTGCTCGTCGCGCTGTGGACGGCGTCGAACTACGTCACCGCGTTCGCCAAGGCGATGAACCGGATCTACGAGGTGCCCGAGGGCCGCCCGATCTGGAAGCTGCGGCCGTTGACCTACCTGCTCACCCTCGTCCTCCTGCTCCTCGTCGCCCTCGCGGTCGTCATCCTCGTCGTCACCGGGCCGGTCGCGCAGGCGGTCGGCGACGTCGTGGGGCTGGGCTCCACAGCGGTGACCGTGTGGAACATCGCCAAGTGGCCGGTGCTCCTCGTCATCGTCGTCGTCGTCATCGCGCTGCTCTACTACGCCACCCCGAACGTCAAGCAGCCCAAGCTCCGCTGGATCAGCATCGGCGCGGTCATCGCGATCGTCGTCGCCGCGCTCGCCACCCTCGCGCTGGGCATCTACGTCTCGCAGTTCGGCAGCTACAACGAGACGTACGGCGCCCTCGCCGGCGTCATCGTCTTCCTCCTGTGGCTGTGGATCATGAACCTCGCGCTGCTCTTCGGCGCGGAGTTCGACGCCGAGCTCGAGCGCGCCCGCCAGCTCCAGGGCGGGATCGCGGCCGAGGAGCACATCCAGCTGCCGCCGCGGGACACCAAGGCGTCGGACAAGAAGGCCGAGCAGCAGCAGGAGGACGTCGAGCGCGGCCGGGCGCTGCGACTGTCCCACGGCCGCACCCAGGACGAGGACGCCGCCCGCTCCTCCGAGTAGCTTCCCCGCGAGCGCTGGATCGTGCACGCACCGGGGCGCCGTAGGCTGGACGGGTGAGCGAGCAGGACTGGGCGCGCCAGCGCCGGGAAGCGGCCGAGGCCCACGCGGACATGCTCGAGCGGCGCCGCCAGGCAGAGCACGACCACGCCGCGCGCCTCCTGCGGGAGTTCGCCGCCGTCGCCCGTGACCGGCTCCCGCCCGAGCGGCTCCAGGTCCGCGGCTACGGCGGGAAGGGCAGCGCCCGCAGCGACGTCACCGGCTGGTACCTGCGCGCCGACCGCGCCGCGGGCATGAGCACCGACGGCGAGTTCTACGTCCTCACCGCGCCGCTCGGGCTGCGCGACCGGCTCACCGGCGTCACGCTGCGCCCCACCCCGCCCCCGCTCGTGCTCGGCGCCGGCGGCAAGGACGGGGAGTCGCTCGACCTGCCCGTCGCCCTCGAGCGCCTCCTGCCGGGCTGGCGCGACGCGCAGGACACCGCGCCGGACGCCTGAGCCGGTAAGCCGTCCTCCGACCCGCGCGAGCCCTCAGACCCGCTCGGCGGCCAGCCCGGCGGCGTGCAGGGCGCGCAGGGCCTCGGCCACGGCCTCGGGGTCCTCGACCGCGCTCATGTGCCCCACCCGGGGCACGACGACGAGCTCCACCGGCCCGCCGAGAGCGCGCGACATCGTCTCGGCCGCGGCCTGCGGGCTCATCCCGTCCTCGGCGCCGCGCAGGACGAGCGCCGGCACCTCGAGGTCCTCGAGCGCGCTGATCCGGGTGGGGCGGGCCGCCATCGCCCGCTGCGCCCAGGCGATGCCCTCCCCCGGCGCCTCGCTCAGCCACTCCCGCATGCGGGCCACGACCTCGGGCCGCTCGGTGAGCGTCGTCTCCCCGAGGACCGTGTCGACCATCCCGGCGACCGCGGCGGACCCGGTGCGCTCCGCCTCCTCGGCGACCCTCAGCCGGTTCGCGTGCGCCTCGTCGGGGTCGCTGTCGACCTTCGTGTCGAGCAGCCCGACGGCGGCGAGCAGCCCGCGGTGCCGCTCGGCGAGCGCGAGGAGGATGTAGCCGCCCATCGACAGCCCGGCGACGACGGCGCGCTCGACCTCCATCGAGCGCAGCGTCTCGGCTACGGCATCTGCCACGGTGTCGAGCGTCGGGTCCGGCTCGCGCCCGAGCGCGGCAGCGACCTCCGCGGGCGACGGCGAGGCGCCGAAGCCGGGTGCGTCGAGGAGGACCACGGGCAGGTCGCCCAGGTGGTCGACGACGTCGTCCCACATCCGCGAGTCGAGCGGGAAGCCGTGGAGGAGCACGAGCGGCACGCCGGTCTCGGGACCGTGGCGGTGGATGGCGAGGGGTCCGGTGTCCATGCCCCCGAGGATGGCACGCCGCCCCCGTCCCGGCAGCCGGTCGGGAGACCCGCAGGATCCAGCCCTCGGCGAGGAGGAGGGGGTCAGGCGCGCCTCCAGCAGGCGGTGTGCCAGTGGCGTCGGTCCTCCAGGCCCCCACCGAGCAGCGGCTCGTCCGGCCACGCGACGACGTGCGGGGTGCGCGGCGGGACGAGCTGGTGGCAGCCGGGGCACCGGTAGGCCTTCTCCCCGCCGCGCACCTGACGCACCGTGTAGCTCTCCCCGCCGGGCCCGGTCTCGTGCCGCGGGACCGACCCGAGCCGGTCCGGGTCCAGCGGCACGTAGGGGTCGGCGTAGGGGCGCTTGCGGCCGCGCCGGGCGCGTGCCATCAGCGGTCCGAGGACTGCGCGGCGCGTACGTCGCCGGCCCCGAGCACGGGCAGCGCCGCCGCCTCCTCGACGCCGGGCAGCCGCCCGGTGCGGATGACCTCGCGGTACCAGAGCGCGGAGTCCTTGGGCGTGCGCTCGAGCGTCTCGTAGTCGACCCGGACGATGCCGAACCGCTTGGAGTAGCCGTAGCCCCACTCGAAGTTGTCCATGAGGGACCACGCCGTGTAGCCGCGGACGTCGACTCCGGCCTCGCGGGCGCGGAGCACGGCGGCGATGTGGTCGCGGTAGTATGCCACCCGCGCCTGGTCGTGGATGCGCCCGTCGGGGGCGACGACGTCCTCGTAGGCCGCGCCGTTCTCCGTGACGAGCAGCGGCTGGTCCGGGTAGGCGTTGTCCAGCGCGAGGAGGAGCTCCTCGAGCGCCTCCGGCGCGACGTTCCAGCCCATCGCCGTGTGCGGCGGCGCGACGGGGAGGAACTCGACGCTGTCGGCCCCGACCCACGGGGAGGCCGACGAGGCGCCGTGCCCGTCGGCCCGCGGGGCCGGCCCGTCCCCGCCGTAGCGGCGCACGAGCTGGGTCGAGTAGTAGTTGACGCCGAGCACGTCCATCCGCTGCCGGGCCGTCGTGAGGTCCCCCGGCTCGACGAAGGACCAGTCGGTGACGTGGGCGGTGTCGCGCAGGAGCCGCGTGGGGTAGCTGCCGTCGAGCATCGGCCCGAGGAAGACGTGGTTGCCGACGGCGTTGATCTGGGCCACGGCCTCGAGGTCGGCGGCCGACTCCGGGTCGGCGGGGTGGGTGACGTGGACGTTGAGCGCGGCCGACACCGGCGTGTGCTCACCGAGCTCGGCACGGATCGCCTGGGTGGCGAGACCGTGGGCGAGGTTGAGGTGGTGGGCCGCAGCGAGCGCGGCGGCCGGCTCGGTGCGCCCCGGCGCGTGGACACCGGAGGCGTAGCCGAGGAAGGCCGAGCACCACGGCTCGTTGAGCGTCGTCCACAGCGCCACCCGGTCACCGAGCTCGCGGGCCATGAGCCGGGCGTACTCGGCGAAGGCGTACGCGGTCTCCCGGTTCGGCCAGCCGCCGGCGTCCTCGAGCTCCTGCGGCAGGTCCCAGTGGTAGAGCGTGACGACCGGTGCGATGTCGTGGGCGACGAGCTCGTCCAGGAGCCGGCGGTAGAACGCCACGCCCGCCGGGTTGAGCGGGCCACGCCCGCCGGGCTGCACCCGCGACCAGGAGACCGACAGCCGGTAGCTCTGCAGCCCGAGGGCCGCCATGAGCGCGACGTCCTCCTGCCAGCGGTGGTAGTGGTCGGCGGCGACGTCGCCGGTGTCCCCGCCCAGCACCTTGCCGGGGGTGTGGGCGAAGGTGTCCCAGATCGACGGGCCTCGCCCGTCCTCCCCGGCGGCGCCCTCGACCTGGTAGGCAGCGGTGGCCGCGCCCCAGCGGAAGTCCTCCCACATCAGATGCTCACCCCGTCCTTCAGGATCTCGACCGGACGCAGGTCCGTGTCGGTGACCAGGACGTCGGCGCGCCGTCCTGCCTCGAGCGCACCGACCGCCGGGTCCCCCAGGACGACGGCGGGTCCGGTGGACGCCGCGTAGACGGCGTCGACGAGGTCGACCCCGCCGGCCGCGGTCGTGCGCACGACGTCGAGCAGGTGCGCGGTGCCGCCGGCGATGGCGCTGCCGCCGGTGAGGCGGGCGACGCCGTCGGCGACGGTGACGGCGAGGGAGCCGAGCTGGTAGTCACCGTCGGGCATGCCGGCCGCGGCCATCGCGTCGGTGACGAGGACGATGTTCTCCCGGCCGGCGATCTCGAAGAACGCACGCACGAGGGCGGGGTCGAGGTGGGTGCCGTCGCCGATGAGCTCGAGGACGAGGCGACCCTCGCGCGCGGCGGCGAGGAACTCGGGGATGGGCCCGGGGTCGCGGTGGTGCATGGGGTTCATCCCGTTGCACAGGTGGGTGACGGTCGCGCGGGACGAGCGCGCGCCTGCCTCCGCGGCGAGCAGGTCCCCCGCCTCGCGGACCGCCGCCCGTGCCTGGTCCGCGGTGGCGACGGTGTGGCCGAAGGAGGGCAGCGCTCCCCCGGCGATGAGCGCCTGGCTCACCCCGCCCTGGCCGGTGACGCCGGGCGCCTCGGGGGCGAGGGTCATCGTCACGACGTGCCCCCGGCCGCGCTCGAGGAGCTCGCGGGTGAGGTCGGCGTCGGGCTCCTGGATCGCGGCGGGGTTCTGCGCCCCGCAGCGGTCGGCGGAGATGAACGGGCCCTCGTAGTGGATGCCGGCGAGGTCACCGGCCTCGACGAGCTCGACGAGGACGTCGGTCCGGGCGCGCAGGACGTCCGGCGGCGCGGTGACGAGCGAGGCGACGAGCGAGGTCGTGCCGTGGCGCAGGTGCTCGGCGGCGGCGGTGCGCGCGGTCTCGGCGTCCTCGGCGTCGGGGAAGCTCGCCCCGCCACCGCCGTGGCAGTGGAGGTCGACGAGACCGGGCAGGACGTAGCCCTCGACGGGCGTGGCCGCGGCGACGGCCTCACGCAGCCCTGGCGGCGCGTCGGCCGCGGCGCCGACCCACGTGATCGCGCTGCCCGAGATGACGACGGCCCCGTCCTCGACGACGGCGGTGGGGGTGACGACGCGACCGCGCAGGACGCGTGTGGTGGGGGCTTCGCTCATGGCCCCATTGTGCCAACACACCGCCGCCGCCCGACGGCTGGCCTCTCGGTCCGTCGCCCGAACGCGGCCGGCGCGGCGCCGCGCGGCGTCAGAAGAGCCGCGACTCCACGTCGTCGAGCCCGCGCATGGCGTTGTAGTCCAGGACGACGCAGCGGATCCCGCGGTCCTCGGCGAGCACCCGGGCCTGCGGCTTGATCTCCTGCGCGGCGAACACGCCCTGGACGGGCGACAGCAGCGGGTCGCGGTTGAGCAGCTCGAGGTAGCGGGTGAGCTGCTCGACGCCGTCGATCTCCCCGCGCCGCTTGATCTCCACGGCGACAGCCCGCTCGAGCGGGTCGCGGGCGAGGATGTCGACCGGACCGATCGCCGTCGGGTACTCCCGGCGCACGAGCCGGTGGCCCGGGCCGAGGAGCTCGATCTGCTGGGCGAGGAGCTCCTGGAGGTGGGCCTCGACGCCGTCCTTGACCAGGCCCGGGTCCACGCCGAGGTCGTAGGACCCGTCGTGAAGGACCTCGTGGATCCGCACGACCAGCCGGTCGTCGCTCTTGGCGTTCTGCACCGTCCAGACCTCGGTGACGCCGGCGGCGGCGTCCTCCTCCGCAGGCGGGGCGACCTCGAGCCGGCACGGCGGGCTCATCCAGTTCAGCGGCTTGTAGGACCCGCCGTCGGAGTGGACGAGCACCGAGCCGTCGGCCTTGACCATGAGCAGCCGGGTGGCCAGCGCGAGGTGGGCGTCCAGCCGCCCGGTGTAGTCGACCGAGCACCGGGCGATGACCGTACGCATGGGCGTTCCTCCCCTGGATGCCGCTGTCCGCGGCGATGACACTTCTGTCCGCCGGCCGCGCGGGTGGGCGGCCGGCGGTGCGGGCCTAGGCGGCGCCGCGGTCGACCGGCGGGCTGGCCTCGAGCCAGCTCGTCAGACCGGCGAGGGCGGCCGGCTCCAGGGCGAGGAAGAAGTCCCCGCCCCGGGCGTGGCAGCGCACCTCGACCGCCCCCCAGGCGCTGCCCGGCAGCACCCGCCGGGACGGGTCGATGACGAGCTCGCTGCGCCGCCACCGGGCCCGGGGGCCCGGTCGCAGCGACACCATGCGATACCAGTCGATCCGGTCGACCCCGTAGACGGCCACGCCGCTCACCCAGCTCGGGGACTCGGCCTCACGCCACGCACAGTCGAAGGAGCCGACCACCCTGCTCAGGCTGCGGACCCGCAGGAGCAGGACCAGGCCCGCGACGAGGGCGAGCACGGCGAGCAGGAGAGCCACCCACAGCACCCACGCCCAGGACACGGCCCCAAGACCTCAGCGCTCGGTGGCGGCTTCGGCGTGGTCCGCGCGCCGCTCGTCGTGCTCGTCGACGACGATCATGACGTCGTCGTCGTCGACCGACACGAACCCGCCGAGGATGTCGACCGACTCCGTGGCGCCCGCCGTGGACGTGAGGTGGACCTTGCCGGGCCGGAGCACGGCGAGGACCGGCTGGCGGCCCGGCCGGATGCCGAGCTCGCCGTCCGCGGCGGGCACGCTCACCGAGCTGGCCTCGCCGCTCCACAGGGTCCGGTCCGGACCCACGATCTGCACCGACAGGGCCACCGCGATCAGGACTCCTTCTGCATCTTCGACCAGGTGCGCTCGAGGTCCTCGATGCCACCGATGTTGAAGAACGCCTGCTCCGGGATGTGGTCGTACTCGCCGTCGGCGATGCGACGGAAGGCCTCGACCGTCTCGGCGACGGGCACCGTGGAGCCCTCGACACCGGTGAACTTCACCGCGGTGTAGGTGTTCTGCGAGAGGAACTGCTCGATGCGGCGGGCCCGGGCGACGGTGATCTTGTCCTCCTCGGACAGCTCGTCGACGCCGAGGATCGCGATGATGTCCTGCAGCTCCTTGTTCTTCTGCAGGATCGACTTCACGCGGGTCGCGACCTCGTAGTGCTCCTGGCCCACGAACTGCGGGTCGAGGATGCGCGAGGTCGAGGCCAGCGGGTCCACGGCCGGGTAGAGACCGCGCGAGGCGATGTCACGCGAGAGCTCGGTCGTGGCGTCGAGGTGCGCGAACGTCGTCGCGGGCGCCGGGTCGGTGTAGTCGTCGGCCGGGACGTAGATCGCCTGCAGCGAGGTGATCGAGTGACCGCGAGTGGACGTGATGCGCTCCTGGAGGATGCCCATCTCGTCGGCGAGGTTCGGCTGGTAGCCCACCGCGGAGGGCATGCGGCCCAGCAGCGTGGAGACCTCCGAACCGGCCTGCGTGAAGCGGAAGATGTTGTCGATGAAGAGCAGCACCTCCTGCTTCTGCACGTCGCGGAAGTACTCGGCCATCGTCAGCGCGGACAGTGCGACGCGCAGGCGGGTGCCCGGCGGCTCGTCCATCTGGCCGAAGACCAGCGCGGTCTTGTCGAAGACGCCGGCCTCCTCCATCTCGACGATGAGGTCGTTGCCCTCACGGGTGCGCTCACCGACACCGGCGAACACCGACACACCGCCGTGGTCCTGCGCCACGCGCTGGATCATCTCCTGGATGAGGACGGTCTTGCCGACGCCCGCACCACCGAAGAGGCCGATCTTCCCACCCTGGACGTACGGGGTGAGGAGGTCGATGACCTTGATGCCCGTCTCGAACATCTGGGTCTTGGCCTCGAGCTCGTCGAAGCGCGGGGGCTTGCGGTGGATGGGCCACCGCTCGGTGATCTCGAGGGTCTCGCCCTCGGCGAGGTTGAGCGGCTCACCCGTCACGGAGAAGACGTGACCCTTGGTGACGTCACCGACCGGCACGGTGATCGGGCTGCCGGTGTCGCGCACCTCCATGCCGCGGACGAGGCCGTCGGTCGGCTTGAGCGCGACGGCGCGCACGAGGTTGTCACCGAGGTGCTGGTTCACCTCGAAGGTCATCTCGAGGATGCCCTCGCCCTGGCCGATGGTGGACTTGTCCACCGAGGCGACGAGCGCGTTGTAGATCGAGGGGATCTCGTCGGGCGCGAACTCGACGTCGATCGTCGGTCCGGTCACCCGGGCGATCCGCCCGACGCCGGGCGCGGCGTGCTCGGTGCTGGGGTCGGTCGTCGTGGCAGTCATGTCAGTCTTCCTTCGCTGTGACGGCACTGGGGTCAGGACGCACGTCAGCTCGCCGCCAGTGCGTCGGCTCCCGAGACGATCTCGGTGAGCTCCTGGGTGATCTCGGCCTGTCGTGCCGTGTTCGCCAACCGGGTGTAGGTCCCGATGAGCTCGTCGGCGTTCTCGACGGCGGTGTGCATGGCGCGCTGCCGGCTGGCCAGCTCGGAGGCGGCGGCCTGCAGCAGCGCGTTGTAGATGCGGCTGCGCACGTACAGCGGCAGCAGCTGGTCGAGGACGGCCTCGGCGGAGGGCTCGAACTCGTACAGCGGCAGCGGCTTGGCGCCCGGCTCGGCGACACCGTCGACGACCTCGAGCGGCAGCATGCGCCGCACGAACGGCTCCTGGCTGACCATCGAGACGAACTTGGTGAAGACGATGTGGAGCTCGCCCACCCCGCCCTCGTCGGCCGGGGCGAGGAACGCCTTGAGCACGACGTCGGCGATCTCCTTGGCCAGGGAGGCGTCGGGCTTGTCCGACTGCCCCTCCCAGCTGTCGACGACGCGGCGCCCGCGGAAGGAGTAGAAGCCGATCCCGCGACGTCCGACGACGTAGAGGTCGATCTCCTTGCCCTGCTCGGTGAGCCGGTCGATGAGCTGGTCCGCCGCCCGCAGCACGCTGGCGGTGTAGGAGCCGGCCATGCCGCGGTCCGCCGTGAGGACGAGCACCGCCACGCGGTTGGTGTCCGTGCGCTCCTGGAGCAGCGGGTGCCCGGTGTGGGCGTGCGCCGCGACGGCGGAGGTCGCCCGCGTCAGGGCCAGGGCGTACGGGCTGGCCTTGGTGGCCTGGTCCCGGGCGCGCCCGATCCGCGACGCGGCGATGAGCTCCATCGCGCGGAACATCTTCTTGAGCGTCTGCGTCGAGCGGATCCGCTGCTTGTAGACGCGCTGCTGAGCACCCAAGGCTCAGCCCCGCTTCTCGGCGACGATCTGCTCCTGCTCGGTCTCGACCAGCGGGTCGGCCTCGGGAGCGGCGGGCTCGGAGGACAGCGTCCCGTCCCCGGCGAGGAAGCCCTTGCGGAAGTCCTCGACGCCGGCGCGCAGCGCCTCCTCGGTCTCCTTCTCGAGCTTGCCCGTCGTCGCGAGCGTCTGGAGGACGTCGGTCGTGCGGCGCAGGTGGTCGAGCATCTCGCTCTCGAAGCGGCGGACCTCGTTGGTCTCGACGTCGTCGAGGTAGCCGTTGGTGCCCGCCCAGATCGAGGCGATCTGGTCCTCCACCGCGTACGGGGAGTACTGCGGCTGCTTGAGGAGCTCCATGAGCTTCTCGCCGCGGGTGAGCTGCTGGCGCGTCGTCGGGTCGAGGTCCGAGGCGAACATCGCGAAGGCCGCCATCGAGCGGTACTGCGCGAGGGTGATCTTCAGCGTGCCGGAGACCTTCTTCATCGCCTTGACCTGAGCGTCACCACCGACGCGGGACACCGAGATGCCGACGTCGACGGCGGGGCGCTGGTCGGCGTTGAACAGGTCGGACTGGAGGAAGATCTGTCCGTCGGTGATCGAGATGACGTTCGTCGGGATGTACGCCGACACGTCGTTCGCCTTGGTCTCGATGATCGGCAGGCCGGTCATCGAGCCCGCACCCAGCGCGTCGGAGAGCTTGGCACAGCGCTCGAGCAGCCGGGAGTGGAGGTAGAAGACGTCACCCGGGTAGGCCTCACGGCCCGGCGGGCGGCGCAGGAGGAGCGACACGGCGCGGTAGGCCTCGGCCTGCTTGGACAGGTCGTCGAAGACGATGAGGACGTGCTTGCCCTGGTACATCCAGTGCTGGCCGATGGCCGAGCCGGTGTAGGGGGCGATGTACTTGAAGCCGGCCGGGTCGGAGGCGGGAGCCGCGACGATCGTCGTGTACTCCAGCGCGCCGGCGGCCTCGAGGCGTCCGCGGACCGACGCGATGGTCGAGCCCTTCTGGCCGATGGCGACGTAGATGCAGCGGACCTGCTTGTCGGGGTCGCCGCTGTCCCAGTTCGCCTTCTGGTTGAGGATCGTGTCCACGGCGATGGCCGTCTTGCCGGTGCCGCGGTCGCCGATGATGAGCTGACGCTGGCCACGGCCGATCGGGATCATCGAGTCGATGGCCTTGATGCCGGTCTGGAGCGGCTCGTGCACGCTCTTTCGCGCCATGACGCCGGGCGCCTGGAGCTCCAGGGCGCGGGTGGTCTCGGCGTTGATCGGGCCCAGGCCGTCGATCGGCCGGCCGGTCGGGTCGACGACGCGGCCGAGGAACTCCTCGCCCACGGGGGTGGAGAGCACCTCGCCGGTGCGGTGCACCGTCTGGCCCTCCTCGATGCCGGTGAACTCACCGAGCACGATGACGCCGATGTCGCGCACGTCGAGGTTGAGCGCGAGGCCCAGGGTGCCGTCCTCGAAGCGCAGCAGCTCGTTCGCCATCGTCCCGGGCAGTCCCTCGACCCGCGCGATGCCGTCACCGGCGACGGTGACGCGACCGACCTCCTCACCCACCGCCTCGGTCGGCTGGTAGGAGTCGACGAAGCTGTCCAGCGCCGCCCTGATCTCCTCGGGCTTGATCGTCAGCTCGGCCATTGAAGTTCCTTCTCCTTGGCGACCGGGTGGTCGCGTCTCGTCTGTGGTGCGGGTGTCGGGGTCAGCCGGCGAACCGGCGTCGGGCGTCCTGGAGGCGGGCGAGCGTCGTGCCGTCGATGACCTCGGCGCCGACCTGGATCCGCATGCCGCCGATCACCGCGGGGTCCACCCCGACGTTGATCTGGACGGAACGGCCGTACGCGCCCTCCAGGATGCGGCCCAGCCGGGCCTCCTGCTCCTGGGTGAGCGGCGCGGCCGCGGTCACTCCTGCCACCAACCGGTCACGGCGGGCGGCGGCGAGCTCACCGACGTGGCGCAGGGCGCTGATGAGCGAGCCCGCCCACGGCGTCGTGACCATCCGGTGGACCAGCAGCCGGGTCTCCGGGCTCGCGGCGGCGATGAGGGAGTCGAGCAGTGCCGCACGCCGCTGCGGGTCGACGTCCCGCTCGGCGAGCGCGGCCCGCAGCTCACGGCTGGAGGCGAGCAGCCGCTCGGTGTGGAACAGCTCCTCCTCCACCTCGAGCAGCGCGTCGCGCGACTGCGCGGCGGAGAGCACCGACGCTGCGGCGAGCTCCTCGACCGCGAGGCCGAGGTCCTCCTCCCGCGACCAGCGGGAGCGGACCATGCCGGCGAGCAGGTCGACGACCTCGGGGGCGACCTTGCCGTCGAAGAGCGCGCCGACGAGGCGCGCCTTGGCGTCCCCGGTGCGCCCGGGGTCGGTCAGCGCCCTGCGCAGGGAACCGGAGCCCGCGAGGGCGTCGGCCACCTCGTAGAGCTGGGAACCGAGCTCACGCCCGCGCTCCCCGGCCTCCCGCAGGGAGACCTCCCACCGCTCGCTCGCCGCGGACAGCGCGGCCTGGCTGCTCGCTCGCATCACGCCTCCGTCGCTCCGCCGACCTTCTGCGGAGCCTGGTCGGTCTGCGCCTCGAGCTCGTCGAGGAACCGGTCGATGACCCGCTGACGACGCTGCTCGTCGGCGAGGGACTCCCCGACGATGCGCTCGGCGAGGGTCGTGGCCAGCACACCGATGTCGGTGCGCAGGGTCGTGGCGGCCTGCTGACGCTCGGCCTCGATCTGGCGCTTGGCGCTGTCGAGGATCCGCTCCGCCTCGGTGTGGGCCTTGGCCTTGACGTCCGCGGCGATGACCTTGGCGTCGTCGGCGGCCTGCTCGCGAACGCGAGCCGCCTCGACACGCGCCTCGACGAGCTCGCGCTCGATCTCGGCACGCAGCGCCTCGGCCTCGGCCCGGGCGTTCTCGCCGGCCTTGAGGCCGCCCTCGATCTTCTCGGTGCGCTCGTCGAGGATGCGCGTGAAGACCGGAAGGATCTTCTTGACGAAGAAGAAGGCGATGATCGCGGTGCAGACCAGCGACCAGATGATGTCGTAGTCCGCCGGCAGGAGCGGGTTCTGTCCCTCCCCCGCCGCCCGGACCAGGGCCGTGGGCAGCATCAGAACACGAAGCCCGCGGCGAAGCCGATCAGGCCGAGCGCCTCGACGAGGGCCGCACCGATGAACATGTTGACGCGCAGCGGACCGGCGACCTCAGGCTGACGAGCCGTGGCCTCCTGGGTCTTCGCGACGAGCAGGCCCAGACCGATACCGGGGCCGATCGTCGCAAGGCCGTATCCGATGGTGGCGATGTCGCCGGTCAGTTCCACAGGGTGTTCCTTCCATTGGGGGTACCGGGCCCGCGCCCGGCACGTCTGGCTGGTGGCTCCGTCAGGTGACCGAGCCGGGACAAGGTCAGTGCGCTTCCTCGGACAGCTGGATGTAGACCGCCGTGAGGAGGGTGAAGATGAAGGCCTGCAGGGCCGCGATGAAGATCTCGAAGATCGTGAACGCGAGGCCCGCTGCAAACGTGACGCCGCCGAGCACCTTGAAGGTGCCGGCCGCCTCGAAGAAGAGGTAGTGGGTCGCCCCGAAGCACAGCACGAGGAGCAGGTGGCCCACGAGCATGTTGGCCAGGAGACGGATCGTCAGGGTGATCGGCCGCAGGATGAACGTCGAGAGGAACTCGATCGGCGTGAGGATCACGTAGAGGAACTTCGGCACCCCGGGCGGGAAGAGCGAGGACTTGAGGAAGCCCCCGGCGCCCTGGGAGCGCACGCCCGCGACGATGAAGCCGACGTAGGCGATGGCCGCGAAGACGAGCGGCACGCCGATGACCGAGGAGCCCGCGATGTTGAGGAGCGGGATGACACCGGTGATGTTCATGGCGAAGACGCCGAAGAAGATCACGGTGAGCAGCGCGGTGGCGCGCCGTCCGCTCTCCTTGCCCAGGACCTCCTCGGCGATGTTCACACGGACGAAGTCGAGGGCCATCTCGATCGCGCCCTGGAAGCGGCCCGGGACGAGCCGGGCGCGGCGGGCAGCGAGCCAGAACACCGTGACGATGAGGATCGTGGCGACGACGCGCACGAGCATGATCCGGTTGAACTCGAACGGCGTGCCCGCGAAGAGGATCGGACCGGGGAAGAACTCCCCCTGGAGCGTCGGGGCGTGGAAGCCCTCACCATCGCCCGCGGCGGTGATGATGCCTGCGGCCAAGGGGAGGAGGGGCGCAGCGGCAGACAGGACGAACCCCCAGAGCTGGTCGGGATTGCGGTGAAGGACCGCGATGTCGGGACTTGCCCCAGCCTAACGCACTCCCGCAGCGGGCTCCGCCAACCACGGCGCGGCCCGCGGCGTCCCGGACCTTCGTCCCGGCGGTGCGCGAGGGTGACGACGCGGCAGGCGCAGGGCGTCGCCGGGCCGGCCGGGAGTACGGAGTCGCCGGTCAGGCGCCCGGGACGTCCTTGTCCGCGCGAGCACCGGGGTCCACGTGCGGCACCCGCGACTGCAGCGCCGCTGACATCTCGATCGCCAGCGAGCCGAGGATCGCCAGGGCCAGTGTGACGAAGAACACGAGCGGGTCGTAGAAGTCGAGGTCGCGCACGATGAGGAGGACGACGAAGACGACGACGACCTTGGCCAGCCAGCTGCCGACGAGCGCCGCGCTCGCGACGTGCAGCGGCTTGTCCGCCGTCGCGAGCATGACGACCGAGGTCGTGAGGAGGAAGAACGCGGCCAGCCCGGTGCCGAGCACCCCGCCCCACAGGCCCTGCGACCCGGCCGCGAGGTAGCCGACGAGGCAGCCGCCGACGGCGAGGACCGCGAGGAGGAGGGCCATCCTGCGCAGCACCACGGTGAACATGGCGCGCAGGGGGGAGGGGGCGGTGGTCATACGGACTCCTTCTCGGAGGGAGGTGTGCGGCGCAGCCCGGGCAGCTTGCCGATGGTGACGAGGAGGGCGACGACGACGGCCACCGCGCTGACGACGAGGACGACGCGCCGGTCGAAGACGACGAGCGCCGCGGCGCTGAAGGAGATGACCGCCGTCCACAGGTACATGACGAGGACCGCGCGCCGGTGGCTGTGTCCCCACTCGAGCAGCCGGTGGTGCAGGTGCATCCGGTCGGCCTGGAAGGGCGACTGGCCGGCCCGCAGCCGCCGGGCGACGGCGAGGGTCATGTCGAGCAGCGGCAGGAGGAGGACGGCGACCGGCAGGATGATCGGGATGAACGCGGGCAGCACCTGACCGGCGGAGAACGTCGCCGGGTCGATCTGGCCGGTGACGGTGATGGCGGCCGCGGCGACGGTGAGGCCGAGGAACATCGAGCCGGAGTCGCCCATGAAGATGCGCGACGGGTGGAAGTTGTGCGGCAGGAAGCCGATGCACGTGCCGACGACGGCGGCGATCACCACCGCGGCGAGGCTGGAGTAGTCCCCGGGGGTCGCCTCGCGGGTGAGCAGGTAGGTGTAGCCGAAGAAGGCGAGGCCCCCGATGCCCACCATCCCTGCGGCGAGCCCGTCCAGACCGTCGACGAAGTTCACCGCGTTGATCGCGACGACGACGACGAGCACGGTCGCGACGAGGGAGAGCCGGGCCGACCCGATCGTGAGGCCGAAGACCGGGAAGGTGATGAGCTGGACGCCCTGCCAGGCGATGAGTCCCGCCGCCAGCACCTGGCCGGCGAGCTTGGTCATCCAGTCGAGGTCCCAGATGTCGTCGGCGACCCCGAGGAGGCTGACGAGCGCCGCGCCCCCGAGGATCGCCCAGGGCTGGGCGGTGCTGAAGACCCCCTCGAGGAAGGGGACGCGCGAGGCGAGGAGCAGCGCGACGGCGAAGCCGGCGAGCATCGCCAGGCCGCCGAGGCGCGGGGTCGGCGTCGTGTGCACGTCACGGGCCCGGACGGGGGTGAGCGCGTTCGTCGCCCTCGCCAGTCGCAGCGCGACGGGAGTGGCGAGGAACGTCACGACCGCCGCGACGAGCATGACGAGCAGGTAGACCCTCACGGACTCGCAGCACCGTCCTTCGCGTCCGGGGTCCCGGCGTCGCCCACCTCGCCGTCGGGCCCGACGATGCCGGGGACGACGGCGGCGAGCTCGGCGAGGCCCAGCGCCCCGGCCCGCACGATGCGCAGGGTGGGGCCGGTGGCGTCGACGATGGTCGAGGCCACTCCCCCGCGCGAGGGTCCGCCGTCGAGGTAGACGTCGACGCTGTCGCCCAGGGCGGTGGCCGCCTCGAGGACGGTCGTCGCCGCGGGGCGCCCGTGGCGGTTGGCGCTGGAGACCGCGAGCGGCCCGGTGCGGGTGAGGAGGGCGAGGGCGACCTCGTCGTCGGGCATGCGCAGCGCGACGGTGCCGCCGGTGTCCCCGAGGTCCCACGCGAGGGTGGGCTGGGCGCGGCAGATGATGGTGAGCGGCCCGGGCCAGAACGTCTCGACGAGCGTGGTGACGGCGGCGGGGACGTCGACGGCGAGGCCGGCGACGGTGGCCGGCGCCGGCACGAGGACCGGCGGCGGGCTCTGCCGGCCGCGGCCCTTGGCGGCGAGCAGGGCGGCGACGGCGTCGGGGTCGAAGGCCGAGGCGCCGATGCCGTAGACGGTGTCGGTCGGCAGGACGACGAGGCGCCCGCGGGACAGGGCGGTGGCCGCGGCGGCGACACCCTCGTCGCGGGTCTCGGCCTGGGTGCAGTCGTACACGCTCACGGGGAGGATCTTCCCACGGGCGGCGCCGCGGGGGTGACATCCTTGCAGTGATGCCCGTCCACCTCCGCCGCCTGCTCCTCGTCCTCGCGCTCCTGCTCCACCTCGCGGTGCTCTACGCGCCGCGGGTGCCGGCCACGGGGGCCGTCGGTGTCCCCGGGGCAGACAAGGTGGTCCACGTCGCGGTGTTCGCGCTCGTCGTCGCCCTCGCGCTGTGGTCCGCCCTCCCCGCCCGCTGGGTGGTGCCCCTCGCCCTGGCGCACGCGGTGGGCAGCGAGGTGGTGCAGCACGTGTTCCTCGCCGACCGGTCGGGCGACCCGTGGGACGTGGTCGCCGACATCCTCGGCGTGGGGCTGGGCTGGGTGGCCGGGGTGGCGCTCAGCCGTCGGAGCGCCGCGCGAGGACCATCCGGTCGCGTCCGCTGAGGTCGCGCAGGGTCCGGACGTCGACGAAGGCGCCGGTGGCCTCGGCGGCCGCACGGGCGGCGGCGGCCTGGACCTCGGCGTGCTCCATGACGACGGTGCCGCCGGGTCGCAGCAACCGCGCGGCCGAGCGCAGGACGGCCCGGGGCACCTCGAGCCCGTCCGGCCCGCCGCCGTAGAGCGCGAGGTCGGGGTCGTGGTCGCGCACCTCGGGGTCGCGGGGCACCGCGTCCGGGGGGACGTACGGCGGGTTGGAGACGACGACGTCGACCGTGCCGTCGAGCTCGGGCAGCGCCGTCGCGGCGTCCCCGGCGACGAGCGTCACCTGCGGGGCGAGGTCGGCGGCGTTGCGCCGGGCGACGGCGAGGGCGGCCTCGCTCAGCTCCACGCCCCACACCTGTGAGCCCGGCACCTCGGTGGCGACGGCGAGGGCGATGGCGCCCGAGCCGGTGCACAGGTCGACGACGCGCGGGGAGGGCGTGCGCCGGGCCGCGGTGATCGCCTCCTCGGCGACGAGCTCGGTCTCCGGGCGCACGACGAAGGCGCCCGGCGCGGCGGTGAGCCGCAGGTGGCGGAAGAACATCTCGCCGGTGAGGTGCTGAAGCGGCTCGCGCCGCGCGCGCCGCTCGACGAGGCCCGCGTAGGAGGTGAGCTCCTCGCGCGAGGGTGCACCGGCCGTGACGAGCAGGCCGCCGAGCACGTGCTCGGCGAGCAGCCGGGCGTCGACGTCGGGCGAGGGCACGCCGGCCTCGGCGAGCAGGGTGGTCGCCCCGCGCACCGCCTCGCGCCAGCTCACCGCCACAGCAGCCCCCCGCCCCACACCCGAGCGCCACCCCACTCCCGAGCGCCACCCCACTCCCCCGCGACAGCCGAGTTCCGCTCGACAGCCGACTTCCCCGCGACAGCCGAGTTCCGCGCGACAGCCGAGTTCCGCGCGACAGCGGAGTTCCCCACGGGCGCGAGCTCGACGCGGGAGCCGAGGCCCTCAGGCATTCGGGTCGGTGGCGGCGGCCAGGCGCTCGGCGGCCTCCAGCTCGACGGCCGAGCCGATGAGGGCGTCGAGGTCGCCGTCGAGCACGTGGTCGAGGTTGTAGGCCTTGAACCCGGTGCGGTGGTCCGCGATCCGGTTCTCCGGGTAGTTGTACGTCCGGATCCGCTCGGAACGGTCGACGGTGCGCACCTGGGAGCGGCGCGTCGCCGACGCCGCGGCCTGCGCCTCCTCCTGGCGGGCGGCGAGCAGCCGCGCCCGCAGGACGCGCAGGGCCGCCTCGCGGTTCTGCAGCTGGGACTTCTCGTTCTGCATCGACACGGTGATGCCCGTGGGCAGGTGCGTGATGCGCACGGCGGAGTCGGTCGTGTTGACGCTCTGCCCGCCGGGTCCCGACGAGCGGTAGACGTCGATGCGCAGGTCGTTCTGGTCGATCTCGACCTCGCCCGGGTCGTCCACCTCGGGCAGGACGAGGACGCCCGCCGCCGAGGTGTGGATGCGGCCCTGCGACTCGGTCACGGGCACGCGCTGCACCCGGTGGACGCCGCCCTCGTACTTCAGGCTCGCCCACACGCCGTCGGCCGGGTCCTGCAGCGAGCGGGACTTCACGGCGACCGCGACGTCCTTGTAGCCGCCGAGGTCGGACTCGGTCGCGCTGAGCAGCTGGGTGCTCCAGCCGCGCCGCTCCGCGAAGCGCAGGTACATGCGCAGGAGGTCGCCGGCGAAGAGCGCGGACTCCTGCCCGCCCTCCCCCGCCTTGATCTCGAGGATGACGTCGCGCCCGTCGTCGGGGTCGCGCGGGACGAGGACGCCGCGCAGGTGCTCGGCGGCGGCGTCGGCGGACTCGCGCAGCGCCGGCAGCTCGGCGGCGAAGGCGTCGTCCATCTCCGCGAGCTCGGCGGCGGCCTCGGCGTCGTCGGCCGCGCGGCGCCAGTCCTTGTAGGCGGCGACGACGCGCGTGAGCTCGGCGTACCGGCGACCGAGCCGCTTGGCCCGCCCGGCGTCCGCGTGGACCTCCGGGTCGGCGAGCTCCCGCTCGATCTGCGCGTGCTCGGCCAGCATCGGCTCGACGGCCGAGAAGTCCTCATGACTCACGCGTGCGCTCCCTTCTCACCGACCTGCAGGTGGGCAGACGACAGCGCCGGTGGGCTGACCCACCGGCGCTGACGAGGTCCTACTTCCGCTTGCCGTACCGCTGCTCGAAGCGCGCGACGCGGCCACCGGTGTCGAGGATCTTCTGCTTGCCCGTGTAGAACGGGTGGCAGGCGCTGCAGACGTCAGCGTTGATCTTGCCCTCGGTCGCGGTGGAGCGGGTCTCGAAGGTGTTCCCACAGGTGCACGTCACCGTGGTGGTGACGTACTCGGGGTGAATGCCCTGCTTCATGTGTGTCTCCTTGGTGTGCTTCACTCCCGGGTCGGCGCGCAACGCCCGCCGTGAACCGGAAGCCGACGGTCCAGTGTGCCAGAACGCCGCGGTGTCGGAAAATGTTCCGGGGTCAGTCGTTGCTCACACCCGGGGTGGTCTTCTGCACGGTGAGGAGGAACTCGGCGTTCGAGCTCGTCTCCCGCATCTTGCCGAGCAGCAGCTCGATCGCCTGCTGCTGGTCCAGGCCCCCCATGACCCGGCGCAGCTTCCACACGATCTTCAGCTCGTCCGGCGACATGAGCAGCTCCTCGCGGCGGGTGCCGGAGGCGTTGACGTCGACGGCCGGGAAGATGCGCCGGTCCGCGAGCGAGCGGGAGAGCCGCAGCTCCATGTTCCCGGTGCCCTTGAACTCCTCGAAGATCACCTCGTCCATCTTCGAGCCGGTCTCCACCAGCGCCGAGGCGACGATGGTGAGCGAGCCGCCGTTCTCGATGTTCCGCGCCGCGCCGAAGAACCGCTTCGGCGGGTAGAGCGCGGACGCGTCGACGCCGCCGGACAGGATCCGGCCCGACGCCGGCGCCGCGAGGTTGTAGGCGCGGGAGAGCCGGGTGATGGAGTCGAGGAGGACGACGACGTCCTGGCCCAGCTCGACGAGCCGCTTGGCACGCTCGATGGCGAGCTCGGCGACGATCGTGTGGTCGGACGCGGGGCGGTCGAAGGTCGAGGCGATGACCTCACCCTTGACCGTCCGCTCCATGTCGGTGACCTCTTCGGGCCGCTCGTCCACGAGCACGACCATGAGGTGGACCTCGGGGTTGTTGGTCGTGATCGCGTTGGCCATCTGCTGCATGATGATCGTCTTGCCCGCCTTGGGCGGGGCGACGATGAGGCCGCGCTGGCCCTTGCCGATGGGGGCGACGAGGTCGATGACCCGCTGGGTGAGCTTCTGCGGACCCGTCTCCAGGCGCAGGTGCTCCTCGGGGTAGAGCGGGGTGAGCTTGGCGAACTCCGGTCGGGTGCGCATGCGGTCCGCCGGGGCGCCGTTCACCGAGTCGAGGTGGACGAGCGCGTTGAACTTCTGGCGCTGCTGCTCGCCCTCCTGCGGCTGGCGCACGGCACCGGTGACGGCGTCGCCGCGGCGCAGGCCGTACTTCTTCACCTGGTTGAGCGAGACGTAGACGTCGTTGGGCCCGGGCAGGTAGCCGCTCGTGCGGACGAACGCGTAGCTCTCGAGGATGTCGAGGATGCCGGCGACGGGGAGCAGGACGTCGTCCTCGCTCACCTCCGGCTCCTCGAGCGCGGCGAGGTCGGAGCCCGTGCCGCGGCGCTTGCGGTTGCGGTCGCGGTTGCGACGCCGGCCGCTCCGGCCGGCCTCGCCGTCGAGGCGGCGGGCCTCGCCCCGCTCCTCGGCCTCGTCGCGCGGGGCGGGCAGCTCGATCGCCTCGAGCGCCTTGACGGCGCGCTCACGGTCGACCGGCTCGCGCTGCTGGCGCTCGGCCTCGGGCCGGCGCTCGCGGCGCGGCGCGCGCTCGGGGATCTCCGGCAGCGTGAGCTGCTCACCGGAGCGGGTCCGCTCGGCGCGGTCCTCGTCGGCGGGGGTCTCGGCCGGCCGCTCGCCGCGCGCGGGGCGCTCGGCGCGGGCCTGCTGCTCACCGTTGGCGGGCTGCTCGCCGCGGGTCCGCCGCTCACCACGGGCGGGCTGCTCACTGCGGGCAGGCTGCTCGCTGCGGGCGGGCTGCTCGCTGCGGGCGGGCTCCTCGCGGCGAGCGGGCTCCTCGGCACGAGCAGGGGCACCTGCCTCGGCGCCGGCCCGACGGGAGCGGCCGCGGCGCGAGGGGGCCTCGGAGGCGGGGGCCGCGTCTGCTGCGGGCTCGGGGGCGTCGGTCGCCGGCTCGGGCTTCGCGGCGCCGGCGCCGTTCTGCCCGGAGGTGGTGGACGACGCACCGCCGCTCCGCGCGTCGCGGATCGCGGTGACGAGGTCGCTCTTGCGCATGCGCGCGGTGCCCTTGAGCCCCATCTCGGCGGCCAGCGACTGGAGCTCGGCAAGGCGCATGGCGCTCAGCGAGCCACCGGATGCCTTGGGGGCGGCGGTGGCGTCAAGCTGTTCTGTCACGAGGTTCCTTCCCTCGGAAATCGGCCCGATCGGGGCCTGGTGAGTCCGGCGTCGATGCCGCCGGGATGTGTCCGCTCGACCATGACCGCAGCACGCGGTCTGGGATCGGGGGGTGGTACGCCGACTCGGTGAGGACACCCGCGGTGGGATCAGTCACGGTCGGAGCCCGGCCAGTGTAACAGCCGGCCTTTTCCGGGCACCCGGAACCCGCAGAACCCCGCTCTCGCGCAGAACCCCGCTCTCGTGCACAACTCTGCTCTCGCGCAGAATCCCGCTCTCGCGCAGAACTCCGCTCTCGCGAGAGCGGAGTTTCGCTCGACAGCCGAGTTGTGCGCGACGGCCGAGTTTCGCTCGACAGCGGAGTTTCGCTCGACAGCGGAGTTTCGCTCGACAGCGGAGTTTTGCGCGACGGCCGAGCTTCGCGCGAGGAGCGGCCCGGTCAGGTGGTGGGCAGGAGGCGGGCGCCGTGGTCGCTGACGGCGGGGGTGTGCACCTGCCAGCCGTGCCGGGTGAACGCGGCGAGGTGCGCGGCGTCGACGCGGGTGAGGACGAGGACACTCGGCCCGGCGCCGGAGACGACGGCGGGCAGCCCGAGCTCGCGCAGCGTGTCGATGACCGCCAGCGACTCCTCCATGACGACGGCGCGCTGTCGCTGGTGCAGCCGGTCGTCGGTGGCGGGCAGGAGCAGGTCGGGCCGCCGGTCGAGGGCGAGGACGAGCAGGGCGGAGCGGCCGGCGTTGAACGCGGCGTCCTCGTGCGTCACCTGGCGCGGCAGCACGGAGCGCGCGGTGCCGGTGAGCAGCTCACCGGGCGGGACGAGCACGGTCGGGCGCACGTGCGCCCCGACGGTGAGGCGCGCGGCGTCCGGACGCCCGTCCGGCCCGCTCCACGCGACGGTGGCCCCGCCGAGGATCGCGGGGGCGGCGTTGTCCGGGTGGCCCTCGAACTCGGTGGCGAGGGCGAGGACGGTCGCGTCGTCGAGCGCCTCCGGCTCGGCGACGAGACCGCGCGCCGCCATGAGCCCGCCGACGACGGCGGCGGCCGAGGAGCCCAGGCCGCGCCCGTGCGGGATGCGGTTGTGGCAGCGCAGCTCGAGGCCGGCCTGCGGGGCCCCGACATGGTCGAGGGCGGCGCGGATCGCCCGCACGACGAGGTGGTTCTCCCCCTCGGGCAGCGAGCCCGCGCCGCTGCCGGTCACCGTGACGTTGGTGATGCCGGCGGTGGCCCGCACCTCGATGTCGTCGACGAGGTCGAGCGCGAGGCCGAGCGCGTCGAAGCCCGGCCCGAGGTTCGCGCTCGTCGCCGGGACCTGGACCCGCGCGGTGTCGTGGGCGAGCCGGGCCATCAGGCGAGCCCGAGGGCCCTGGCGGCCGCCTCCGGACGCGGGGCGACGACCTCCGGGTCGACGTCCGCGGAGCCGAGCGCTGTGGCGGTGTCCTTGAGGCCGTTGCCGGTCACCGTGCACACGATCGTCGCGCCCTCGGGGACCAGGCCGCGCTCGGCGGCCTGGAGCAGGCCGGCGACGCTCGCGGCGGACGCGGGCTCGACGAACACGCCGACCTCGCGGGCGAGCAGCGCCTGGGCGTCGAGGATCTGCGCGTCGCTCACGGCGTCGATCCAGCCGCCGGACTCGTCGCGGGCGGCCTCGGCGAGCGCCCACGAGGCGGGGTTGCCGATGCGAATGGCGGTGGCGATCGTCTCGGGGTTCTCGACGGGCACGCCCTTGACGAACGGCGCGGCGCCCTCGGCCTGCACGCCCCACATCCGCGGGGTGCGGGTGGCACGCGCGGGCAGGCCCGGCGCGTCGGTCGCGTACTCGCGGTAGCCCATCCAGTAGGCGGAGATGTTGCCGGCGTTGCCGACGGGCAGGACGTGGATGTCCGGGGCGTCGCCGAGGGCGTCGACGACCTCGAAGGCCGCCGTCTTCTGCCCCTGGAGGCGGAACGGGTTGACCGAGTTCACCAGGGCCACCGGGTAGTCCTCGGCGAGGGAGCGCACGACGGTGAGGCAGTCGTCGAAGTTGCCGTCGACGGCGACGAGCTCGGCGCCGTGGACGATCGCCTGGGCGAGCTTGCCGGCGGCGATCTTCCCGGCGGGCAGGACGACGGCGCAGCGCCGCCCGGCGCGGACCGCGTAGGCGGCGGCGGAGGCGGAGGTGTTGCCGGTGGAGGCGCACACGACCATCTCGGTGCCGGTCGCGGCGACCTTGGACATCGCCATCGTCATCCCGCGGTCCTTGAAGGAGCCGGTCGGGTTGGCGCCCTCGACCTTGACGTGGACGCGGGCGCCCACGCGCGCGGAGAGCACGGGGGCGGCGACGAGCGGGGTGCCGCCCTCCCCCAGCGTGACGACGGGGTCCCCGTCCTCGATCGGCAGCCGGTCGGCGTACTCGGTGATCACGCCGCGCCACAGGTGCGCCATCAGTCTTCCTCCACCCTCGTCACGGCCAGCACTCGCTTGACCGACGGTATCCGTGCGACAGCCTCCGCGGTGGCGGCGAGCGCGGCCTCGCTCGCCCGGTGCGTGACGACGACGAGCACCGCCGCGCCGTCGGCGGCGCCGGTCTGCTCCTGCGTCACGGTCTGGATCGACACGTCGTGGTCCCCGAACGTGCCCGCGATCGCCGCGAGCACCCCGGGCACGTCGGCCACCTCGAGGCGCAGCTGGAACTGGGTCGTCACCTGGTCCCCGCCCAGCAGCGGGAGCTGGGCGTAACGCGACTCGGCCGGCCCACGCCCGCCGGAGACGCGGTTGCGGGCCGCGGCGACGACGTCGCCGAGCACGGCGGACGCCGTCGGCGCACCACCCGCGCCCTGCCCGTAGAACATGAGCCGCCCGGCGGCCTCGGTGTCCAGGACGACGGCGTTGTACGCGCCGCGCACCGCGGCGAGCGGGTGGGCGGTGGGCAGCAGCGTCGGGTGGACGCGCACGGCGATGCCCTCACCGCCGGCCGTCGTGCGGCGCTCGGCGACGGCGAGGAGCTTGATGACGTGGTGCCCGCGCCTGGCGGCCTCGACGTCGTCGGCGGTGACGTGGCGGATGCCCTCGACGGGGACGTCGTCGATGCTCACCCGGGTGTGGAAGGCGAGGGAGGCGAGGATCGCAATCTTCGCGGCGGCGTCGTGGCCGTCGATGTCGGCGGTCGGGTCGGCCTCGGCGTAGCCCAGGGCCTGGGCGTCGGCGAGCGCCTCGTCGAAGCCGACGCCGCGGGAGGTCATCTCGTCGAGGATGTAGTTGGTCGTGCCGTTGACGACGCCGAGCACCCGGTTGACGCGGTCGCCGGCGAAGGACTCGCGCACGCCGCGCACGACCGGCACGGCGCCGGCGACGGCGGCCTCGAAGTAGAGGTCGACGCCGCGGCCCTCGGCCGCCTCGTAGAGCTCGGGGCCGTGGGCGGCGAGCAGCGCCTTGTTCGCGGTGACGACGCTGGCCCCGGCGGCCAGGGCGTCGAGCACGAGCGTGCGGGCCGGCTCGATGCCGCCCATGAGCTCGACGACGAGGTCGGCCCGGCGCACGAGACCGGCGGCGTCGGTGGTGAGGAGCGCGGGGTCGACGACGGGGTCGCGGGGCACCGAGGTGTCCCGCACCGCGATCCCCACGAGCTCGAGGCGAGCACCGCTGCGGGCGGTGAGGTCGGTCGCCTGCTCGCGCAGGAGGCGCACGACCTCCGTCCCCACGGTCCCGCACCCGAGCACGGCGACACGCAGCGCCCGCTCACTCATCGACCACTCCTCACGTCAGGTTGCCGCCGACAGGATACGGGCGGTGGGACCCCCCGAAGCGCGTCGTCCACGCCTCGGCGTCGGCCGGTCTCAGGTGAGCGTGAGGACCCGGCTCACCGCCGGGCCGAACCAGCGGGCCCACTCGGTGCCCGGCGCGAGCAGCTGGTCGGTGAGCGCGCGGAAGAGCAGCGCGCGCAGGAGGAGCTGGGGGAACTGCGGTCCCTCCTCCTCGCCCACCCGGTCGACGAGCGCGAGGTCAGCGCCGCGGAAGACCACCGCGTCGGCGACGACGACGGCCGAGGCGTACGCCGGCGGGCGCCAGTAGCCGGTGAGGTCGAGGACGAGCGGCGGCAGGTCGGGGTGGAGGTGGACGTTGTCGGTGAGGTCGCCGTGGACGACCTGCGCGGCGGCGTCGACCGCGTCGCGCGCGGCGAGCAGCGCGCCGACGTGCGGCAGGTCGCCGACTGCGCCCGCCGCGGCCTCGCCCCACGCGATGCGGTCGGCGCGCGCCCACGGGTGGTCGCGGCGGTCGAGCAGCGCCGGGCGCGGGAGGTGGGCGAGGTGGCGGTGCAGCACCCGGCCGGCGGCGACGACGTCGGGGTAACCGTCCGGCGTCGGGGCGGTGCCGGGCTCGAACCGCCACGCGGTCCACCCGGCGACGACGAGCTCGCCGTCGCGCGAGCGCACCGGCGGCGCGACGCGGACGTCGGGGGCGCCGTCGACGGCGGTGAGGACCTCCTCCTGCCAGCCGAGCTCCTCGAGGGAGACGTCGAGCCGCTTGAGCACGACGTCACCGGCGCGCCACACCGTGCGCTGCCCGCCGCTGAGCGGGACGGGGCCGGCCGGGGCACCGAACGCGCCGAGGACGCCGCCCGGGGGCGGGCCGTCCTGCGGCGCCGTGCTCATCGGCCCCGGCTCACCCGACGTCGAGGGCGAGGAGGTCGTCCTCGGTCTCGGGACGGACGACGAACCGCGCCTGCCCGTCGCGCACGGCGAGCACCCCCGGCCGCGGGACGAGGTTGTAGTTGGAGGCCATCGAGCGACCGTAGGCGCCCGTCGCGGGCACCGCGAGCAGGTCACCGCGCGAGACGTCGCCCGGGAGCAGGACGTCGCGCACGACGACGTCGCCGCTCTCGCAGTGCTTGCCCACGACCCGGGAGGCGACGGCGGGTGCCTCGCTGCGGCGTCCGGCGAGGGTGGCGGTGTAGTCGGCGTCGTAGAGGGCGGTGCGGATGTTGTCGCTCATGCCGCCGTCGACCGAGACGTAGCGACGCTCCCCGCCGTCGTCGAGGACGACGGGCTTGACGGTGCCGACCCGGTAGAGCGTGAGCCCGGCGGGGCCGACGACGGCGCGGCCCGGCTCGACCGAGACGCGCGGCGGCGGGGTGCCGAGCTCCTCGCACGCGCGGCGCACGACGTCGGCGAGCGCGGTCGCGACCTGCTCGGGCGGCGGGGGTGCGTCGGTGCCGGTGTAGGAGATGCCGTACCCGCCGCCGAGGTCGAGCTCGGGCATGAGGGTGCCGCTGTCCCCGGCGACCTCGGCGCGCAGCCGCAGCAGCGCCCCGGCCGCGACCTCGAAGCCCGACAGGTCGAGGATCTGGGACCCGATGTGGGAGTGCAGGCCGAGGAGGGTGAGCTCGGGGCGGGCGAGGACAGCGTCCACGGCCCGGCGGGCGGCCCCGCTGGCGAGGGACAGCCCGAACTTCTGGTCCTCGTGTGCGGTGGCGATGAAGTCGTGGCCGCCGGCGTGGACGCCGGTCGTCACCCTGACCATGACGGGCGCGCCCATGCCGAGCTCGCCGGCGAGGTCGGCGAGCCGGTCGACCTCCTCGAGGGAGTCGACGACGATGCGCCCCACCCCGGCGCGCAGCGCGCGCTCGAGCTCACCGTCGGACTTGTTGTTCCCGTGGAGGGCGATCGCGCCGCCGGGGACGCCGGCGCGCAGCGCGACGGCGAGCTCACCGCCGGTCGACACGTCGACGCTCATGCCCTCCTCGTGGACCCAGCGGTCGACCGCGACCGAGGCGAGGGCCTTGCTCGCGTAGTAGACGTCGGCGCCCGCGAGGTCGGCGAACGCGCCGGTGAACGCGGTGACGAAGGCCCGGGCCCGGGCGCGCACGTCGGCCTCGTCCAGGACGTAGACCGGGGTGCCGTAGGCGGAGGCGAGCGCGCGGGCGTCCAGGCCCCCGACCTCGAGGCTGCCGTCCGCGGTGCGGCGCACGGTGCCCGACCACGGGGTGCGGGGGTCGCCGGCGGCGGGCTCGGGGGCCGCCGTCGGCCCCGTCACATGCGCTCCGGGGCGCTGACGCCGAGGAGTGCCAGCCCGTTGGCGATGACCTGCCCGGTGGCGTCGTTGAGCCACAGCCGGGCGCGGTGGACGTCCTCGACCGGGTCCTCCCCGCGCGGGGACACCCGGCTCTGGTCGTACCACTTGTGGTAGGCCGAGGCGAGGTCCTCGAGGTAGCGGGCGACGCGGTGCGGCTCACGCAGCCGCGCGGCGCGCGCGACGACCTCGGGGAAGCCGGCGAGGTGGCCCAGGAGCACGCTGTCGGCCTCGGAGCCGATGAGCGTGGGGTCGAAGGCGTCCTCGCGGCGAACGCCGTGCTGGGCGGCGTTGCGGCTGACGTTGCGGATGCGGGCGTGGGCGTACTGGACGTAGTACACCGGGTTGTCCATGTTCTTCTCGCGCAGCTTCTCCCCGTCGAGGCTGAGCGGGGAGTCCGCGGGGAAGCGGGCCAGGGTGTAGCGCACCGCGTCGCTGCCGATCCACTCGATGAGGTCGGCGAGCTCGATGATGTTGCCCGCGCGCTTGCTCAGCCGCGCCCCGGCGACGGACACGAGCTGGCCGATGAGCACCTCGATGTTGACCTCGGGGTCGTCGCCGGCGCAGGCGGCGATCGCCTTGAGGCGCCCGACGTACCCGTGGTGGTCGGCGCCGAGGAGGTAGATCTTCTCCGGGAAGCCGCGGTCCTTCTTCGACAGGTAGTAGGCGGCGTCGGCCGCGAAGTACGTCGGGGTGCCGTCCGCGCGGATGAGGACGCGGTCCTTGTCGTCGCCGAAGTCGGTCGTGCGCAGCCACACGGCACCGTCGGCGTCGTAGACGTGGCCCTGCTCGCGCAGGCGGGCGACGGCGGTCTCGACGGCGCCGCTGGCGTGGAGCTCGCGCTCGGAGAAGTAGACGTCGAAGTGGACCTCGAAGTCCGCCAGGACGCGCTGGATCTCGGCGAGCTGGAGCTGGTAGGCCGACTCCCGGGCGGTCGCCAGCGCCTCCTCGGGCGCGAGCTCGAGGAGGTCGGGGTGCTCGGCGAGGACGCGCTGGGCGAGGGCGGTGACGTACTCCCCCGGGTAGCCGCCCTCGGGGACGTCCTCGCCGGCGGCGCGGGCGAGGACGGAGGCGCCGAACTTGTCCATCTGGGCGCCGGCGTCGTTGATGTAGTACTCCGGCGTGACCTCGGCGCCGGCGGCGCGCAGCAGGCGGACGAGGGAGTCGCCGAGCGCCGCCCAGCGGGTGTGGCCGATGTGGAGCGGGCCGGTGGGGTTGGCCGAGACGAACTCGAGGTTGACGACGTGCCCGTCGAGGGCGTCCCCGCGGCCGTAGGACTCCCCCGCCTCGACGATGCTGCGGGCGAGCTCGCCCGCGGCGCCGGCCTCGAGGCGGATGTTGAGGAACCCGGGCCCGGCGACCTCGGCCGCGGCGATGCCGGGCGAGCCGGCGAGGCGGGCGGCGAGCTGCTCGGCGAGCGCGCGCGGGTTGGTCCCGGCCTTCTTCGCCAGCTGCATCGCGACGTTCGTGGCCCAGTCGCCGTGCTCGCGCTGGCGCGGCCGCTCGACCTTGACCTCACCGACGTCCTCGGGGGACAGGGCGAGGGTGCCGTCCGCGACGGCGTCGAGCAGGAAGGAGCGGATGAGCGCGGCGAGTTCGGTCGGAGTCACGCTGGCCAGCGTACCCGTGGGCCGGGCCCTCCCCGGCGCCGTGTCCTGTCGCCGACAGCACACCGCCCCGGCCAGTGGCCGGGGCGGTGCGGGGTCGCTGCGGCGGCCCGGGGGTCGCGAGGGGTCAGAGCGGGAAGGCGGAGTAGAACCCGCCGACGTACTCCGGGCTGCCGGTGACCTCGAGGACGTGCCCGCGGTCGGTGGTCCAGATGTAGCGGCCGCGCCCGTCGGACAGGACGAACGCCCAGAAGGTGCCCGTGTCGTTGGTGTAGGTGCTCCCGGTCTCCACCTGCTCACCGTCGACGCCCTCGACGAGCCGCGCCGCGAAGGCGTCGGCGGCCGCGTTGTCGGGCCACGTCGTCGCGAGCATCTCGATGCGCTCGTCACCCGCGGCGTAGACGCCGCGCACGGCCTCGGTGGCGCCCTGGATGCCGACGTCGGGGGTGAAGCCCTCGCCGGTGAGCTCGAAGGTGACGTCGCCGACCGTCACGCTCGTGTCGAGGTCCTCGATGAGCGACTCGTCGGGCCCGGTCGGCTCCTCGGTGGGCGCGGGGGTCGTCGCCGCGTCGGTGGGCTCCTCGGTGGGGGCGGTCGTCTCGTCCCCCGCCGGGGTCGTCGCCGCGACGGCCGCGGTGGTGCTCGCGGCGGGCGCGGGCTCGTCGTCGTCCCCGCCGAGCAGGAGCGCCGCGGCGATCCCGCCGGCGACGAGGAGCACGATGGCGGCGATGACGACGGGCAGCACCCAGCGACGGCGCCCGTCCCCGTCCTCGTCGCCCGGCTCGGGCTCGGGCTCGGTGTCGGTGGTCCCGGAGTAGATGGTGCTGGTGGGGTCGGGCGCCTGGCCGTAGGAGGCGGCGGGGTAGGCGGCGGTCTCCTCCTGCGGCGGGGTGTCCCCCTCCGGGACGTCGTAGGGCGAGCGGTCGAGGCTCTCGGTGGGCTGCTCCTCGGGAGCGCCGTGGTCCGGCTCCCCGTCGTGCGGCGTCCGGTCGTCGTCGGACTCGCCGGAGGGCCCAGGCGGCTGCTGACTCATCTCGTCTCCTTCGCGGTGTCGGGCAACAGTGCGCCCGCTCGTGCGGCGTCCACCCTAGGACGTGGTTCGCGCGGTGTCGCTCCACGGACGCCGGACGTGGCGTGGGCCACGTCGGGCGGATGTGAGGATCGGGCCGTGGGGCTGATAGCATCGCCGGGCGTCACCAAGCCCCTGTAGCTCAGTGGATAGAGCGTCTGCCTCCGGAGCAGAAGGTCGCTGGTTCGAATCCAGTCGGGGGCACTTCCCGTCCTTCGGGACGTGCCGATGGGGCCTCAGGCCGACGGGCCTCAGGCCGTCTGCCACCACGGCGGCAGTGCGGCCATGATCTCGCGGGACCGTTCGGCGGAGTCCCCGCCGACCTGCACGGCCCACACGCCGAGCGCCGCGGCGCACGCGGCGCCGACCATGAGGGCCGCCGTCGCCTCGTCCGTGGGCGATCGCCACCCGAGCTCGGCCATCTGGCGGTGCGCCTCGCGGGCCCGGTCCCCCAGGACGTCGGCGATGATCCGCTGGAAGTGGTGGTCGCCGTCGGCAGCGAAGAGCCGCCCGTAGACCGGGCGGCTGGCGGCGACGTGGTCGAGCATCTGGACGAGCACCTGGCGGTGGTACTCCGGGACGTCGTCGAGCGCGGCCGGCAGGTCCGACTCGGTCACCTCGGCGAGGTCGTCGATCAGCCGGGCGAACATGTAGGTCGCGAAGTCGGCGACCGAGGAGAAGTGCTTGTAGAAGGTCGTGCGGTGGATGCCTGCCACACGACAGAGCTCGGAGACGTTGATCGCGCTGATCGACTGCGTCTCGAGCAGTGAGGCCATGGCGCGCTCCAGGAGCGCCAAGGTGCGCCTGGTGCGCGGGTCCGTCGGCGTCTCGTGGACGGTCATAGCCCGATTGTGCACCACAGGACGCGATCGGGACGGGTGAAGACCTTCCGGACTTTTCCGGAAGGTTGCCTCAGGCCTGCGCCGGTTCCACCCACTCGCCCCGGTCACGCAGGACCTGGCGCAGGACGGTCGGTCGGTCGGTGACGATGCCGTCGACGCCGAGGTCCAGCAGCCGGTGCATCGTCGGGGCGTCGTCGATCGTCCACACGTGGACGGCCAGGCCCAGGCCGTGGGCGCGGTGCACGAACGCGGGCGTGACGACCGGGACGCCGCGGTGGCTGGGCGGCACCTGGACGGCGACGGCCCGCGAGGCCGGCACACCGTCGGGGGTCGGCACGCCGAGGGCGGGCGCGGAGAGGGTGGCGGCGGCGACGAGGCGGGCGGTCTCCACGCGGCCGAGGCTGGTCGCGACCCGCCCCCCGGTGAGGCGGCGGGCCACGCGCAGCCGGCGGTCGGAGAACGACGCGAGGCAGACCCGGTCCGCGGCGCCCGCGTCCGCGAGGACGCGCAGCGCGGGCCCGACGACGCCGTCCTCCTTGAGGTCGATGTTCAGCCGCAGCGTCGGGTAGTCGGCGAGGGCCTCGTCCAGGCGGACCAGCCGCTCCCCCGACCTGTCGCGCAGGCGGGCGGCCTGCTCCCAGGTGAGGTCCGAGAGGTGGCCGTGGCCGTCGGTCGTGCGGTCGAGGGTGGGGTCGTGGAGGAGGACGACGACGCCGTCCGCCGTCCGGTGGACGTCCGTCTCGAGGTAGCGCAGCCCGAGCGCGACGGTGTGCTCGAGGGCGGCGCGGGAGTTCTCGGGCACCTCGCCGCCGCCACCACGGTGGGCGAGGGCGAGCGGGCCCGGCCAGCGCAGGTAGGGAGCGACCACGCCGGTCAGCGGACCGTGCACTGCGTGGGCGTGACCATGGTGAGGCCGAGCGAGGCGAGGAAGGCGACCGGGTCGACCGTCGTGCCGTAGGCGCGCACCGGGAACGGGTTGCGGGTGCGCTCCCCGTCCTCCTCACCGTCCTCGTCGGTCGGCTCGGCGGAGGGCTCGTCCGTGGGGCCGGGCTCGGCGCTCGGCGCGGGCGCGGGGCTCGGGTCAGGCATGGGCGTCGGGCTCGGCTTCTCGACCGGCGCGGTGGGCTCCGGGGTGGGCTCCTCGGTCGGCGTCTCGCCGTCGGTGGGCTCCTCGGTGGGCGTCTCGCCGTCCGTGGGCTCCTCGCTCGGGTCCTCGGTGGGCGTCTCGCCGTCCGTGGGCTCCTCGCTCGGGTCCTCGGTCGGCGTCTCGCCGTCCGTGGGCTCCTCGCTGGGGTCCTCGGTCGGCGTCTCGTCGTCGGTGGGCTCCTCGGCCGGAGTCTCGTCGTCGGTGGGCGACGGGGCGGGCAGGAGGAGCGACGTCGTCGAGCGCCCGACCGGGTTCTTCTGCAGGCCGAGGCCGGCGTCGGTGGTGTGGATCTCGAAGTGGAGGTGCGGCCCGGTGGAGTTGCCGTTGCTCCCCACCTCGGCGATGACCTCGCCCGCGCGGACCTGCTGGCCCACCTCGACGAAGATGCCCTCGGGGTACATGTGGACGTACCAGCTGTAGAAGGTCGTGCCCCCGACGACGTGCTCGATGATGACGAGCTCGCTCGAGCGGCCGAGTCGCCCGGCGCCGGTGTAGACGACGGTCCCGTCGGTGACGGCATGGATCGGGGTGCCGAGCGGGGCGGCGTAGTCGTTGCCCATGTGCATGCTGTAGGTCCCGAAGATCGGGTGCACCCGGAACCCGTAGGGCGACGTGAGACGGAAGCTGCCCGGCGCCACCGGGTAGCTCGCGCAGACCGGGGTGCCGGTGAGGAGGTCGGCCGGGGGCGTCTTCACCGTGGCGACCGGGTCGTTGACGAGGACGACGCCGCTACCGAGACCGAAGTCGAGCTCCTCGGCCGACAGGTCAGCCTCGAGCGAGAGGGCGGCCTCGACGTACCCGCCGGCGGTCGGCTTGGCCGGGTTGGGCACGGCCGTGCCGACGCTGGCCAGCGCACTCACCCCGAGCAGCAGGGCCGCGCAGCCGACCGCACCCGCCCGCCGCAGGGCGGCGGAGCGTGGGGGGACGACGACGGACGGGGCGTGCAGAGCCGTGGGCTCCGTCGCAGCGTCTGACATCGCACTCCCTCTGGCTTCCTCGCACACCGGCCGGCAATCGGCACAGCGTAACGGAGGTCACAGGGAGTGGTCCATCCGCTCTCAGCAGTCGGCCGAGAGCATGACCGCCTCACGGTCGGCCAGGAAGGCACCGGGGTCGGTCGTCGTGCCGTTCTCGTCGAGGTGGATCTCGAGGTGGAGGTGCGGCCCGGTGGAGTTGCCGTTGTTCCCGACCTCGCCGATGACCTCGCCGGCGCGGACCTGCTGGCCCGCCTCGACGAAGACGCCCTGCGGGTACATGTGGACGTACCAGCTGTAGAAGTGCTCGCCGCCGACCTCGTGCTCGATGATGACGAGCATGCTCGAGCGGCCGTCGAGGCCCTCGCCCGCGTGGACGACGGTGCCGTCGGCGACGGCGTGGATGTCGGTCCCGAGCGGGGCCGCGAAGTCGAGGCCCTCGTGCTTGGACCAGCCGCCGGTGATCGGGTGGACCCGGTTGCCGTACAGCGAGCTCTGCGTGTACGTGCCCGCGACGAGCGGCATGACGACCCGCTCCCCGCCCAGGGCGGCGCCGGCGCCGTTCGCGCCGCTGCCCGCGGCGGAGACGCACATCGGGGCGTCGCGCTCGACGCTGCGCGAGCTCTGGACGAGCGCGCGGGCCGTCGCGCTGGAGTCGGCGAGGAGTGCCGCGGCGCTCCCGGCGGTCTTCTCGTCGTGGGTGCCTGCGGCGGCCTCGATGGAGTCGAGGACGGTCTGCCCGAAGGGCACGGTGGCGACGACGGGCTGCTCCTGCGCAGGCGCCTCGCCCACCCCGACGAACCCGGCGAGCGGCGCGACGATGGTCGCGGCACCGAGGGCACCGAGGACGGCGGCGCGGGGCATCCAGCGCGGGGCGTGGAGGCGGGACGGGCGGCGGGCGGCGGCGCGCTCGGCGGTGCGGCGCTCGGCGCGGCTGCGGTGGGCGGCCGCGGCGGCCGGCTCGGTCTCCTGGGAGACGGTCTCGGCACCGGCGTCCGGCAGCGGCACGGTCGCGAGGTGGGTGCCCGACAAGGTGGCAGCGAGGCGAGCTGCGGCTTCCCGGACCGAGGCCTGCTCGGCGCGGCGCTCGGCCTCGCGGATCTGCCGTCGCGTCAGCGGTGCCGTGGAGGGCGGCGTCGCGGCGCGCAAGGGCATGGAGGACCTTTCACAGGATGCGGAGGGTGACGTCCGGCGGACCGGCGCGTGTTACGAAACAGTAACGACAGCGACCTGCGGCGTCGAGGATCGCGTCAGACCCTGTGCAGACGTGGTTCAGGAGCGTGCACTGTGCCGCTGCATCGAGTCAGAGACCTCGCCGACGAGCTCCTCGAGGATGTCCTCGAGGAAGACGACGCCGAGCACCTCACCGCCCTCGCCGAGCACCCGCGCGAGGTGCGTCCCGGTGTGCTGCATGACGGCCAGGACCTCCTCGATCTCGTCTCCTGGCGCGACTGACGGCAGCGCCCGCAGCCGCCACCGCGGCATCGGCTGCTCCCGCGCCGGCCCGTCGGCCTCGAGCACGTCCTTGACGTGGAGGTAGCCGTCCAGCCCGCCGTCGGGGTTGCGCACCGCGAAGCGCGAGAAGCCCGTCCGCGCGACCACCGACTCGAGGTCCGCGGGCGTCGCGCGGGGGTCCAGGGTGACGAGACTCTCATCGGGCACCATGACGGCCGCCGCGTCCTTGGCGGAGAACTCCAGCGCCCCGGACAGCAGCCCGAGCTCGTCGTCCAGGACGCCCTCGCGCTGGGAGCGCTCGATGATCGCGGCGACCTCCTCCGCGGTGAACGCCGAGACGACCTCGTCGCGCGGCTCCACCCCGAGCACCCGCACGACGAGGTTGGCGAACCCGTTGAGCGCGCGGACGAGCGGGGAGAGCACGCGGGCGAGGAGGACGAGCGGCGGGGCGAACCACAGCGCCGCCCGCTCGGGGCTCGTCACCGCGAGGTTCTTGGGCACCATCTCCCCCACGACGACGTGGAGGTAGACGACGACGGCGAGCGCCAGGCCCACGCCGACGACGTGCGCGGAGGCCGCCGGCAGCCCGAGACCGACGAGCGGTCCCTCGACGAGGCGGGCGATCGCCGGCTCGGCGACCGCGCCGATGCCGGTCGAGCAGACGGTGATGCCGAGCTGCGCGCACGCCATCATGAGCGTCGCGTGCTCCATCGCCCAGAGCGTCGTCCGGGCCCGCCGGGACGTGGCGGCCAGCGGCTCGACACGGCTGCGGCGCGCGGACATGACCGCGAACTCGGCGCCGACGAAGAAGGCGTTGGCGGCGAGCAGGAGCAGGCCGACGAGCAGCGCGGTCGCCGAGCTCACGCGTCCACCTCCCGGGCCCGCAGCCGCTCGATGCGGCGTCCGTCCATCTGCTCCACGCGCAGGACGACGCCGGGCAGCACGACCTCGTCCCCGACCTCGGGGATGCGCCCGAGCCGGGTCATCACCAGACCGCCGAGCGTCTCGTAGGGGCCGTCGTCGGGCACGACGAGGTGGGCGGTGTGGGCGAGCTCGTCCGGACGCAGGACGCCGGGCACGATCCAGCTGCCGTCGGAGGTGCGGTGGGCGCCCGCGCGGCGCCGGTCGTGCTCGTCGGACACCTCCCCGACGATCTCCTCCACGGCGTCCTCGAGGGTGACGATGCCGGAGGTGCCCCCGTACTCGTCGACGACGACGGCCATCTGCATGCCGCCGTCCCGCAGGGAGACGAGCAGCGCGCCGAGGCCGAGCGTCTCGGGGACCCGGGGCGCGGGCTCCATGAGGCTCCCCGACGTCACCGGCACCTCCGCGCGCCGCTCGTGCGGGACGGCGATCGCGCGGCGCAGGTTGACCAGGCCGACGACATCGTCGTCGTCCTCCCCGACGACGGGGAAGCGGGAGTGGCCCGTGGTGCGGGCGGCGGCCACGACGTCGGCCGCACTCGCCGTCCGGGGCAGGGTGCACATCCGCACCCGGTCGGTCATGACGTCCACGGCGGTGAGCGCCCCGATGCCGATGGACCGGGTGAGGAGGTCGGCCGTCCCGAGGGCGAGGGTGCCCTGCTCGGCCGAGCGGCGCACGAGCGAGGCGAGCTCGGTGGCCGAGCGGCCCCCGGCGAGCTCCTCCACCGGCTCGACCCCGAAGCGCCGCAGGATCGCGTTGGCGTTGCCGTTGAGCAGCGCGACGACGGGGCGCAGCAGTCGGGTGAAGGCGCGCTGGAGGGGCGCGACGACGCCGGCCGTGGCGAACGGGTCCGCGAGCGCGAGGTTCTTGGGCACGAGCTCGCCGAACACCATGGAGAACCCGTTGACGAGGACGAGGGACAGCGCCACCGCGGCCGCGCCGGCGGCAGCCGTCGCCAGGCCCACCGAGCCGAGCGGCCCGGTGAGCAGGCCGGCGAGCGCCGACTGCGTCGTGTACCCGAGGAGCACGGTGGTGAGGGTGATGCCGACCTGGGCGCCGGACAGCTCGGTCGACAGGTGCTGCAGCGCGCGCTGGACACCGACGGCGCGACGGTCACCGGCGGCGACGCGGCGGTCAACCGTCCCCGGGTCCATCGCCACGAGGGAGAACTCGGCGGCGACGAAGACGGCCGTGCCCGCCGTGAGGACGACGCCGAGCAGCACGAGCAGCCACTCGGTCAGCACGGGCGTGCTCCCGGCCCGCCGGGACTTCGGCCCTCGGCGTCGGCATCCTCGTGCGGGGCCTCGCCCTGCTGTTCGTCGGTGTCCGGCTGCGGCCCGGCGCTGCCCGCGACGAGCTGGAGTCGAATGGTCTGTCCCTCGGACATAGTGGCCTCACGATAACGGCACCCCCCGCCCAGCGCGGGTGCCCGCGGGCGCGAGTGTGCCAGAGTGCACTCATGGGAGCCACAGGTCCGGCGGACGTCACCCGGGTCCTCGTCGTCGAGGACGAACCGGAGATCGCCGCCCAGATCGCCCACCGCCTCACGGCGGAGGGCTGGAGCGTGGAGATCGCCGGGGACGGGCCGGGAGGTGTCGCCGCCGCCCGGACCTTCCAGCCCGACGTCGTCGTCCTCGACGTCATGCTGCCGGGGATCGACGGGCTCGAGGTGTGCCGGCGCATCCAGGCCGAGCGCGAGGTCCCCGTCCTCATGCTCACCGCCCGCGACGACGAGACCGACATCCTCGTGGGCCTGGGCGTGGGCGCCGACGACTACATGACCAAGCCGTTCTCCATGCGCGAGCTGCTCGCCCGGCTCAAGGCCCTGCTGCGCCGCGCGGACCGCGCCCGCCGCACCGCCGTCGAGGCCGTGGACGAGCCCCCGCTCGTCCTGGGCGACCTCGAGATCGACCGGGCGCAGCGGCGCGTGCGGCGCGCCGGCACCGAGGCCCACCTCACGCCCACCGAGTTCGACCTCCTCGTGTGCCTCGCCTCCAGCCCGCGCACCGTGTTCTCCCGGGAGAAGCTCCTCGCCGAGGTGTGGGACTGGGCCGACGCCTCCGGCACCCGGACGGTCGACTCCCACGTCAAGGCGCTGCGCCGCAAGCTCGGCGCCGACCTCGTGCGCACCGTGCACGGCGTGGGCTACGCGCTCGAGCCGACCGCGGAGGCGGAGGCACGGTGAGCGGGCCGGGCGGGTCCGCCCGTCACGCCCGCAACCTGCACCTCACCCGCCCGCTCGACCGCTTCGGCTCGCTCAAGACCAAGCTCGGCGTCCTCGTCGCCGTCACGGTGACCGCCGCGGCGTTCATCACGTGGGTCGGGCTGCGCTACGAGCTCGGCCCCACCCGCACCTTCCCGCTGGCGATCGTCTCCGCGCTCGTCGTCACCCAGGTCCTCGCCCACGGCATGACCTCCCCGCTGCGCGAGATGACGGCCGCCGCCCGCGCGATGGCGCGCGGCGACTACTCCCGCCGCGTCACGGCGACGAGCAACGACGAGGTCGGTGACCTCGCCCGCGCGTTCAACCAGATGGCCGACGACCTCGCCTCCGTCGACGTCGCCCACCGCGAGATCGTCGCGAACGTGTCCCACGAGCTGCGCACGCCGGTCGCGGCGCTCCAGGCGCAGCTGGAGAACCTCGCCGACGGCGTCGTCCCCGCGACGCCGGAGGCGCTCGAGGGGGCGCTGCGCCAGACCGAGCGCCTGGGCCGGCTCGTGGGCTACCTGCTCGACATGTCGCGGGTGGAGGCGGGCGTCGTCGGGCTCGAGCTCGAGGACGTCAAGGTCCGCGAACTCCTCGACGACGCCGTCGCCGAGGCCGCGGCGGCCGCCCGCGTGGCCGGCCGCGACGTGCGGTGGGAGGTGCGCGTCGACCCGCCCGAGCTGCGGCTGCGGGTCGACCCGGTCCGCATCTCCCAGGTGCTGGCCAACCTCCTCGACAACGCCGTGCGGCACACCCCGCCCGGCACGCTCGTCTCGGTGCGCGCCTCGGGCTCGACGCTGCGCGGGGACGTCGTCATCGACGTCGTCGACTCCGGGCCCGGCATCCCCGTGACCGACCGCGAGCGCGTCTTCGAGCGCTTCCAGCGCGGCAACAGCCCGTCGGTGACCGGGCGCGAGAGCACGGGCGGCACCGGTCTCGGGCTGGCGATCTCCCGCTGGGCGGTGGCCATCCACGGCGGCACCATCAACGTCGTCGACTCCCACGCCGGGGAGGGGACGACGATCCGGATGCGGCTGCCCGCCCGGGGACCGCGTGTACCACGTTCCGCGGGGGCTTCACAGGGTCCCGCCTGACAGAGCCTTGACCGCCGGTTGGGACTGAGGTCCCAGGAGTGTCGATCATGCGCCGGATCGACGCCGAATCGGCCCCCCGACTCCGCCCGCGACGGGGCGATCACCTACGCTTGAAGAGCACTTTCTCCTCCACCCCACACGTCTCGGAAGAGGGCGATCCCCGAAGTGTCCACGCAGGAGCACCCTGACCCCGTCGCCGCCGACTTCGGCCCGAACGAATGGCTCATCGAGGAGCTGTTCGAGCAGTACAGGAAGGACCCCGCGCTGGTCGACCCCGCGTGGTGGGACTTCTTCAAGGACTACCGCCCCGGCAACGGAGCCGCGGAGAAGGCGGCGCCCTCGAACGCCGCCACGTCGGCGACGGCGCAGCAGCCGTCCGCCGCCGGCCAGCCCGCCTCCGCCGGCACGTCCGAGCGGGCCGACGCGCCGCCCGCCGACCCCACCCCCGACACCGGTGCCCGCTCGACGAGCGACGTGTCCGAGGCCCGTCCCTCGGTGCAGCCCGGCTCGGACACGACGCGGAACGCACCGGCGCCCGCACCCAAGGCCAAGCAGGTCGCGCGGACCGTCGCCGAGGAGCCGGCCCCCGAGGCCGCCGCCCAGCCCGCCGTCGCCGGGTACACCTCCACCCCGGCCTCCCGGCAGGCCGCCCAGGCGCCGCCGGACGGCACGACCAAGCTGCGTGGCCCGGCCGCGCGCGTCGTGAAGAACATGGACGCGAGCCTCGAGGTGCCCACCGCGACGAGCGTGCGCGCGGTGCCCGCCAAGCTCCTCGCGGACAACCGCATCGTCATCAACAACCACCTCGCCCGCGGGCGCGGTGGGAAGGTCTCCTTCACCCACCTCATCGGCTACGCCGTCATCGAGGCGCTCGGTGCGCTGCCGGAGATGAACGCCGCCTACACCGAGCTCGACGGCAAGCCGGCGATCACCCAGCCGGCGCACGTGAACTTCGGCCTGGCGATCGACCTGCCCAAGCCGGACGGCACCCGCCAGCTCCTCGTGCCCTCGATCAAGGCGGCCGAGGAGATGGACTTCGCGCAGTTCCGCCTCGCCTACGAGGACATCGTGCGCAAGGCCCGCGGGGGCAAGCTCACCGTCGAGGACTTCGCCGGGACGACGATCACGCTCACCAACCCGGGCACCATCGGCACCGTGCACTCGATGCCGCGCCTCATGGTCGGCCAGGGCACGATCGTCGGCGTCGGCGCGCTCGACTACCCGGCGGAGTACCAGGGTGCCTCCGAGGAGACCCTCGCCCGCGCCGGCATCTCCCGGGTCCTCACCCTCACCTCGACCTACGACCACCGCATCATCCAGGGCGCGGCGTCGGGCGAGTTCCTCCGGGTGATGGAGGAGAAGCTGCTCGGCAAGGACGGCTTCTACGACCGCGTCTTCGCCTCGCTGCGGGTGCCCTACGAGCCCGTCCGCTGGCAGCGCGACGTCCATGTCGACCCGGAGACCGAGCTCGGCAAGCCGGCCCGGATCGCCGAGGTCATCCACTCCTACCGGTCTCGCGGCCACCTCATGGCCGACACGGACCCACTGACCTACCGCCAGCGGCGCCACCCCGACCTCGACATCACGAACCACGGGCTGTCGTTGTGGGACCTGGACCGCACCTTCCCCACCGGCGGCTTCGCCGGGACCAGCCGCATGCCGCTGCGCGACATCCTCGGGACGCTGCGCGACACGTACTGCCGCACCATCGGCATCGAGTACATGCACCTGCAGGACCCGGTCGAGCGGCGCTGGATGCAGGCCCGGCTCGAGACGCCCTACCAGAAGCCCAGCCCCGAGAAGCAGCTCCACATCCTGCACAAGCTCGGCCAGGCCGAGGCCTTCGAGACGTTCCTCCAGACGAAGTACGTCGGGCAGAAGCGCTTCAGCCTCGAGGGCGGTGAGTCGCTCATCCCGATGCTCGACACCATCCTCACGGGGGCGGCACGCGACGCGCTGGACGAGGTCACCATCGGCATGGCCCACCGCGGCCGGCTCAACGTGCTGGCGAACATCGCCGGCAAGTCCTACGCCCAGATCTTCTCGGAGTTCGAGGGCAACCAGGACCCGCGCTCGATCCAGGGCTCCGGCGACGTGAAGTACCACCTCGGCACCGTCGGTGAGTTCACCGCGCCGAGCGGGGAGCAGACCCGCGTCTACCTCGCGGCCAACCCCTCCCACCTCGAGGCCGTCGACGGCGTGCTCGAGGGCGTCACCCGCGCCAAGCAGGACCGCATCGACCTCGGCCCGCAGGGCTTCTCGGTCCTGCCGATCCTCATCCACGGCGACGCCGCGTTCGCCGGGCAGGGCGTGGTCACCGAGACGCTCCAGCTCTCCCAGCTGCGCGGCTACCGCACCGGCGGCACCGTGCACATCCTGGTGAACAACCAGATCGGCTTCACGACCGGGCCGGCGAGCTCGCGCTCCACGTACTACCCGACCGACGTCGCCAAGGGCCTGCAGGTCCCGATCTTCCACGTCAACGGGGACGACCCCGAGGCCGTGGCGCGGGTCGCCGAGCTCGCCTACGCCTACCGGCAGGAGTTCCACAAGGACGTCATCATCGACCTCGTGTGCTACCGCCGGCGCGGGCACAACGAGGGCGACGACCCGTCGATGACCCAGCCGGTCATGTACTCCCTCATCGAGGGCAAGCGCTCCACCCGCAAGCTCTACACCGAGGCGCTCGTCGGTCGCGGCGACATCACCCCGGAGCAGGCCGAGCAGGCCATGCACGACTACCAGGCCGAGCTGGAGAAGGCGTTCACCGAGACCCGCCAGTCCGGCTGGCGGCCGCCCGTCCGCGAGGACGAGCAGGTCGCCGGGCTCGAGCTGCCGGAGTCCCAGCAGGTCGACGCCGGGACCATGGTCGGCTGGCAGACCGCCGTGCCCGCCCCCGTCCTCGAGCGCATCGGCGCGGCGCACGTGCGCCCGCCGGAGGGCTTCACCGTCCACCCCAAGCTCGCCAAGCTGCTCGAGAAGCGCGAGGCGATGAGCCGGGAGGGCGACATCGACTGGGGCTTCGGGGAGATCCTCGCCTTCGGCTCCCTCCTCATGGAGGGCACGCCGGTGCGCCTGGCCGGGCAGGACTCGCGCCGCGGCACGTTCGTCCAGCGCCACGCCGTCATGCACGACTCGCGCACGGGCGCGGAGTGGACCCCGCTCATGTACCTCACGGCGGACCAGGCGAAGTTCTGGGTCTACGACTCGTCGCTGTCGGAGTACGCCGCGATGGCCTTCGAGTACGGCTACTCCGTCGAGCGGCCCGACGCCCTCGTCCTGTGGGAGGCCCAGTTCGGCGACTTCGTCAACGGCGCGCAGACCGTCATCGACGAGTTCATCTCCTCCGCCGAGCAGAAGTGGGGCCAGCGGTCCTCGCTCGTCCTCCTCCTGCCCCACGGCTTCGAGGGACAGGGACCGGACCACTCCTCGGCCCGCATCGAGCGCTTCCTCCAGCTGTGCGCCGAGGAGAACATCGTCGTCGCCCAGCCCAGCACCCCCGCGAACCACTTCCACATGCTGCGCCGGCAGGCCTACGACCGGCCGCGCAAGCCCCTGGTCGTGTTCACCCCGAAGCAGCTGCTGCGCCTGCGCGCCGCGGCCTCGCCGCTCGAGGAGTTCACCAGCGGGACGTTCCGGACGGTGATCGGAGACCAGGGCGCCCAGGGCGAGGTCACCCGGGTGCTCATGTGCTCGGGCCGCGTGTACTACGACCTCGCCGCGCACCGGGAGAAGACCGGCGCGACCTCCACGGCGATCATCCGGCTCGAGCAGCTCTACCCGCTCGACCAGGAGGCCGTGCGCGCCGAGCTCGACCGCTACCCGGGCGCCGACCTCGTCTGGGTGCAGGACGAGCCGCAGAACCAGGGGCCGTGGACCTTCCTCTCGGACCACCTGGCGGCCGAGACGCTCGGCGGACGCGAGCTGCGGGTCGCCTCCCGCCCTGCGGCGGCCTCCCCCGCCACCGGCCTGGGACGCGTCCACAAGGAGCAGCTGGCGGCGCTCCTCGAGAGCGCCTTCGCCTGAGGCACGACGCGACGGCGGGCCGGTCCCTCGGACCGGCCCGCCGTCGTTGTAGGTTCGGCACAGACAACAGAAGGGGAGCCACGGTGAGCGAGCACGGGGTGCGGGTCTGCGTCGTCGGGGACGAGCTGTCCGCCGGCATGGGCGATGCTCGGGGGTTGGGCTGGGTCGGGCGCGTCGTCGCCCGGACGCAGAGCGAGGACCCGCTGTTCGTCGCCTCGCTCGCCGTCCCGGACGAGACGTCGACGGCGCTGTCGGCCCGCTGGGAGAGCGAGTGCTTCCGGCGCTTCGCACCCGGCAGTGACAACCGGCTCGTCGTCGCGCTCGGCTCGGCCGACCTCACCGCGGGGCTCTCCCTGGCGCGCAGCCGCCTCAACCTCGCCAACATCCTCGACAGCGCACGGTCGCACGGCGTCGAGGTGTTCGTCGTCGGTCCCCCGCCGCGGCCCGGCGTCGACGCCGACGCGCTCGGGGCCCTGTCCGACGCCTTCGCCGACGTGTCCACCCGCCGTCAGGTGCGGTACGTCGAGACGTTCGCGCCGCTGCGCACGCACGACCAGTGGCTCGCCGACGTCGCCGCCGGTGACGGCGTCCACCCCGGCCAGGCCGGCTACGGCCTGCTCGCCTGGCTCGTCCTGCACAACGGCTGGCACGACTGGCTCGGCGTCCCCACCCCCGCCTGACCCCCTCACGCGCCGACAGCTGGATCCTGCACGCACGCGGCCGTGCAGGATCCCGCGCTCGACGGCGAGGGGTGAGCCGGGGCCATCGGCACCTGCCTCCCTCCCCCCTTACGCGGCGAGCGCTGGATCGTGCACGGTGCACGATCCAGCGCTCGGCGGGAGAGGGTGGCGGGAAATGTGGGCGGGAGAGAGGGCCGGGGTGGGGCAGCGGGTCAGTTGCTGCGGATCCAGCCGCCGAGGCCCATGGGGTCGATGGTGACCCCGTTCTTCCACACCTCGAAGTGGACGTGGCAGCCGGTGACGTTGCCGGTCTGGCCGGTGTAGCCGATGACGTCGCCCTGGTTGACCCACTGCCCGGGGCGGACGTTGAAGCGGCTGAGGTGGTTCGTCACGGTGACGTACCCGTTCCCGCCGATCCGGCCGTGGTCGATGATGACCTGGTTGCCGTGCGAGGCGTTGCCCGGTGCGGGGATCGTCGCCGAGACGGTCCCGCTGGCCGCGGCGTACTGCGGGTTGCCGCAGGCCGAGCGGACGTCGACGCCGGCGTGCCACCAGCGGTAGCCGGCGATCGGGTGGATCCGGTAGCCGTACGGCGAGGTGACGTACAGCGGGTTGGGCACGGGTGGGAGGATGCTCGCCGAGCCACCGCCTCCGCCGCCACCGCCGCTCGACCCTCCGCCGCCGGAGGAGGAGGACCCGCCGCCGCCCGAGGCCGCGGCCTCCTGACGGGCCTGCTCCTCACGCTCCCGGCGCTCGCGCTCCTCACGCTCGCGCTCGGCGACGGACTGCGCCCGGTTCACCTCGATGCCGGCGATGATGCCGGCGAGGCGGTCGTCGTCGGCCTCCTTCTGGGCGAGGTCGGCGGCGAGCTGCTCGCGCAGGCCCTCGAGCCGCTCGGCGAGCTCGGACTGCTCCTGCTGGATCTGGACGATCTCGCGACGGTGCTCGTCGGCCGCGGCGCGCGCCTCGTCGGCGGCAGCGACGGCCTCCTGCGCCTGGACGTGGAGCTGGTCGATGCGGTCACGCACCGCCTGCTGGCGCAGCTCGCGGTTGCGGTTGACGGCCGTGATGGTCTCGAGGTCGGTGATGACCTTCGTCTGGGTGCGCACCGCGGTGTCGACGATCGCGGTCTGCCGGATGAACTCCTCGCTCGACCGCGCGTTGAGGACCACCGAGAGACCGTTGAGGGAGGCGCCGCCGCGGTAGGTGCTGCGCGCGAGCTCCCCGATCGAGGAGCGGGTGGCGGCGATCTGGGCGTCGCCCTGGGCCAGCTCCTCCCCCAGGCCGGACAGCTCGGACTCGGCGACGGTGAGCCGGTCGGCGACCGCCTGCTCCTCGCGCTCGGCGGCCGCGAGGTCCTCCTCGGCCTGGGCGAGGGCCGCCTCGGCGACCGGGAGGCGGGCGTTGGCGTCCTCGAGGGCGAGGTAGGCGCCGGCGAGGTCCTCGTTCGTGCCCTCGAGCCGCGAGGACAGCTCCTCGCGCTGCTGGGCGAGGCGCTCGCGCTCCTCCCGCTGCTGCTGCAGCTGGCGGTCGTACTCGCGGATGTCGTCCTCGTAGTCGGCGACGGCGGCGCTGCCCCCGACGACGAGCCCGAGGGCCACGACGGCGGAGAGGAGCGGACGGGACAGGCGGCGCAGGCCGCGCGGGGACGACGTCACGTTCACACCCTCGTGTAGCGGGAGAGGGACACCAGGGAGCTGATGCCGGCGAGCAGGATGGCGGCGACGACGAGCAGCGGCGCGATGAGCAGGACGTCGCCGGTGTCGACGAACTGCACCCACTGGAACTCCGTCGCGAGCCACCCCTCGACGAGGTAGCGCGCGGCGAGCCACAGGCCACCGACCGCGAGGGCGGCACCGGCGAGCGCGGCGATCGCACCCTCGAGCATGAACGGCAGCTGGATGAAGAGGTTCGAGGCGCCGACGAGGCGCATGATCGACGTCTCGCGGCGCCGGCTCATCGCCGACAGGCGGATCGTCGTCGTGATGAGCAGGACCGCGGTGAGGATCATGACGCCGCCGAGGGCGACGGCGAGCAGGGTCGCGCGGTCGAGGATGAGGAACAGCGGCTCGAGGAGCGCCCGCTGGTCGACGACGTCCTCGACGCCCGGCCGGCCGGAGAGCTCGTCGGCGACGACCTGGTACTGCTCGGGGTCCACGAGCTTGATCCGGAAGGAGACCTGCATCTGGTCCGGGGTGAGGGACTGGGTCCACACCGTGTCCGGCATCTGCTCCTGGAAGGCCGCGTAGGCCTCCTCCTTCGTCTCGAAGAAGACCTCGTCGACGTACGGTGCGAGCGCCTCGGACGCGAGGAGCTCCTCGACGTCGGCGAGCTGCTCGTCGGTGACCTCGCCGGCCGCGCACGTGGGCACCGCCGAGTCCTGCGGGCACATGAAGACGGAGACCTCGACGCGGTCGTACCAGTCGTCCTTCATGTTGCCGATCTGCATCTGCAGCAGGGCGGCGGCGCCGACGAAGACGAGGGAGATGAAGGTGACGAGGATGACGGAGACCGTCATCGAGACGTTGCGGCGCAGGCCGGAGGCCAGCTGGCTGAGGACGAAACGTGCGCGCATGGCCCCTACCTCGCCGCGCCGTAGACGCCGCGCGACTGGTCGCGCACGGGGCGGCCGTCCTCGAGCTCGATGACGCGCTTGCGCATCTGGTCGACGATCTCGTCGTCGTGGGTGGCCATGACCACCGTCGTGCCGATCCGGTTGATCCGGTCGAGCAGCCGCATGATCCCGATCGACGTCGTCGGGTCGAGGTTGCCCGTCGGCTCGTCCGCGAGGAGGATCGCGGGCCGGTTGACGAAGGCCCGCGCGATCGCGACCCGCTGCTGCTCACCGCCGGACAGCTCGTGGGGCAGGCGCTTCTCCTTGCCCTCGAGGCCGACGGTCTCCAGCACCTCGGGGACCGTCGTGAGGACGTGGTGGCGCGGCTTGCCGATGACCTGGAGGGCGATCGCGACGTTGTCGAACACGGTCTTGTTCGGCAGCAGGCGGAAGTCCTGGAAGACCATCCCGATCTGCCGCCGCAGGTGGGGCACCCGCCACCGGGACACGGTGGACAGGTCGCGGCCGAGCGCGAAGACCTGGCCGGAGGTGGCCCGCTCCTCACGCAGCACGAGCCGCAGGAAGGTGGACTTCCCCGAACCGGACTGGCCGACGAGGAAGACGAACTCGCCGCGCTCGATCTCCAGGGTCACCTGGTCGAGGGCGGGCCGTGCGCCTCTGGCGTAGACCTTGGAGACGTTCTCGAATCGAATCATGCTCTACGGCCAGTCTCGGAGGTGGGGAAGGTACAGCTCTGGCCCTGTTCGAGAGTAGGCACGGGCGCGCGCGAGCCCGGCGGCGACACGCCGCGCGCGGGCCGCGCAGATGTCGGGCGAGGACGCCGGGCGGCGCTCAGTCGGCGCGGTTCTCCTGCTGCTTGCGCCAGCGGATCCCGGCCTCGATGAAGTCGTCGATCTCGCCGTCGAACACGGCCTGCGGGTTGCCCTGCTCGTGCTCGGTGCGCAGGTCCTTGACCATCTGGTAGGGCTGAAGGACGTAGGAGCGCATCTGGTCGCCCCAGCTCGCCTTGACGTCGCCCGCGAGGGCCTTCTTCGCGGCGTTCTCCTCCTGCTGGCGCACGAGGAGGAGGCGGGACTGCAGGACGCGCAGCGCCGCGGCCCGGTTCTGGATCTGGGACTTCTCGTTCTGCATCGACACGACGATGCCGGTGGGGATGTGGGTCATCCGCACGGCGGAGTCGGTCGTGTTCACGCTCTGCCCGCCGGGCCCGGAGGAGCGGAAGACGTCGACCTTGATCTCCGACTCGGGGATCTCGACGTGGTCCGTCTGCTCGATGAGCGGGATGACCTCGACGGCGGCGAAGGAGGTCTGGCGCCGCCCCTGGTTGTCGAACGGGGAGATGCGCACGAGGCGGTGCGTGCCGGCCTCGACGGACAGGGTGCCGAAGGCGTACGGGGCCTTGACCTCGAGGGTCACGCTCTTGAGGCCCGCCTCCTCGGCGTAGGAGGTGTCGAGCACCTTGGTCGGGTAGCCGTGCCGCTCGGCCCAGCGCAGGTACATGCGCATGAGCATCTCGGCGAAGTCCGCGGCGTCGACGCCGCCGGCGCCGGCGCGGATCGTCATGACCGCCTCGCGCTGGTCGTACTCACCGGAGAGCAGCGTGCGCACCTCGAGGTCGGCGAGGTCCTTGCGCACGCTCGCGAGCTCGGCCTGGGCGTCCTCGAGGAAGGCGTCGGCGTCGGCCCCGTCCTCCTCCTGCCCGAGCTCGACGAGCGCCTCGAGGTCGTCGATGCGCTCGCCCATCCGCTCGACGCGGGAGAGCTCGGACTGGGCGTGCGACAGTCGGCTGGTGACCTCCTGCGCACTGTCCGGGTCGTCCCACAGGTTCGGCGCGGAGGCCTTCTCGGAGAGCTCGGCGATCTGGGCCCGCAGCGCGTCGGGGTCCGTCACCGCGCTGATGGCGCGGTAGGTGGAACGCAGCTGCTGGATCTCGTGCGGGAAGTCGATGGCCACGATCACCCAGGTTACGCGATGCCGGGGCGGCGGCTCACCGCAGCGGGCGGCGGCAGGTGGCCGTACGTCACATGAGGTGGGCGACGACGAGCAGGCCGATGAGCACGATGGCGACGGCGCTCGTCGTCACGCGCCACCACAGCGGCTGGACGCGACGGCGGCCCACGCCACCGTCGCGCAGCTCGGGGGGAAGGTCCTCGTTCACCGTCGCTCCTGACGTCGGTAGGCAGGGGTCCCGAACGCGAGCACGACGACGGCCAGCACCATGACCCCGATGATCACCGTAGCCATGGCGACCGCGTCCTCGCCCAGGACACCGACGAGCGGGCTGACGAGGCCCGCGATCCCCGCCTGCGCGGCGCCGATGAGCGCGGCCGCCGCCCCGGCCCGCTCGCCGTGCCGGCTGAGCGCGAGCGCGCTGGCGTTCGGGGGGACGACGGAGTTGACGGCGAGCAGGAGCCACAGCGGGACGACGATGCCGACGAGGCCGCCCACGTCCCGCGCGGCGATGACGTAGAGGGCGACTGCCAGGACCAGCGCGACCGGCACCGCCACGCGCATGATGTGGAGCGGCTCGAAGCGGCGGACGATCGCGGCGTTGACCTGCGACCCGAGGACGAGGCCGATGCCGTTGACGGCGAAGAGCAGCGCGAACTGCGTCTCCCCCAGGCCGTACTCCTCCTGGAAGACGAACGGCGAGCCGGCGACGTAGCTCATGAGGGCACCGAGGCCGAGGCCGGGCAGGATCGCGAGGGCGACGAACTGGCGGTCGCGCAGGAGCACGCCGTAGCTGCGCAGCGCGCCGCCGATGCCCTCGGTGCGGCGCCGCTCGGGCGGCAGGGACTCGGGCAGGAAGCGCCACATGAAGAGCATGAGCGCCACACCGAGGGCGGCGAGCACGCCGAAGATCGCGCGCCAGCCGGCGATGTCCGCGACGAGGCTGCCGGCGGTGGGGGCGAGCAGCGGCGCGATGCCGATGACGAGCATGAGGCGCGAGAGGATCGCCGAGGCGGTCGCCCCGCTGTAGCGGTCGCGGATGACGGCCATCGCCGTCGTCGTGGCCGCGGCGTTGCCGATCCCCTGGATGACGCGCAGGACGAGCAGCGGGACGATGCCCGCGGCGACGATGCACAGGATCGAGGCGACGACGTGGAGGGCCACCCCGATCATGACGGGACGTCGTCTGCCGAAGCGGTCGGACAGCGGTCCGACGATGAGCTGGCCGACCGCGCCGCCGATGAGGACACCGGTGATCGTCGCCTGGACGAGGGCGGGGGTCGTGTCCAGCTCGGTCGCCACGACGGGCAGCGACGGCAGGTACATGTCGGTCGTGACCGCCGGGAGTGCGGCCATGACGCCGACGAGGACGATGAACTTCGCACTGGGCCGGGGGCCACGCGGGGCGAGGCTTGTCACCTCTTCATGGTGCACCACCGGGGGCGGCTGCCCTGGGCCGGGCGGCCTCCTGCCGTGGTGATGCTCGACTCAGTCGTCGGCGACCGTCACGGTGACGTCGATGTTGCCGCGGGTGGCGGCGGAGTAGGGGCACACGGCGTGGGCGGCGTCGGCGAGCCGGCGGGCCTCCTCCTCCGGAACGCCGGGCAGGACCACCTCGAGGGTGACGGCGAGGCCGAAGCCGCCGTCCTCGCGCTTGCCGATGTCGACCCGCGCGCCGACGGTCGAGCCGGAGACGTCGACGCCCGCCTGGCGGGCGGCTCCCTGGAGCGCGGAGTGGAAGCACGCGGCGTAGCCCGCGGCGAAGAGGAGCTCGGGGTTGGCGCCCTGGCCCGAGCCCCCCATCTCGACGGGGACGGCCATGTCGAGGTCGACGCGGCCGTCGGGCGAGCTCACGTGACCGTCGCGTCCCGCGCCGGTGGACAGGGCCTCTGCGGTGTAGATCGGTTCCATCGGCCCACTCTGCGTCAGCTGCCGCCCACGCGCACCCGGGCATCTCACAGGCGGGCGAGCGCGGCGCCGACGCGACGGACGATCTCCTCCTCGGTGAGACGGCCGGCCCGCAGGGTGCGGTCGGCGGCGACGTAGTAGAACGCGGCCCCGACCTCCTCGAGCGGCCGTCCGGTGCGCCGCGCCCACGCGAGACGGTACAGCGCGAGCTGCAGCTCACGGGCGGCGAGCGTCTCCTCGTCGCGCGGCGGCGCACCGGTCTTCCAGTCGACGACGTCCAGGCCGTGCTCGTCGTCGAAGACGGCGTCGATGCGGCAGCGGACGACGGTGCCGGCGACGGCGGTCTCGAGGTCGACCTCGACGGCGACCGGCAGCCGGGCAGCCCACGCGGAGGCGGCGAAGGTGCGGCGGAGCTCGGCGAGGTCCGGCGCCGTGCCGGTGGGCTCCTCCGGGGCGAGGAGGTCCTCGGCGCCGTCGACGTCGAGCAGGCTGGGCGCCCCGTAGAACTCCTCCACCCAGGCGTGGAAGCGGGTTCCGACGCTCGCGTGCTCGCTCGGCGCGCTCGGCATGGGCCTGCGCCGGTCGAGGGCGAAGGCGTGCGGGTCGTTGACGAGGCCGACGACGGCGGAGGCGGACAGGTGCGTGCCGAGCGAGACCTCCAGGCTCGCGGCCCGCGACTCCGCCCGCTCGCGCAGGAGCAGCTCCGCGTCGCGCGCCCAGCGGGCGACGTCCCCCTCCCGGGGCTCGGGGACACCGGTGGCGGTGCGCACGGCGACGGCGGCAGCCTCCAGGCGCCCGCGCCGCTCCCCGAGGGGGTCGAGCGGCCAGGTGGCGGCGACGACGCGCTCGAGGCTGGGGTTGACGGCGTCCGCCTCGGGCTCGGCGGCCCACCCCAGGGGCGCCTCCTCCACGAGCCCGGCGTCGCGCGGCTCGCTGAGGAAGCGGGAGGGCGGCAGCGGGGACTTGCCGGTGCGGAACCACGAGCCGGTGAGCAGGAGCGTGTGCCGGGCGCGGGTGACCGCGACGTAGGCGAGGCGCCGCTCCTCGGCGACGGCGTGACGGCCGCCGTCGCTGCGCAGCCGGGTGAGCGCGTCGCGCACGTCCGCGTGGGTCGGGGCGGGCGGGACGTCGAGGGCGGGCAGGCTCGCCGCGTCCCCGCGCAGCGGGTAGGGCAGCGCGCACCGGTCGGTGAGCCACCCGGAGGCGGAGACCGTGCCGTCGGGGCGCGGCCGCCCGTTGTAGCTGGGGAACTGGGACTCCACGAGCCCGGGGACGGCGACGACGTCCCACTCCAGCCCCTTGGCCGCGTGGACCGTGAGCACCTGGACCGCACCGGGCTGCGGGTCGGCGTCGACGGGCTCGAGCCCGCGTTCGCGCTCCTCGGCCGCGTCGAGCCAGCCGAGGAACGCCCCCAGCCCGCCACCGCCCGCGTCGGCGGCGAAGGAGGCGGCGACGTCGACGAACGCGTCGAGGTTCGCGCGGGCGTGGGCGGCGACCCGCCCGGCGCGCGCGGCCACCTCGATGTCCAGGCCCATGAGGGTGATCGTGTGGGCGACGACCTCGGGCAGCGACAGGTAGCTCAGCGAGCGGACCTGGCGCAGGAGGTCCCCGACGCGGCGGACGCGGCGCAGCCCGTCCACGGTGAGCGCGCTCCCGGTCGGGGAGCGCCAGTCGGCGGGCGGCGGGTCGTCCACCGCCTCGAGGATGCTCGCCTCGCCCTGCGCGCCGCCGGCGGCGGCCAGGGAGCGCGCCCACGCACCGAGGACGTGGAGGTCCGCGGCGCCGAGGCCGGCGCCGGTGAGCAGGCGCATCGCGGAGTCGCCGCGCGAGGCGTCGTGCGCGGCCTCGAGCGCGGCCCGGACGTCGACGATCTCGGGGGCGGCGAGGAGGCCGCCGAGCCCGAGCACCTCGACCGGGACGCCGCGCGCCCGCAGCGCCTCGACGACGGGGGTGAACTGCGAGCGGGTACGGCACAGGACGGCGGCGGTCTGCTCCGGGGACCAGCGCTCGGCGAGGAAGTCGGCGATGCCGGCCACCTCCTCGTCCACCGACTCCGCGTAGGCGGCGAGCACCTGCCCCTCCCCCGCACCGGGCCGCGCGACGAGCTCGGGCACCTCGACCGGCGCCGGGCCGGAGTCGTCGGGCACGCGCAGCGGGCCGGACACGCGGTTGGCGACGGCGAGGATCCGGGCGTCGTTGCGCCACGAGGTGCGCAGGTAGCGGGTGGGCGTGTGGTCCTGGCCGGCGCGCCCGAGGCTGGGGAACTGGGCGGGGAAGTCGGCGAGCGCGGCCGCCGCGGCGCCGCGCCAGCCGTAGATCGCCTGGTTCGGGTCGCCCACCGCGGTGACGGCGTGCCCGCCGCCGAAGACGGCCGACAGGAGGCGCAGCTGGGCGACCGAGGTGTCCTGGTACTCGTCGAGCAGGACGAGGGGGTACTGCTCGCGCAGCGCCTGCCCGACGGCGGGGACGGTCTCGGCGATCCGGGCGGCCGTGGCGACCTGGTCGGCGAAGTCCATGACGCCGTGCTCGCGCTTGGCCCGGGCGTAGGCGTCGACGAGGTCGAGCAGGGCGAGCCGCTCACGCAGCGAGGTGACCACCTTGCGGGTGTCGGCGTAGGGCTTGGCGGTGCGCCCGGCGGGCGCGGCCTCGGTGAGCGAGCCGGCGAGGTCCTCGAGCTGCTCGCGGGCGTCGTCGGTGGTGAGGAGGTGCTCGGCGAGCGCGCCGGACAGCGCGAGGACCGCCTCGGTGACCGAGCCGGGTGAGGCGTCGACGTCGAGGGCGTCGTGCCAGCCCTGGACGACGCCGTCGGCCAGCTGCCAGGCGCCGGCCTCGGTGACGAGCCGCGCGTCGGGGTCCACCCCGACCCGCAGGGCGTGCTCCTTGGCGATGTCGGCGGCGAAGGAGTTGTAGGTGGCGATCGTGGGCCGGTCGACGTCCATCCGTGGCCCGGTGTCGAGCAGCCCGGCGCGGCGCAGCTGGCGCAGCCGCAGGCGGACGCGGTCGGACAGCTCGGCGGCGGCCTTGCGGGTGAAGGTGAGCCCGAGGACCTCGTCGGCACGCACGTGCCCGTTGGCGACGAGGTAGACGACGCGCGCGGACATCGTCTCCGTCTTGCCGGACCCGGCCCCCGCGACGACGAGCTGGGGCGCGAGCGGCGCCTCGATGACGGCCTGCTGCTCCTCGGTGGGCACGTGCTGGCCCAGCGCGCGGGCGATGTCCGCGGGGCTGTGCCACAGGGGGGTGGTCGTGCCGGTCACTGGGTCACCTGCCGTCCCTCGTCCTGGAGCGGGCAGCTGCGCCGCACGGGGCAGTGCCCGCAGCCGGGGTTGAGCCGGGCGTCGAAGCACGACCCGGCCATCGTGTCGGCGACCCGGGCGACGAGCTCGTGCGCCCAGCGCGGGTCCTCCGCCTCGGCGGGCGGCACCTGCGCCCGGGTGGTCGGCCCGCTGCTGCCGGCCCCGAGGTAGACGAGCCGCGCGCCGTCCGGGAGGGCGGGCCGCTCGAGGCCCCCGGCCTCGACCGCCACCTGGTAGGTGGCGAGCTGGGCGTTGGTGCGGGCGTCGTCCTCGCTCACCGGGTTCTTCGAGGTCTTGAGGTCGACGACGCGCACACGCTCGGCTCCGGCGACCGGGTCCGGCCCGAGCCGCTCGACGCGGTCGATGCGCCCCACGAGCCTGGCGCGCCCGACGTCCGCCTCGAACTTCCGCTCGACGTCCACCTCGCCCGGCACCCCGGCGACGTAGGCGGCGAGCCGCTCGACCATCCGGTCGGCCTGCTCGCGCGAACGCCGCCCGACCCAGCCCTCGCCCAGCCCGAGGGAGGACCAGCGGGAGTCCAGGGCCTCGCGCAGCTCCTCGAGGGTGCCGTGCGGGTGCTCGGCGGCGATCTCGTGGACGAGGTTGCCGAGCGACTGGTCCAGGGTGTCCTCGCGCCGGCCCCCGGCGGCCTGCAGCGCCCACCGCAGCGGGCAGCGGTCGGCCGTCTCGACGGCCGACGGCGAGACGCGCACCTGCTGGTCCGCGGCGTGGAGCGGGGCGGTGCTGCTCGGGGCGGCCAGGCCGTGCCAGTCGTCGGGGTCGGCGCCCGGCACCTCCTCGGCGGCGAGGTGGGCCAGGAGCGCGGCCGCGGCCTCGAGCCGGGGCCGGTTGCCGGGCAGGTCTCCGGCGGCGACCTCCTCGTCGAGCGCGGCGCGCAGCTCGGCGACGAGCCCGCGCAGGTCGAGCGCGGGCGGGACCCGGGTGAGGGCGGCGTCCTCGGTGTCCGCACCGAGGAGCTCGAGGAAGGAGGAGGGGCGGTCGTCGAGGTCGAGGACGGCGGTGGCGACGAGGCGGCGGGTGGAGCGCGAGACGGCGACGGCGAGCATGCGCAGCTCGTCGTCCAGCACGTCGCGCCGGGCCTGGCTGCGCGGGGCCACGGCACCCGGCTCGCGCCTGCCGGAGGCGATGTCGGCGAGCTCGCCGGCACCGAGGAGGGTGTCGCGCAGCCGCAGGTCGGGCCACACGTCCTCCTGGAGCCCGGCGAGGACGACGACCTCCCACTGCCCGCCGCCGGTGCCGGCGGGCGTGAGGATCGCGACGGTCTCGGTGCGCTGGGCCTGGGCGGCGAGGGTGTCGGCGGCGATGTCCTGGGCGAGGACCTCGGCGACGAACCCGGCGGGACCCGCCCCGGCCTGCCGCTCGTCGAACTGCTCGGCGGCGCGGAAGAGCGCCATGAGGGCGTCGAGGTCGGCGTCGGCGCGCTCACCGGACACTCCCCCGGCCAGCGCCCGGCGGCGCCAGGGGTCGGCGAGGCCGGTGGCCTCCCACACGGCCCACAGCACCTCGGTGGCGCCGCCGCCACGCTCGGCGGCCACGCGTCCGGCGGCGAGCGCCCGCGCGACCCGCAGCGGGCCGCGCCGGTGCGGTCCGGGCAGCTGCTCGGCGCGGGCGGGAGCGGCGAGGACCTCGAGCAGGAGCGCGTCGGTGGCCGCGCGGACCGCCGCCGGGGCCGCGGCCTCGGGCAGCTCCGCGGCGGCAGCGGTGCGCAGCACCCGGCGCAGCCCGCGCAGGGACACCGAGTCCATGCCGCCCACCGGGGAGCACAGGAGGGCGACGGCGGCCTCCGCGTCGAGCCCGCCGCTCACCGCGCGCAGCGCCGTGAGCAGCGGGCGGACCGCGGGCTCCTCGCGCAGCGCCTGGCGCGCACCCTCCTGGGCGACCGGGACGCCGGCCTCGCGCAGCTGGCGCCGCAGCCCGGCGACCTGGCCGGTGGACCGCACGACGACGACCATCTGCGACCACGCCGTGCCGTGGTGCAGGTGCTCCTCGCGCAGCCGCCGGGCGATGTGCGCCGCCTGCTGGCTCACGCTGCGCAGCACCGCGGTCTCCACGCCGTGCGGGGCGCCGTGCGCGGGGGCGTCGCGAGCGGGGTCGAGCTCGTGGACGTGGGGGGCCGCGCGGTGGCGGGCACCCCCGACCACCGACACCTCCCCGGTGACTCGGCGGACGACCTCGCGCAGCTCGGGCGTGCCGCGCCAGACGGTCCCGAGCACCTCGCGGTCGGCACCGAACCCACCGAGCGCGTCCCCGGTGACGGCACGTCCGACGAGCGCGGGCGTCCCGCCGCGGAACCCCTGGACCCCGGCGTCCGGGTCGCCGAGGAGGACGAGCTCGGCGCCGTCGTCGGCGAGGGCGTGGAGGAGGCGTGCCGTGGCGAGCGTGGCGTCCTGGTAGTCGTCGACGACGACGGTGCCCCACCGCGGCGGGGCGAGGTCGGGCAGGTCGGTGCGCCAGTCGCGCAGCGCCTGGGTGGCGACGTCGACGACGGCGGCGACGTCGTAGCGCGGGCCACGGTCGGCCGGGCTCTCCCCGAGCACGGTGACGTCGGCGTACTCCTCCAGGACGACGGCGGCGGACTCCCACTCGGGCCGGCCCGCGCGCCGGCCGAGGGCGGCGAGGTCCTCCGGGCTGAGGCCGAGCTCGACGGCGCGGGTGAGCAGGTCGCGCAGCTGGTTGCGGAACGCCGTCTGGGCCCGCGCCTCGGCGCCGATCTCGGCGGGCCAGCCGGGGTCGCGTCCCAGGCCCTCGGCGTGGCCGGCGAGCAGCTCGGCGAGGATCGCGTCCTGCTGGGGGCCGGTGACGAGCGTGGGCGGCGGCAGGCGCAGCGCCGTGGCCCGGGCGTGGACGACGGCGTAGGCGAAGGAGGCGACCGAGCGGACGAGCCCTCGCGAGCTGCCCCCGGCGCCGACGAGGCGCGAGCCGACGAGGTCGCGCACGCGGTCGGCCGCCCGCCGGGACGGCGCGAGGAGCAGCGCCGGGCTGCTCAGCGGGTGCGAGCCGACCGGTGCCCCGGCGGCGGCGCGGGCGAGGAAGGTCTCCACCGCCGTCGTCGTCTTGCCGCTGCCCGGCGCCCCGACGACGAGGAGGTGCCCCTGCCCCACGGGCCGGTCGACGACACGCCGCTGCCCCGCGTCCAGCCCCACGGGGGCGGGTGCCGCGGGGACGTCGAGCCTCACGTGTGCCACGCCCACGATGGAACCACGACCCACCGACATCCCGTCACGCCCGCGGCGAACACCACCCCGCCCCGCGAGCCCTGCCCGCCTACGATGGGACGACTGCCAGTCCCCGCGGCCCCGGCCGCCTCAGCAAGGAGCCACCTTGGAGATCACCATCGGCGTGCGCGACATCCCCCGCGAGATCACGATCGAGTCGCCGCTGTCAGCGGACGAGCTGCGGGAGACGGTCCGGTCGGCGCTCGACGCGGGCACCGCGCTCGAGCTCACCGACGAGCACGGCGTCCAGCTCCTCGTGCCCGGCGGGGCCCTCGGTTACGTGCGCCTCGGCTCGGAGACCCCCCGCCGCGTCGGCTTCGGGATCTGACCCAGCGGCTGCCGGCCGGACGGCCCTGTCCTCGGGGCGGGCCAGCCGGTCGGTGACGGGTCTGAAGCTGCCCGCTCAGGCAGCCAGACCGAGCCGCTCCATCCGCTGGGCGTGCCTGCTCGACATCGTCGCGGCAGCCGGCGCCTGGAGCGCCGTGACGGCCTCGCGCCGGTCCCCGGCGGCGTCGGCGATCTGCGCGACGACCGCGGGCAGCACGGCCAGCGCCTCCCCCGCCACCCGGCGGCCCCACAGGGACAGTCGCGCGCGCAGCGGCTCGTCCTGCGAGAGGCGCCCGGCCATGAGGTCGATGACGACGTCGTCCGGCGCGCTCGCCCCCTGCATCACGCGCTCGCGCTGCTCGGCAGGAAGCAGCTGCGCGAGGACATCGCCGAGGTCGTGCACCATCCCGCCCATGACGGCGGTGCGCAGCAGCTGCTCCTCCCAGCTCATGGCCTCCATGCGCCCGCCGACCTCCTCGAGGAACCCGAGGTAGGGCGTCACCCCCTCGTGCGTGCCGACGGCCTCGTCCAGCATGGCCGCGACCACGTCGTAGTGACCCATCCGCTCGGCCGCCGCCCGGGCGAGCGACTCGCGTGCCCCGAGCGCGGGCGCGAGGTCGGCGTCGGCGGACAGCCAGGAGAAGGCCACGAGGTCACCCGCACCGAGGAGGGCGAGGACGGACGCCGGCCCCTCGCGGCCGTCCAGTGGCGGTGAGGGCGGGGTGTTCGGCATACGTCCAGCGTACGTCCGGCCCACGGGTGACCACCGGGCGAGCCCTCGAGTGACACTTGTCATGCAAGCGCTTGCATGCCATCGTCTCCGGCACCGGACCGGCAGCCGCCCTTCCGGACGAGTCACTTTGGATCAATGAGGAGACAACGTGGGTGGTTTGGACTGGGCCGTCGTCGGCGGCTACTTCCTCGTCATGGTGTGGATCGGCATGTGGTCGAGGCGCCGGATCTCCAACGCGAAGGACTTCTACGTCGCCGACGGGAAGATCCCGTGGTGGCTGACGGGCATCTCGCACCACATGTCCGGCTACTCGGCCGCGGTCTTCGTCGGGTACGCGGCCCTCGCCTACACGACCGGCTTCGCCGTGTACGTGTGGTGGGCGCTGAGCATCACCGTCGCCTGCGCCGTCGGCGCCTGGCTCTTCGCCCCGCGCTGGCCGCGCCTGCGCCAGCAGCTGGGGATCATCTCGCCCCTCGAGTACCTCACGACGCGGTTCAACCTCCCCACCGAGCAGGTGCTCGCGTGGTCCGGGGCGCTGCTCAAGGTCTTCGACGTCGCCGCGAAGTGGACCGCCTCGGCGATCCTGCTCAACGTCTTCGCCGGCATCCCGCTGGCCTGGGGCGTCCTCCTCGTCGGCGGCGTGACGATGTTCTACTCGACGATCGGCGGCATCTGGGCCGACGTCCTCACCGACTTCGGCCAGTTCGTCATCCAGTTCGTCGCGGCCATCGTGATGTTCGTCATCGTCCTCGTCAAGCTCGACGGCGTCTCGACCCTCTGGACCATGTGGGACCAGCTCCCGGCGGGCCACTCCGAGCCGTTCAACGGCACGCTGACGATGTGGTTCTTCCTCGCGTACTGCGTCATCGCCACGCTCTCCTACAACGGCGGCACCTGGAACCTTGCGATGCGGATGATCTCCACGCCGAACGGCCGTGAGGCGCGCCGCTCGATGATCCTGTCCGGCGGCCTGTACCTGCTGTGGCCGCTCGTCCTCTTCGTGCCGATGTGGGCAGCGCCGATCCTCTTCCCGAACCTCGCGAACCCGGAGGAGTCCTACGCGATCATGGCGCAGTCGCTCCTGCCGGCCGGCCTCGTCGGCCTCGTCCTTGCCGGCATGTTCGCCCACACGATGGCGATGACGGCGTCCGACGCGAACGCGATCTCCTCGGTCGTCGTGCGCGACATCATCCCCGCCTTCCGCAAGGGCAGGGGCTTCCTCCCCGAGGCCCGTGAGCTGTGGGTCGCCCGCCTCACGACCTTCCTCTTCATCGCGCTCTCCATGGGCATCGCGCTCACCTCCGACAGCTTCGGCGGCGTCCTCGGCCTGCTCATCACGTGGTTCGGCGCGCTCGTCGGGCCCATCGCGATCCCGATGCTCCTCGGGCTCCTGCCCTGGTTCCGGAGGTCCGGCCCCTCCGCCGCCCTCATCTCCTGGGCCGCCGGCCTCATCGTCTTCGCGCTCAACAAGTACGTGTGGCCCGGCTGGATCGAGTCGCTCGGCGACCAGGCCCAGGCCTTCACGGTCGCCGGCCCCGTCCTCGTCTCCCTCGTCCTCTTCATCGTCATCGGCTACCTCAAGCCCGAGAACACCCCGGAGAGCGACGCGCTCATCGACTCCCTCGACCGCGACATCGAGGACCAGGACCGCGCGACGGCGGAGCGCGCCTGATGGAGACGGTCAGCTGGCGCCGGCACCTCGAGCAGGACGTCCTGCCGTGGTGGCAGGGCCGTGCCCTCGACGACGAGGTGGGCGGGGTGTTCACCTGCTTCGACAACGACGGTGTGCTGCTCTCGCAGGAGAAGTACACGTGGTCGCAGGGACGGTGGGCCTGGCTGTGCGCGGAGCTCGCCGAGGAGGCCCGCGCGGGACGCCTCGACGTCGACGCCGAGGCGTGGGCCGCACGGGCCACGGGCACAGCGCGCTTCCTCGCCGCACACGTGCCGGTCGGTGAGGGACGCACGGCGTTCCGGACCGACCGGCACGGGCGCCGGCTGACCGGACCGGACGGTGAGGTCGCCGCGAGCGTCTTCGCCGACCTGTTCGCCGCGCTCGGGCTCGGCGCGGCGGCACGGGTGGACCCCTCCGCCCCGCCGGAGTGGGTCCGGCTCGCGACGACCATCCTCACGACCGCCGAGACCGCGATCCTCGACCGTACGGCGCTCACCGCGCCGTACCCGGTGCCACCGGGGTTCCGCGACCTCGCCGGGCCGATGAACCTCCTCCACACGGCCGCGGAGCTGCTCCGGGCGCGCGACGCCGGGGCGGCGGCCGCCCCAGCGGACTGGGAGCGCGTCACCGCGGTGCGGGACCGTGCCCTCGCGTCCCTGCACGAGGAGTTCCTCGACCGCGCGACGTGGTTCGAGTTCCGCCCGGAGCGCGCCGGGCTCGACGAGGCGATGCTCGCGCGCCACCGCACGCCGGGCCACCTCCTCGAGGCGCTGTGGATGCTCGTGCACGCCGAGCAGCAGGCCGGGCTGGTCCCGGACACGGCGCGGTACCTCGCCCTCGCGCGCACCGCCCTGGCCATCGGCTGGGACGCCGAGGAGGGCGGGGTCCTGCGCTACACCGACCGGGACGGCGGCCCGCCCCGCGGCGACCTGCTCGGCCCCGAGCCGACGCCCTACGAGGCACTGGTCACCGGCACGTGGGACACCAAGCTGTGGTGGGTCCACGCCGAGGCGCTCTACGCCACCGCCCTCCTCGCCTCCCTCACCGGGGACACCGACATGGCGGCCTGGGCCGAACGCGTCGCGGACTACACGATGGAGACCTTCCCCGACGCCGTGAACGGGGAGTGGCTGCAGATCCGGGAGCGGTCCGGTGCACCGCTCAACGCCGTCGTCGCCCTGCCCGTCAAGGACCCGTTCCACGTCATCCGGGCACTGATCTTCCTCAACCGCACGACACCGCAAGGAGCGTCATGACTCTGCACCCGATCCGTCTCCACGTGCACGGCACACCCGAGGAGATGGGCAGCGCCGCCGGGACCCGGGCGGCCCTCCTGCTGCGTGAGGCGCTCGCAGCCAGGGGCAGCGCGCGCGTCATGCTGGCCGCCGCCCCGAGCCAGGCGCACACCCTGCGGACGCTCGCCGCGGCACAGGACCTCGACTTCGGCGCGGTCACCTTCTTCCACATGGACGACTACGTCGGTCTGCCGCTCGACGCCCGCCAGGGGTTCGGCAACTGGCTCGAGGCGAACTTCCTCTCCCTGCTCCCCGGCCCGACCACCTTCCACCGCATCCCGGTGGACCAGGCCGCGGACGAGGCCGCCGCGGGGTACGCCCGGACGATGGGCGAGGAGCCGTTCGACGTCCTCCTCTGCGGGCTCGGGGTCAACGCCCACCTCGCGTTCAACGACCCACCGGCCGACTTCTCCGACCCCCGCGCCGCACGGGTGGTCGAGCTCGACGCCGTCTCCCGCCGGCAGCAGGCCGACGAGGGCCACTTCCCCACGGTCGAGGACGTCCCCGAGCGCGCCGTCACCGTGACCATCCCCCGGCTGCTCCACAGCGCGCACGTCGTGTGCTCCGTCCCGGGCGGCGCGAAGCGGGCCGCCGTGACCCGGACCCTCGGGCTGGACCCCACCCCCGAGGTCCCCGGCACCGCGCTCAAGCTCCACCCCGACGTCGACCTCTACGTCGACGCGGCCGCCGCGCCGGACGCGGAGACCTCCCGTGGCTGAGCCCGTCGCCGCGGACCGCCTCGTCCACGTCTACGGGCCGGGCGGGCACTCCGACCTCGCGAGCCAGGAGGTCTTCTTCCGGGCCGGCGAGGTCCTCGACGTCGTCCAGGGCGGGAACCCCGTCCCATGACCTCCGGGCCGGGCACCGTGCGCGCCGGGGCGGCGGTCGAGCTCGTCGACGTCCCGGCCGGCACGCCGATGGCAGGGTTCGCCGCACGACTGGGCCCGAGCACCGGCGTCCACGACCCGCTGAGCGTGCGCGCCGTCGTCCTCGACGACGTCGCGCTCGTCACGGCGGACGTGTGCACCCTCCACGAGGAGTCCTGCGCGCAGGTCCGCCGGCACGTCCGCGCCCTCGGCCTGGAGGACGTCGTCGTCACGGCGACCCACACCCACTCCGGGCCGTGCGTCGGGCTCGGGCGCGCCGGGGAGCACGACGCCGCGGTCCACGACCGTGTCGTCGCCGCCGCCGTGACCGCCGTCGACCGCGCCCGCCGCGCCCAGGTCCCGGCGACGCTGGAGTACGGGCAGGCCACCGGGGTCGACGTCGCGCGCAACCGCCGCCATCCCGACCGGGTCATCGACCCGGCGGTGCAGACGCTGCACGCCCGCGCCGCCGGCGAGGGCGGCGTGCCGGGGGACGTCGTCCTCACGCTCGTGACCTACCCGTGCCACCCGGTGGTCCTCGACGGCGCCAACACGCTCGTGAGCGCCGACTACCCGGGCGTCCTCCGCGACCTCGTCGAGCAGGCCACACCGGGCAGCGTGTGCGTGTTCGCGACCGGCGCCGCCGGGGACGTCAACACCGGACACTCCGCGGAGTCGTCCTTCACCCCCACCGGGGACGGACGGCGGACCTTCGCCGAGGCCTGGCGCATCGGCACCGTGCTCGCCACGGCCGTCACGGCGTCGGCCACCCACCCCCTGCCCGCCGACCGCGTCTCGCTCAGGTCGGCCGAGGTCGTGCTGCCCGTCGACGCCGACGGCCACCCGACGTGGACCGGGCGGGTGACCGTCCTCGCCGCCGGACCGTTGCGCGTCGTCGGGCTGCCCGGTGAACCCTTCCTCGCCACCGCCGAGCGCATCGTTGCCCTGCGCCCGGGCCGGCCGACCGTCGTCCTCGGCTACGCGGACGGCGTCCCGGGCTACCTCCCGGTGACCGAGGAGTACGCGCACGGCGGTTACGAGGTCCGTGACGCGTACCGCTACTACGGCATGCCCGGCCCGTTCCTCCCCGGGGCCGCCGAGATCCTCCACGACGCGGTGCGCCGCCTCCTCGAGGAGGACGGCGGTGGCTAGCCCGACGATCGTCGAGGTCGCCGAGGCGCTCGGGGTCTCCCCCTCGACCGTCTCCCGCGCGTTCAACCGACCTGCTGCTGCCCGAGACCGTGGCCCGGGTGCGCGAGGTGGCCGCCGAGATGGGCTAGTCCCCAACCGGCTCGCCCGCGCCTGAGCACGGGGCGCGGGCTCGCCGTCCGCGGCGTCACGGTGCCCGGCGACGTCCTGCGTGGGCTGCGACGACGCCCTGCCCATCGAGACCCACCCTCGGCTCCACCGTCCGTCTCCCCTCCGCCGAGGGGGTCCGCCGCGCCGTCGAGCTGCTCCTGTCGACCGACCCCACTCCGCTGCCGAGACCCGCGAGCTCTTCGACGGGACGCTGCGCCTGCGCGAGACCACCTGATCTCGGAGTCCCGTCTCACAGCCCTCGTGGCGGCCCGGGCGCTACACTGGCACGGTTCATACGGTTGACCGGTCGTCACGTATCAGAGCCCTGCCGCGACGCGCGGCGCGAATGCCCACGATCGGCTGCCACGACCAGGCGGTGCCGACGGCGCCTTCGCCGCCCCGCCACAACCGGATAGGTACGACTCTTGACCGACACCTCCTCGGGCGTCATCACGCCCTCTGCCGGCGACGACAGGATCGACGTCTCCACCGCGGCCGACAGCGCCGCGCTCGACGACGCCGGCATCGCCACGATCGACACCGACATCACCGACGAGTCCAACGAGGCGCTCGCCCCCGAGCTCACCTTCGCCGACTTCGGCGTCGACCAGGCGATCGTCGACTCCCTCGCCGACGGCGGGATCATCCACCCCTTCCCGATCCAGGCGCTCACCCTGCCCGTCGCGCTCGGCCGCCACGACATCATCGGCCAGGCGAAGACCGGCACCGGCAAGACCCTCGGCTTCGGCATCCCGGCGCTGCAGAACACCGTCGCCCCCGGCGAGGACGGCTGGGACGAGCTGCCCGACAAGGGCAAGCCCCAGGCGCTCGTCGTCGTCCCCACCCGTGAGCTCGCCTCCCAGGTCGCCGGTGACCTCGCGGCCGCCTCGCGCCGCCGCCCCACCCTCCGTGTCGTCCAGGTCTACGGCGGGCGCGCCTACGAGCCGCAGGTCGAGGCGCTCCAGCGGGGCGCCGAGGTCGTCGTCGGCACCCCGGGCCGCATGATCGACCTGCTCAAGCAGCGCATCCTCGACCTCTCGCGCGTGCGCACCGTCGTCCTCGACGAGGCCGACGAGATGCTCGACCTCGGCTTCCTGCCCGACGTCGAGACCCTCCTCGCCGGCACCCCCGCGACCCGGCACACCATGCTCTTCTCGGCGACGATGCCCGGCGCCGTCGTGGCCCTCGCGCGCCGCTACATGAGCCGCCCGACGCACATCCGCGCGCAGGACCCGAACGACGACGGCCAGACGGTCAAGTCGACGCGACAGGTCGTCTACCGCGCGCACGCGCTCAACAAGGTCGAGATGCTCTCGCGCATCCTCCAGGCCGAGGGCCGCGGGCTGACGATCGTCTTCACCCGGACCAAGCGCACCGCCGCGAAGGTCGCCGACGAGCTCGCCGAGCGCGGCTTCGCCTCCGCCGCCATCCACGGCGACCTCGGGCAGGGCGCCCGTGAGCAGGCGCTGCGCGCCTTCCGCGCCGGGAAGGTCGACGTCCTCGTCGCCACCGACGTCGCCGCGCGCGGCATCGACGTCGACGACGTCACCCACGTCGTCAACTACCAGTGCCCCGAGGACGAGAAGACCTACCTCCACCGCATCGGCCGCACCGGCCGCGCGGGTCAGTCGGGCACCGCGATCACGTTCGTCGACTGGGACGACATGCCGCGCTGGGGGCTCATCAACCGGACCCTCGGGCTCGGGCTCGAGGAGCCGCCGGAGACCTACCACACCTCCTCGCACCTGTACTCCGACCTGGGCATCCCCGCCGGGGTGACCGGCCGCCTGCCCCGCAGCGCGCGGACCCGGGCGGGCCTGGGTGCAGAGACCCTCGAGGACCTGGGCGAGACCGGCAAGTCCGCCGGCCGCGGCAACCGCGGCGGCGCGCGCGAGGGCTCCGGCCGTCGCGACGGCGGCGAGACCCGTGGCCACGAGAGCCGTGGCCGCGAGGCCCGCAACGGTGAGGCCCGCGGTGGCGAGGCCCGCCGCAGCGAGGCCCCGCGCAGCGAGGCCGCGACCGCGGGCGAGGCCCAGGGCAAGCCGCGCCGCCGTCGTCGTCGCCGCACGACGAACGACACCAGCGAGGGCTGAGCCCTCCCCGCGCGGTCGACCCGCGCGGAACCTGCCACGACAACCGGTGCCGGGCCCCGACAGGGCGCCCGGCGCCGGCATGTCGCGCGCGTGTCGCGGAGTTGGTGGCAGGAAACGGATGCGGCCCGGCGCAGCGTCGCCTCGGTCCGGGCGCTCCGCGGTCCCACCACCGGCACCGACCTCGGCGCCTGCCTCGACCCCGGCCGAAACCTGCCACGAAGTTCGGTACGCAGCCCCGACAGGGCGCCCGGCACCGGTTGTCGCGCGCGTGTCGCGGACTTGGTGGCAGAAACCGTGGACGCTCGCCCGCACCGGTCGGACCGGAGGTTAGCCTGCCCTCGTGCGGGTGACCGGGGAGAGGGCCGGCGCGGTGCGGCGAGGTCGCCGGCCGGCGCCGCACGCCGTGCTCCTCACCCGCGCCGCGCTCCTCGCGCACGCCCTGCTCCACGCCGTGCTCCTCGCGTGCGCGGCGGTCCTCGTGGCCCCGGCGCACGCCCACGCGGCGCTGCCCGCCGCGGGCGGGACGGTGGTGCACGGCAGCGGGTGGGACGTCGTGCGCGCGGTCGACCAGACCGGCCAGGTGCTGCTGTACGTCGGGATCCTCGGCGCGAGCGGGCTCGTGCTCTTCCGCCTCCTCGTCCTCGACCGCGCTGCCCCGGTGCGCCTCCTGCGCCCCACGGCCCAGCTCGCCGCGGTCGGGCTGGTGGGCCTGTTCCTCGTCTTCGTCAGCGCCGGTGCGCGCCTCGTCGGCGCCGGGCCCTCCGGGTTCGTCGACCCCGAGCTGCTGTGGCACTCGCTCACCTCGCGCACCGGCGCGGCGACGGCGCTCGGGGCCGGTGGACTCGCGCTCGCCCTCGCGGGCCGCGGGCGGGTCGTGCCCCTCCTCGGCGTGGTGCTCGCGCTCGTCTCCCTGCCGCTCACCGGGCACACGCGCTCCTTCGGCCCCGGGTGGCTCGTCGTGGGCAGCGACCTCCTCCACGTCCTCGCGGGGAGCGTGTGGTTCGGCGGCCTGCTCGGCCTCCTCCTCACGCTGCGCGCGGCGGGCGTCGAGACCCCCGCGGCGGCGCGCACCGTCGCACGCTTCTCCGACGCCGCCGCCTGGCTGGTGCTCACCCTCGCCGCCTCGGGGACGGTGCTCGCCTGGGTGATCCTCCCCGAGCCGGCCGCGCTGGGCACCACCGGCTACGGCCTCGTCCTGCTCGCCAAGGTGGCGACGGTCGCGTGCGTCCTCGCGGTCGCGGCGTGGAACCGCTTCCGGCTCGTGCCCCTGGTCGCCGCGGGCGGCTCACGCTCGCTGCTGCGCCGCACGGTCGGCGTCGAGGCGACGGCCCTGCTCCTCGTCCTGTCCCTCACCGGGGTCCTGGTCTCGCAGAGCCCGGTCTGACGCGGCCGGGCAGGACGCGGGCTCAGGCGTGGGCGTCGATGAAGGCGAAGACGGCGTCGGCCATGAGCTGGGTGGCGATGGCCGCGAGGAGCAGACCGGCGATCCGGGTGACGAGCGTCGTTCCGCCGTCGCCGAGGATGCGGTGGATGTAGATCGAGAAGCGCATCGCCAGCCACAGGCACACGTGCACGGCGAGGACGGCGAGCGCGATCGCGATCCACCCGGGCGGGCCGTCGGCGTCCTGGACGGCGAGCATGGCGGCGACGATCGCACCGGGCCCGGCGAGCAGCGGCGTGCCGAGCGGGACGAGCGCGATGTTGACCTTGCCTCCGCCGGCGGGCTGGGGCTCCTCCGCCTTGCCGGTGAGCAGCTCCATCGCGACGAGGAGGAGCAGCAGTCCGCCGGACAGCTGGAGGGCGGGCACCGAGATGCCGAGGAAGCCGAGGATGTAGGGCCCGAGCACGGTGAAGGCCGTGATGACGCCGAGCGCGACGAGCGTCGCCTGGCGTGCCGCGCGCTTGCGCTCCTTCGCGGTGCTCGTCGAGGTGAGCGCGAGGAAGATCGGCACGGTCCCCGGGGGGTCCATGATGACGAAGAGCGTGAAGAACGTCGTCGCCAGGAGCGGGACGTCGAGCAGGTCGCTCACGGACGCAGCACGGGCAGGTACCCCTCGCTCTCGATCTGCGCGAGCACGTCCGGGTCGGTGAGGTGCTCCCCCAGCCGGTTCGGCTTGCCCGCGCCGTGGTAGTCGCTCGACCCGGTGACGAACAGGTCGAGCTCTGCGGCCAGGCCCCGCAGCTGGGCCTTGGCACCCTCGTCGTGGTCGCGATGGTCGACCTCGAGGCCGGCCAGGCCTGCCTCGGCCATCTGCGCGATGACCTCGTCCTCGACGACCCGGCCGCGCGAGCCCGCGCGCGGGTGGGCCATGACCGGCACACCGCCCGCGCGGCGGACGAGCTCGATCGCCTCGATGACGTCGGGGGCGTCGTAGGGCACGTAGTAGGGCCCGCGGGTGTCGAGGAGCTCGGTGAAGGCGGTCGAGCGGTCGGCGACGTAGCCGCGGTCGACGAGCGCGTCGGCGATGTGCGGGCGGCCCACCGTGCCCCCGGGCTCGAGCCGCCGCTCGACCTCCTCCCACGTGAGGTCGAAGTCCTGCGCGATGCGCTCGACCATCCGGCGCGCCCGGCCGAGCCGGGACTCCCGGGCCCGGGCGACCGCGGCACCGAGGCCGCGCGCCTGCGGGTCGTGGAGGTAGGACAGGAGGTGGACGCTCGTGCCGCCGGCGGACGTCGAGATCTCCGCGCCGCGCACGAGGGCGACGCCGGTGCGCCCGACGGCGGCGGCGGCCTCGTCCCAGCCGTCCCACGTGTCGTGGTCGGTGAGGGCGACGACGTCGAGCCCGGCCGCGCGCGCCGCGGCCATCACCTGGGCGGGCGGCTCGGTGCCGTCGGACACGCTCGAGTGGGCGTGGAGGTCGACGAACGGACGGACTGGCACGGGTTCCAGGGTAGGCCCTTCCCCCCAGGCCGCACGCCCCCCGTGCGTGCGACGATGGGCACATGACGGACACGGACAGCACGGAGAGCCAGCCGCTGAGCGAGCGTGGCTCCAACCGCTCCCAGCGACCCTCCTCCCCCGCCTTCCGCGCGTTCATCGCCTCCGGCTGGCAGGAGCAGGAGCCGACCCTCCCCGAGCAGAGCCCGGCGGCCCCGTTCGCGGCCGCCCGCCGCGAGCGCCTGGGCGCCCTGTTCCCCGGTGAGCGCCTCGTCCTGCCGGCGGGGACGCTCGTCACGCGGTCCAACGACACCGACTACCGCTTCCGGCCGAACTCGGCCTTCGCCCACCTCACCGGCCTGGGCACCGACGAGGAGCCCGACGCCGTCCTCGTCCTCCACCCGGTCGCCGAGGGCGAGGACACCCACGAGGCGGTGCTCTACTTCCGCCCGCGCGCGGGCAAGGACACCGAGGAGTTCTTCGCCGACGCCCGCTACGGGGAGCTGTGGGTGGGCCAGCGGCCGAGCCTGGAGGAGGTCGCCGCGCTCACCGGGCTGCGCACCGCCCACATCGACTCCCTGGGCGACGAGCTCGCCAAGGACGCGGGCCCCGGTGGGGTCCAGCTGCGCGTCGTGCGCGGCGTGGACGCCGCCGTCGAGGCGCAGGTCGAGTCCGCCCGCCGCGGGCAGGAGGAGACCGAGGCCGCCGACGCGCGGCTCGCCGAGGCGCTGTCGGAGCTGCGGCTGCGCAAGGACGACTTCGAGGTCGCCGAGATGCGCAAGGCCGTCGCCGCGACCGCCGAGGGCTTCGCCGACATCGTCCGCGCGCTGCCCCGGGCGGTCGAGCACGAGCGCGGCGAGCGCGTCATCGAGGGCGTCTTCGGCGCCCGTGCCCGCGAGGAGGGCAACGCCGTCGGCTACGACACGATCGCCGCCTCGGGCAACCACGCGAACACCCTGCACTGGATCCGCAACGACGGCGCCGTGCGCCCCGGGGACCTCGTCCTGATCGACGCGGGCGTCGAGGTCGACTCGCTCTACACGGCCGACATCACCCGCACCATCCCGGTCGACGGCGTGTTCACCGCCGCCCAGCGCAAGGTCTACGAGGCCGTGCTCGACGCCGCGGACGCCGCGTTCGCGCGGGCCGGGCAGCCCGGGGCACGCTTCCGTGACGTCCACGCCGCCGCGATGGAGGTGCTCGCCGCCCGGCTGGAGTCGTGGGGCCTGCTGCCCGGCACGGCCGAGGAGTCCCTCGCCGAGGAGGGCCAGTTCCACCGCCGCTGGATGGTGCACGGCACGAGCCACCACCTGGGCATCGACGTCCACGACTGCGCCCAGGCGCGCCGGGAGATGTACCTCGACGCCGAGCTCGAGCCGGGCATGGTCTTCACCATCGAGCCCGGTCTGTACTTCCGGGCCGACGACCTCACCGTCCCCGAGGAGCTGCGCGGCATCGGCGTGCGCATCGAGGACGACGTCCTCGTCCGCGCGGACGGCACCGTGGAGAACCTCAGCGCCGCGCTCCCGCGCCGCGTGGAGGACGTCGAGGCGTGGATGGCGAGCCTGCGCGGCTGACCTGCGGCTGACCGGCGGCCGCCCGCCGTGGGCGGCCGCGGTCGGTCAGTCGACGTGACCGTCGCGGAAGACCTCCCCGACGATGTGCTGGTGCACCCGCTCGTAGGTGGCGGCCTGGTCGCGCGCCTGCCGGGCGAGCGCCTCGAACAGCGGCGCGGGCAGCCCGAGGTCGTCGGACAGCTCGGTGAGCACCTGCCACAGCCCGAGCTTGCCCATGACGGCGCTGCGCATGAGCTCGGACTCGAGCAGCGGCGTCAGCGGTGAGCCCTCGGGCCGCTCGTTGACCTTGAGCCGGCCGGCCTTCTCGGCGAGCCACGCGGCCGCCTGACGGTAGGGCCGACGGCGCAGCTCGAGGGAGTCGATGAGGTCCTTGAGCAGCTCGCGCTCCTCACGGATCTCCAGCGCGACCCGCTCGAGGTCCTCCCCCACATCGGTGTCGGCGTAGGCGGCGGACATCCGCTCGGCGCGCTCCAGGCCCGCGGTCGCGCCGGTGAGGTGGTCGGACAGGTAGAGCCCGAGGATGTCGCGCTCCAGGTGGGCCGGCACACGGTGGGCCGGGGAGTCGTCCTCGCGCCCGAGCAGCCCGTCGGGGTGCACGGCACCCGGGGGCTGCTGGTCGCGCGGCCAGCTCTCCCGCGGGCGCAGCGGGGGGCTCGCGGTGCCCTGCCCCTCGGCCATGCCGACGAGCAGCTCGCGCAGCGCGTCCTGCGCCCCCACCCGCGGCTCCCAGCCGAGCTCGCGCCGGGCGCGCGAGGCGTCCATCACCGGCACGCGAAGGGCCATGTCGAGCCAGCCGGGGTCGGCGGCGACGGCGTGGGCCTGCCACGCGAGGGAGACCATCGGGCGCAGCACCGAGACCGGCACGGGCAGCACCCGGCCGTGGTCGAGGACGTCGGCGAGGTCCTGGCCGCGCAGCACCGGGTCGGTCGCGACGTTGAACGCGCCGGTCGCCCGCTGGAGCAGGATCCGGCGGTAGACGTCGGCGAGGTCGTCGCCGTGGACCACCTGGAGGCGCAGCCCCGCGGGCAGCGGCAGCGCCGGCAGGGCGCCGGGCCGCAGCATCCCGGGGGGCACGAGCGCGCCGACGAACAGCCGGAGGATCTCCGCCCCGGCGTCGGCGTCGAAGATGAGCGCCGGGCGCACCCGCGCCACGGCCAGCCCGGCCTCCTCGGCCTCGTCGAGCACCCGCTCCTGGGCGGCCTTGTCGACCGCGTAGTGCGAGGTCGGTGCGCTGCCGTGGGTGGGCCAGGACTCCTCGCGCGGCTCGTCGTCGGTCACCGGGGAGTAGGCCCCCACCGAGGAGGCGACGACGAGGTGCCCCACCCCGGCGCGGCGGCACGCCTCGACGACGCGACGGGTGCCGTCGACGTTGGCGCGCCGCAGGACCTCGCGCTGCCGGTTGGGCTGGATGAGCCAGGCGAGGTGGACGACGGCGTCGGCCCCCTCGAACGCCTCGGCGAGCCGGTCGACGACGAAGTCCTCCCCCTCCGCGAGCGCGACGGGGGTGGCGATGTCGACCTGCTCCCACCGCACGACCGTGTCGTACGGCTCGGCGGTGGAGTCCGGCGCCCGCCGGGAGATGCCGACGACCTCGATGCCCCGCTCGCCGCGCAGGGCGTGGAGCAGGGCGGTGCCCGCGTTGCCGCTCGCGCCGACGACCGCGACCCTCACCGGGCCGCCTCGTCCCCGCCGGAGGGGGCCATCGCGGGGTCGAGGACCACCTTGATCGCCCCGTCGTCCTTGCGCTGGAAGATGTCGTACCCGCGCGGGGCGTCCTCGAGCGCGATCCGGTGGGTGCGCAGGTCGAGCACCCCGAGCGGGTCGGCCGGGTCGCTGACGAGCGGCAGGAGGTCCTCGATCCAGCGGTGGACGTTCGCCTGACCCATCCGCATCGTCACCTGCTTGTCGAACATCTCGAGCATCGGCATCGGGTCCTGGGCGCCGCCGTAGACGCCGGACAGCGAGATGGTCCCGCCGCGGCGCACGACGTCGATCGCGGTGTGGAGCGCGGCGAGCCGGTCGACGCCGGCCTTGGTGAACAGCGGGCGGGCGAGGGCGTCGGGCAGCAGCCCGGCACCGGCCTGGATGCCGGCGGCGACGGGCGAGCCGTGCGCCTCCATGCCGACGGCGTCGATGACGGAGTCGGCCCCGCGGCCCGAGGTGAGCTCGCGGACGGCCTCGGCGACGTCGTCCACCCCGCGCATGTCGATGGTGAGCACGCCGTGCCGGCGGGCCATCTCCAGCCGCTCGGGCACGAGGTCGACGCCGATGACCTGCCCGGCGCCGCGGTGCAGGGCGATGCGGGCGCACATCTGCCCGATCGGCCCGAGCCCGAGGACGACGACCGTCCCGCCCGGCGGCACCTGGGCGTACTCCACGCCCTGCCACGCCGTGGGGACGACGTCGGAGAGGTAGAGGTAGCGCTCGTCGGGCTCGCCGTCGTCGGGGACGACGACGGGGCCGACGTCGGCGAACGGCACCCGCAGGTACTCCGCCTGCCCGCCCGGGACCTGCCCGTAGAGCATCGTGTACCCGAAGAGCGAGGCGCCCTTGCCGTGCTCGTGCACCTGCGTGGTCTCGCACTGGGACTGCAGCCCGCGGCTGCACATCCAGCACCGGCCGCACGCGATGACGAACGGCACGACGACGCGGTCCCCGGGCCGCAGGGACGTCACCTCGGAGCCGACCTCCTCGACGACGCCCATGGGCTCGTGCCCCAGGACGTCACCGGGGGTGAGGAACGGACCGAGCACGCTGTACAGGTGCAGGTCGGAGCCGCAGATGGCGGAGGAGGTGATGCGGATGACGGCGTCGGTGGGCCTCTCGATCCGAGGGTCGGCGACGTCCTCGACGCGGACGTCCTCGCGCCCCTGCCAGGTCAGCGCCCGCACGTCAGCGCGGGCTCCCGGCCTCGGGGGTGTCCTCGCCCTCCGCCTGGGAGGGCTGGTCGAAGGGCTCCTCGTGCTCGAGCTGCTTCGGGTCGGCGTCGGGGTCCTCGGCCGGGTCGTAGGGCTTCTCGGACGGGTTCGTCGTGTTCTCGCTCATGGCGCCACCATGGCACCGGGCCCGGGCGCCCGCACCCGGAGGTGGTGACCTGGCTCACCGGTTGCCGCCACGGCCCGGCACCCCGATCCTGTGCCGATGGCCGTCGACTCCGTGGACAGCACGCGCCTCGCGCGTCGCATCACCCCCTGGCTCCTGTTCCTCTTCATCCTCGGCGACGTCCTGGGGGCGGGGGTGTACGCGCTCACCGGCGAGCTGTCCCAGCGCTCCGGCGGGCTCATGTGGGCGCCCCTCGTGCTCGCGCTCGTCATGGCGCTGCTCACCGCCGCGAGCTACGCCGAGCTCGTGACGAAGTACCCCAAGGCCGGGGGCGCGGCCGTCTTCGCCCAGCGCGCCTTCAAGCGGCCGGTCGTCTCCTTCGTCGTCGGCTTCTCCATGCTCGCGGCCGGGGTCACCAGCGCCGCCGGCCTGGCCATCGCGTTCACCGGCGACTACCTCGGCGTCTTCCTCGACGTCCCGGCCGCGCTCGCCGCCCCGGTGTTCCTCGTCCTGCTCGCCCTGCTCAACGCGCGGGGCATCCGTGAGTCGGTCCGCTCGAACGTCGCGATGACGATCATCGAGGTCTCCGGCCTCGTCCTCGTCGTCGTCGTCGTCGGGATAGCCGTGGCCGGGGGTGCGGGCGAGGCGTCGCGGCTCACCGACCTGCCTCCGGGGACGGGCGCCGGCTCGGCGGTCCTCGGCGGCGCGCTGCTCGCGTTCTACTCCTTCGTCGGCTTCGAGGTGTCGGCGAACGTCGCCGAGGAGGTCCAGGACGTCAGCCGGGTCTACCCGCGGGCGCTGTTCGCCGCGCTCGGGGTCGCCGGCGTCGTCTACGCCCTCATCGGGCTCGGCTCGGCGCTCGTCGTGCCGACGGGCGACCTCGCCGGGTCCGAGAGCCCTCTGCTCGACGTCGTGCGCACCACCGGCGTCGGGGTGCCGGACTGGGCGTTCTCGGCCGTCGCGCTCGTCGCCGTCGCCAACGGCGCGCTCCTCACGATGATCATGGCCAGCCGGCTCGCCTACGGCATGGCCGACGAGGGACTGCTCCCCGCGGCGCTCACCGCCGTGCTCCCCCAGCGGCGCACCCCGTGGCTCGCGATCGTCGTGACGACGGCCGTGGCCGCCGCCCTCACCCTCGTCGGGGACCTCGGCATGCTCGCCGAGACCGTCGTGCTGCTCCTGCTCGTCGTCTTCGTCAGCACGAACCTCGCCGTGCTCGTGCTGCGCAAGGACCGGGTCGGGCACGCCCACTTCCGCACCCCGCGGGTGCTGCCGGTGCTCGCGCTCGTCACGTGCGGCGTGCTGCTGAGCCAGCAGTCGCTGCAGGTGTGGCTGCTCGGGCTCGGGATGCTCCTGCTCGGCGCGGTGCTCTACCTGCTCACCGTCCGCTTCGGGAGCCTCACGCCCCGCCGGCACACCTAGCCCTCAGGCGAAGCTGGGGAGGTTCTCCCGGGCGAAGGCGAGCGACTCCACGAGCGCCGCCTCCCGCTGCGCGGGACCCATCTTGCGGGTCGTCACCTCGACGGCGATCGAGCCGGTGAAACCGAGGCCGGGCAGCTCGGCGAGCAGCTCTCGGCACGGCTGGGAGCCCCGGCCGGGAGCGAGGTGCTCGTCGCGGTTGGACCCGGTGGAGTCGGTGAGGTGGATGTGCCCGAGGCGCGGGCCGAGCTGGTGCGCCACCTCGAGGGAGTCCTGCCCGGCGATGCCGGCGTGCGACAGGTCGAGGGTCACGTACTCGTAGTCCAGCCCGAGCGGGTTCCAGTGCGGCAGGTAGGCGTGGCGCTCCTTGGTCCGGCTGTCGTCCTTGGCGCGCGCCTTCCACGGGAACATGTTCTCCACCGCGATCCGCACGTCGGTGCGGGCCTGGCGTCGCGCGATCCCCTCGACGAAGCCGCTCGCGTACTCGCGCTGCCACCGGAAGGGCGGGTGGACGACGACGACCTCCGCGCCGACGCCCTCCGCGAGCGCCACCGAGCGGTCGATCTTGCCCCACGCGTCCGAGCCCCACACCCGCTGGGTGAGCAGGAGCGTCGGGGAGTGGATCGCCAGGACGGGCAGGCCGTAGGTCTCCGACAGCGCGCGCAGCGCCTGGGCGTCACGGGTCTCCGGCCACTTCCAGACCATGACCTCGAGGCCGTCGTAGCCGATGCGGGCGGCCGCGGCGAAGGACTCCTCGGTGCTGCTCGGGTAGCACGACGACGTCGACAGGAGGACAGGCGGAACCCTCATGAAGGGTTCTCCTCACCGTCCGTCGGTCGCTGCGGGAGCCGGCGTCCGTACCGGGGGTTGCCGTGCTCGTCCTCCCACGGCCGGAAGGTCGGGGCGGCGGGGACGGTCGTCTCCGCGGGCTGCTCACCGGCGGGCGGCTGCCCCGCGCCGGGACCGCCGGGCGGCGCGGCCGGCGGCGGACCTGCCTGCTGGGGCTGCTGGGGCTCGCTCCACGGCGGCGCCCCGACGGGCTGCGCCGTGGTGGGCCCACTCACGGGCTGGGTCGGGCCGGGGCCACCGACCCGGGTGCGGATCCCCGCCTCGCCGAGCAGGCGCACCGCCTCCCCCACCCGGCTCTGCTCGCACAGCAGCGCGTACCTGCCGGCGACGACCTGGCTGGAGGAGGTGAAGTCCCGCTTGCCGCCGGTGAAGGCGTAGGACACGAGCCCGAAGAGCATCCCGAAGGCGGCACCGATGACGAGCGCCGGAAGGAGCATGACGAGGATGGGCCCGTCGGACATCAGCCCGAAGAGCAGGCCGACGAACAGGCCGAACCACGCGCCGGACATGGCGCCCGCGAGCGCGACCCGCGGGTAGGACAGGCGACCGGTGATGCGCTCGACCATGCGCAGGTCGGTTCCGACGATCGTCGTGCGCTGGACCTCGAACTCCTTGTCGGACAGGAGGTCGACGGCACGCTGTGCCTCGAGGTAGGTGTCGAATGACGCGATCTGCACACCGGTGGGCAGGGTGGGGGTCGTCGGGACCCCGCCCCTGCTGCTGCTGAAGGCCATGGCCCGATTGTCTCTCCTCCGCGACGCCGTCGCTACGCACGTCCCCGCGCGTCGGCCCCGCAGCACGTCCTCGTCGTTGCTTCTAGGCTGGCCGCGTGAGTACTCCAGTGAGCAGGTCGGCACCCAGCCGCGTCTTCGTCGGCCGACTGGCGGGGACCCCCGTCTTCGACCCCCTCGGCGACCCGGTCGGCAAGGTGCACGACGTCGTCGTGCTCCTGCGGACGAAGAACCCGCCGCGCGCGGTGGGGCTCGTCGTCGAGGTGCCGGGCAAGCGGCGGGTGTTCCTGCCGCTCACCCGGGTCGTGGGCATCTCCGGCGGGGCGGTCATCACCACCGGGCTGCTCAACATCCGCCGCTTCTCCCAGCGGGCGAGCGAGACGCTCGTCCTCGGCCAGCTCGTCGACCGGCGGCTCACCCTCGCCGACGGGAGCGGGGACGTCATCGTCTCCGACGTCGCCATCGAGCAGCAGCGCAACCGCGACTGGCTCGTCACCCAGCTCTTCGTCGCGCGCACGACGCAGACGCGCGGCCTGCGCCGGCGGCGCGGGGAGCAGATGGTCGTCGAGGTCGGCGACCTCGTCGACCTCGTGGGCGGCAGCGAGCCCCAGCCGGCGACGTCGTTCCTCGCGACCATCGAGGACCTCAAGCCCGCCGACGTCGCCGACGTCATGCACGACCTGCC